>JAEYWU010000019.1 GCA_023428785.1 Pseudomonadota bacterium
CGCCGGGGGGGGCGGGGGGCCCCTGGGGGGGGGGCCCGCCCGTGCCGCCTGGCAGCGGGCGGGCGGCCACTAGAGCCCCTACCAGAGACGAACCCGCTCTTCCGGAGCCAGGTAGTAGGCATCGCCCGGCTGCACGCCGAAGGCGTCATACCAGGCGTCCACATTGCGAACCGGGCCGATGATGCGGAACTGCGGCGGCGCGTGCGGATCGGTGGCGATCATCTGCTGCATGCGCGCCTCGCGATAGGCTGCGCGCCACACCTGGGCCCAGCCATAGAAGACCCGCTGGTCGCCGGTCGTGCCGTCGATCACCGGCGCATCCTCGCCGCCCAGCGACAGGCGGTAGGCCTCCAGCCCCAGGGTCACACCGGCCAGGTCGCCGATGTTCTCGCCCATCGTCAGGCCGCCCTGGACGTGGAAGCCCGGCAGGGCTTCATAGCTGTCGTACTGGGCGCCCAGACGCGCGGCCTGGACCTCGAAGCGCTCTTCGTCCTCAGGCGTCCACCACTCGCGCAGCATGCCCGTGCCGTCGGACTTGCGGCCCTGATCGTCGAAACCGTGACCGATCTCGTGGCCGATCACCCCGCCGATGCCGCCGTAGTTCACGGCCGGGTCCGCGTTCGGATCGAAGAACGGCGGCTGCAGGATCGCGGCCGGGAAGACGATCTCGTTCTTGGTCGAGGAATAGTAGGCGTTGACGGTCTGCGGGGTCATGCCCCACTCGTCGTTGTCGACCGGCCCGCCCAGGCGGCCCAGGCGATAGGCCCATTCGAAGGCCGAGGCCCGCGCCCGGTTGCCGATCGCGTCATCGGCGCGGATCTCCAGGCCCGAGTAGTCGCGCCACACGTCCGGATAGCCGATCTTGACGTTGAACAGCTCCAGCTTGGCCAGCGCCTCGACCCGGGTCTCCGGGCTCATCCATTCCAGGGTCTGGATGCGGCCGGCCAGCGCCGTGCGCAGGTTGGCGACCAGTTCTTCCATCTGCTCGCGGCTTTCGGCCGGGAACCAGCGCTCGACGTAGAGGCGGCCGATCGGCTGGCCCAGAATGCTCTCGGCGAAGGCGACGCCGCGGCGCTCGCGGCTGCGTTGCTCGGGCTGGCCGCCCAGTTCGCGCAGGCGGAAGGCGTAGTTGGCGTCCGAGAAACGCTCCGACAGCAGCGGCGCGGCCTGGTCAATGATGTGGAAGGCAGCCCAGGCGCGCAGGGTCTCGACCGGCGTGTCGGCGAAGGTCTGGGCCATCGGACCGAAGGCGGTGTTCTGGGCCACGATGAAGCGGTTGTGGTCGCCGTAGCCGGCCGCGCCCAGATAGGCCTGCCAGTCAAAGCCCGGCGCCGCCGCCTGAAGCTCGGCCACGCTCATGGGGTTGTAGGTCATGTCGCGGTTGCGGTTCTGGATCGGGGTCCAGTGCGACTGGGCGATCGCGGTCTCATAGGCCACGATGGCGTCGGCGGCCGCCGAGGCGTTCTCCCAGCCGGCCATGTCCAGCATCTGCTCGACGTACAGGCGGTAGGCCGCCAGCTTGGGCGCGAAACGCTCTTCCAGATAGTAGTCGCGGTTCGGCAGGCCCAGGCCGCTCTGGCCCAGATAGGCTTCATAGACCTCCGGGTTGCGAGCGTCGTCGTTGACGAAGGTGCCGAACAGCGAGCGGCCGAAGTTGCCGGTCGTGCGACCCATATAGGCCGCAACGGCCGCGTGGTCGGTCAGACCGCGCACCTCGTCCAGCATCGGCTGGATCGGCTGGGAATCCAGCGCCTCGATGCGGTCGGTGTCCATGAAGCTGGCGTACAGGGCCGCGATCTTGGCTCCGTCAGACGCCGGGTCCAGGTTCTGGGCCGCCGACAGCTCCTCGACCAGGGCGCGGGTCCGGTTCTCGGACAGCTCGGCCAGCATGTCGAAGGCGCCGTAGCGCGTGCGGTCCGCCGGGATCTCCAGCGCGTCCAGGAACAGGCCGTTGGCGAAGCGGTTGAAATCGTCGCCCGGCGACACCGTGGTGTCGCGGCCGGCCATGTCGAAGCCCCAGGTCCCGAACGACGGCGCTTCGGTGCCGTGGATCATGCCGTCGGACGCCTGGGCGTCGGCCGCCCGGTCGATGATCGACACCAGGCTGCACAGCTCATCCAGGCACGGATGCTCGTCTTCCTGTGCGAAGGCCGGCGCGGCGATGACCAGGGTGATGGCGCTGGCGGCCAGGAGGACGGACTTTTTCATGGGATTCCCTCGAACTGACGGGCGCGCGCGGGGGCGCCCGGTTTCATCGGGCCACAATAGGACCATGCACGGGCCCGCGCTCCGTTAAAAAATTTTCATGGGCGGCGGTTCAGCCCCTAAGGTGAAGCCATGACCCAAGGACCGGCCGCCGCAGAATACAAGGACATCGTCGTCTTCCTCGCCGCGGCGGGCATCCTCGTTCCCCTGCTGAACCGCTTCAGGATCAGCCCGGTGCTTGGCTTCCTCGCGGCGGGGGTGCTGCTGGGGCCCGACGGCCTGGGCCGGTTCGCCGAGGCGATGCCGTGGCTGGGCATCCTGACCATCTCGGACAGAGACCAGATCGAGGTCCTGGCCCAGCTGGGCGTGGTCTTCCTCATGTTCATGATCGGGCTGGAGCTCTCGTGGGAGCGCCTGAAGTCCATGCGGCGCATGGTCTTTGGCCTCGGCACGGTCCAGATCCTTTCCTCGGCGGCCCTTCTGGCGCTGCTGTTCATGGCCATGGGCCGCAACATCGCCGGGGCCATCGTCATCGGCCTGGCCCTGGCCCTGTCCTCGACGGCGGTGGTCATGCCGGTGATGGCCGAGCGCGGACGCCTCAAGACGACCGCGGGTCGCTCGACCTTCTCGATCCTGCTGGCCCAGGACCTGGCGGTCGCGCCCATTCTGGTCATGGTCGCGGTGCTGGCGTCGGGCGTCGGCGACGAGGGGCTGGATCCCGCCTCCATCGGCCGGGGCCTGCTGTCCCTCCTGCCCGCCGTCGGCGGTATGGCCCTGATTGTCCTGATGGGCCGCACCATCCTGCGGCCCATGTTCCGCTCGGTCGCCAAGGCCCGGAACCAGGAGATGTTCCTGGCCACCTGCCTGTTTGTGGTCCTGGGCACCGGAATCCTGGCCCAGCTGACGGGCCTGTCGGCCGCCGTCGGCGCCCTCCTGGCCGGCATCCTGATCGCCGAGACCGAATTTCGGCGGGAGGTCGAGGTGGTGATCGAGCCCTTCAAGGGCCTGCTGCTCGGCTTCTTCTTCGTCTCGGTCGGGGTCGGACTGGACTTCGACGCCATCGCGGTCGCCCCCGTCACCATCTTCAGCCTCGCGGCCTCGATCATCGTCATCAAGGCGGCCGCCATCTTCATCGCGGCGCGCATGTTCCGCGTGCCGACCGGCCCGGCCATCGAGACCGCCCTGATCCTGGGCCCGGCGGGCGAGTTCGCCTTCGTCATCCTGTCGGCGGCCATCGGAGACGGCGTCATCCCGCGTGACTTCGCGCAAGGCGTCCTGATCTCGGCCACGCTCAGCCTGTTCGCTGTGCCGATCCTGGCGGCCCTGGCGCCGCGGGTGAAACGTCGCATCCAGAACCACGTCGATGTCTCCGACGCGCCCGAAACCGGTGAACCGGTCGGCGCCCGCGTCCTGATCGTCGGCTACGGCCGGGTCGGCCGCCTGATCGGCGAGCTCCTGACCAGCCACGACATCCCTTACGTCGCCGTCGACGCCGACGCCTCCATCGTTGCCCAGGCCCGCCGAGAGGGCGCAGGTGTCTGGTACGGCGACGCGGCCCATCCCGACATGCTGAACCGGCTCGGCCTCGACGACGCCCAGGCCGTGATCATCACCATGGACGCCCCCGGCAAGGTCGATGAGGTGGCCCAGTCGGTCCGAGCCCTGCGCTCGGACATCATCCTGATCGCCCGCGCCCGAGACGAGAAACACGCCGCGCGCCTCTACAAGCTGGGCGTCACCGACGCCGTGCCCGAGACCACCGAGGCCAGCCTCCAGCTGGCCGAAAACGCCCTGGTCGATCTGGGCGTGCCCATGGGTCTGGTCCTGGCCACCATCCACCAGAAGCGCGAGGATTTCAGGAAGGTCTTCCAGGACGCGGCCCCCGAGGGCCGCACCCGTCCGACCCGCGCCCTCAGAGCGCGGGCGCCCCCGGGAGTTTCGCCAAACGCCGTTTCATTGCCAAAAATTTAGTCGGCTGCGTCCGCGCCCGACGCTAGCCGTTACGCCATCACACTCTGGAGGGTCTGTCCGTGATCATGTCGAAGGGTCTTTCCGCCCGCTTCCTCGCCGGCTGTTCGCTGGCGGTTCTGCTCTCGGCGGGCGTCGCCCAGGCCCAGGAGGCCCCGATTGTCCAGCCGGGCGCCCCCGGTCAGGCCAGCCGCACGCTGGAGGCCCGCGACGCGGCCCGCATCTCGGACAACCGCTATTCCGACGACGACGTCGCCTTCATGCAAGGCATGATCGTACACCACCAGCAGGCCGTCGACATGACCGCCCTGGTGGCCGACCGCACCAACACCCCCGAGATCGTCGAGATGGCGAGCCGCATCCGCGCCTCCCAGGACGACGAGATGGCCTTCATGCGCGCCTGGCTGACCGAGCGCGGCGAGAGCGTCCCGGCCGTCAACGATCCTCACGCGATGCACGGCGCCGGCCACGGCGCTCACTCCGGCCATCCGGGCATGCAGGGCATGGCTACGCCCGAACAGATGGCGGCGCTGGCCGCCGCCTCGGGTACGGACTTCGACCGCATGTTCCTCGACCTGATGATCCGCCACCACGCCGGCGCGGTGACCATGGTCGAACATCTCCTCTCGCGCCCCGGCTCGGCCTATGAGCCCCAGCTGTTCGAGTTCGTGAACGACGTGAACAACGAACAGGCCGCCGAGATCCGCCGTATGGACACCGCCCTGCGCGGCCTGTGGCAGGACCCGCGCTCGACCCTGCGCGGCGGCTTCATGGACGCCGAACAGGCAATCCTCAACATGACCCTGGTGGCCAGCCTGCCCAAGCCGGAGGGCTTCTACGACCCGACCAACCCCTCGGGCGCCCCGCTGCCCCTGCCGACGCCTGACAGCGCCACGCGCGACGGCGCGGCCGAAGCCCGCTTCAGCCAGCGCGGCCCCTTCCTGTCGTTCGCCAACACCGACATCGCCTTCCAGCAGGACCTCATGGCGGTCGGCTCCTACCACGGCTTCAACCTGTACCGCCTCGGCGGCGCCCAGCCAGAGCTGATCTCCTCGGTGGTCTGCCCTGGCGGCCAGGGCGATGTCTCCATCGTCGACGATCTGCTGATCATGTCGGTGGAATCCACCAACGGCCGCACCGACTGCGGCCGTCAGGGCGTCGGCCCCGAGGCCTCGGAAGAGCGCTTCCGTGGCATCCGCATCTTCGACATCTCCAACCCGGTCCAGCCGGTCCAGGTCGGTCAGGTCCAGACCTGCCGCGGCTCGCACACCCACTCGGTCGTCTCGTCCGATGAGCGCTCGATCATCGTCTACAACTCCGGCACCTCCTCGGTCCGCAGCGACGACGAACTGGCCGGCTGCGTCACCGGCCTTCCGGGCGATCCGCGCACGGCCCTGTTCTCGATCGACGTCATCGAAATCCCGGTGAACGACCCGGCCTCGGCCCGCATCATCGACAGCCCGCGCGTCTTCGCTGACGAGGAAACCGGCGCCGTCGCGGGCCTCTGGGCCGGCGGCGACCACGGCGAGGGCACCCAGACCACCAGCGTGACCAACCAGTGCCACGACATCACGGTCTTCCCGTCGCGCAACCTGGCGGCCGGCGCCTGCTCGGGCAACGGCATCATCTTCGACATCACCGATCCGCGCCGCCCGGTCCGCATCGATGCCGTGACCGATCCGGGCTTCGCCTATTGGCACTCGGCCACCTTCGACAACGAGGGCGAAACCGTCCTCTTCACCGACGAATGGGGTGGCGGCGGCCGTCCGCGCTGCCAGGTCACCGACCCGCGCAACTGGGGCGCCAACGCCTTCTACGACATCGTCGACGGCCAGCTGGAGCGTCGCGGCACCTACAAGCTCCCGGCCGCCCAGGGCGCCCGTGAGAACTGCGTCGCCCACAACGGCTCCATCGTCCCGGTCCCGGGCCGCGATATCTTCGTCCAGGCCTGGTACCAGGGCGGCATCTCGGTGCTCGACTTCACCGACCCGAACAACCCGTTCGAGATCGCCTATTTCGACCGGGGCCCGGTGTCGGACACGACCTTCCAGTTCGGCGGCTTCTGGTCGGCCTACTGGTATGACGGCCGCATCTACGGCACCGAGATCACCCGCGGCCTCGACGTTCTGGAACTGGCCCCGTCTGAGTTCCTGACCGCCAACGAGCTCGCCGCCGCGGGCCTCGCCGACCAGGGCGCGCGCTTCAACCCGCAGCAGCAGAACCCGGTCACCTGGCCCGTCCACCCGACCATCGCCCGCGCCTATGTCGACCAGCTCGTCCGCTCCGGCGGCCTGACGGCCGACGCGGGCGCCGAGGTCATGGCCGCCCTGGATCAGGCCGAAGCCGGCACGGCCTCCCCCGACGCCCTGCGTGCGCTCGCCACCGGCCTGACCATCACCGGCGACGACGCGACGACCCAGCGCCGCGCCACGGCCCTGCGCGAGACCCTCTCGGGTCTTGCGGTGGCGGGCCGGTAACTCACACCGTCACCCTCGGGCTGGTCCAGAGGGTCCATCGGTCAACTTTCAGGGCGTCGGACTTCGGTCCGGCGCCCTTTTCGCTGCGCCTTTCCCTCTCCCGGTGCGGCACCCGAAGGGGAGAAGGGTTCATACCGTGTAATCCACCACCAATCCTCCCACCCCTCGACCGTGTAATCCCGTCATTCTCGCCCCTGTCGGCGCGCGCCAAACCCCCGTCGTTTGCCCGCCGACTATGATCTTCGAGGGCATGGACTGAACTTTCAGCCCGGCCTTGCGGTCTTTGACATTCCAGCCACGCCCGCGCCGCGCTTCAGCAGCGCGCGGACCTCGCCCGCAAGCGCACGAACGCCCGCTTCCCGGCCGAGCACCCGGGCGTTTTTCGTCCACCGTGGATTCCGGCGCCTCGGCCTCAGTCGTGGCCGCCGTGGCGTTCGTCTTCCAGCGCTTCCTTCGCGTTCAGCATGGCCCGCTTGAAGCCGAGCGGGTCGCTGATCATGCGCAGCATGTTCACCCCCTGGTCCGAGGCCGTCAGGATCTCGATGTCGCCATAGCCGAACATCCGGCCCAGCAGCGACTGCTCGGTCTTCACGTCGTTCAGCTTGTCCAGGATCGAGTCCGAGACCTCCTTGTTCAGGACGCCGTCCATCTGGACCACCCGCCGGTCGGTGATCACATTCATCTGGTTGGACCAGACCAGATGTTCCCAGAACCACAGCGCTCCCGGGATCAGGGCCAGCGGCAGCACCCAGGCCCAATACGGCGAGACCACCATCCTCAGCCAGATCGCCCAGGCGATCACCGCCACGAACAGCACGATCCACAATAGGGTCTTGGACAGCAGCACGAACCAGTGCGGCCGCGCGATCAGCAGCACATGCTCATCATCGGCCAGGACCTGACGCAGATAGCCTGTCGGGCGGATACTCATGGGGTGGTCCTCCTGTCCGGCGCGAGACTAGCCCATCGCGTCCGGGCCGCAACCGCCGTTCGCTCAGGCCGGCCCCCCGGCCACCGGGGTCACGATCATCATGTAGTTGATCGAAGCGTCGGCGCTCTCGCGCCACTCGCCCTTCAGCGGGCTGTACTGCACGCCGAACGGCCCAACGATCGCGAATGGCTGGCCCTCGACGAAGCCCTTGAGCTCATCCGGCGTCAGGAACTTGTTCCAGTCGTGCGTCCCCGCCGGCACCCATCGCAGCACATATTCGGCGCCCACCTTGGCCAGGGCCAGAGCCCTCAGCGTCCGGTTCAGGGTCGCCACGATCATCATCCCTCCCGGCCTCATCAGCCGCGCGGTGTCCAGCAGAAAGGCCCGGGGATCGGCGACATGCTCGATCACTTCCATGTTCAGGACCACGTCGAAGCGCCGGTCCTCCTCCAGCAGCGCCTCGGCCGTCGAGGCGCGGAAGTCGATCCGGAGCCCTTGCGCCTGCGCATGGGCGGACGCCGCCCCGATGTTGCGCTCGGACGCATCCACGCCCGTCACCGAAAAGCCTAGCCGGCACATCGGCTCGGACAGCAGCCCCCCGCCGCAGCCGATGTCGAGCAGGCTCAGTCCCTCGAACGGCCGGACGGTCTTCGCGTCCCGTCCGAAATGCCGGGCGGCCTGATTGCGGATGAAGCCCAGCCGGACCGGGTTGAACCGGTGAAGCGGCGCGAACGGGCCCGTGGCGTCCCACCAGCGGTCGGCCAGCGCAGAAAAACGCGCGACTTCGTCCGGATCGATGCTGGATTGCGGCTGAGCCATTGCGCCTGCGTGATGGACGCCCTATCGCCCCATGGCAAGCGGTTTGGCGCAAAGGCGAAAGGCGACGGATGTCCCGTCTGGTGATGAAGTTCGGCGGCACCTCGATGGCCGACCTCGAGCGCATCCGCAAATCCGCCGAGATCGTCTCAGCCGAGGTCCGCGCCGGCCGCCAGGTCGCCGTCGTCGTGTCCGCCATGGCCGGCGCCACCAACCAGCTCGTCGCCTGGACCGACCTGATCGGCCCGGCCGCGCAAGGCCTTCCGGTCTCGGACGATGAGTACGACGTGGTCGTCACCGCCGGCGAACAGATCACCTCTGGCCTCATGGCCATGACCCTGCGGTCCATGGGCCTGAACGCACGCTCCTGGCTCGGTTGGCAGTTGCCGGTCCGCACCGACGACGCCCACGGCAAGGCCCGCATCGCCGACATCGACGCGACCGCGCTGGGCGCCTCAATGGATTCCGGCGTGGTCGCCGTGATCCCCGGCTTCCAGGGCATCACCGACGATGACCGCGTCACCGCGCTGGGCCGCGGCGGCTCGGACACCTCCGCCGTCGCCGTCGCCGCCGCGCTAGAGTGCCCCTGCGACATCTACACAGATGTGGACGGCGTCTATACGACCGACCCGCGCATCGAATCCCGGGCCCGCCGCCTGGACCGCGTCTCCTACGAAGAAATGCTCGAACTGGCCTCGCTGGGGGCCAAGGTTCTCCAGACCCGCTCTGTCGAGCTGGCCATGGCCTACAAGGTGCCCGTGCGGGTGCTCTCCAGCTTCGTCGACCCCGAGACCGGCCGCGGCACGGGGGGCACCGTGATCTGTGAAGAGGATGAGATCGTGGAAAAGCGTATCGTTTCCGGCGTCGCCATGAGCCGCGACGAGGCCCGCGTCACCCTGCTCGGCCTGCCCGACCGCGCCGATGTGACCGCGTCCGTCTTCGCGCGCCTGTCCGAGGCCAACATCAACGTGGACATGATCGTCCAGTCCCAGTCGCGTACTCTGGACCTGTCGAACCTGGTCTTCACCGTCGGCCGCCGTGACGCCAAGGCCGCCGCCTCCCTGATGGAGCAGATCCGCGGCGAGATCGGCTTCGAGGAATGCCGCGTCGACGAGGACGTCGCCAAGGTCTCGGTCGTCGGCGTCGGCATGCGCAGTCACACCGGCGTCGCCGAAACCATGTTCCGCGCGCTCGCCGACAAGGGCATCAAGATGCTCGCCATCTCGACGTCCGAGATCAAGATCAGCGTGCTGATCGACGCGGCCTACACCGAGCTTGCTGTCCGCGCGCTCCACGCCGCCTATGGCCTGGCCGAGCCCGCCTAGAGCCAGTTCGCCGGCGTCTCGCGCGCCAGCATGGCGTCATAGGTCGCGCGCGGCCTGACGACCGCCCAGCGGTCGCCGTCGACCAGCACCTCAGGCGCGGCCGGCCGGCTGTTGTATTCGCTGGCCATCGATGCGGCATAGGCCCCCGCCCCGCCGAAGGTCACGAGATCCCCGGCCTCCAACGGAGCCAGCATCCGCCCCCGCGCGAAGGTGTCTCCACTCTCGCAGACAGGCCCTACCACATCGTAGGCGACCGGCTCGCCCCCGCGCTCGGTGACCGGGTTGAGATCATGCCAGGCGTCATAGAGCGCCGGCCGCATCAGGTCGTTCATCCCGGCGTCCAGCACCAGGAAGGTCGGCCCGCCCGGCCGCGGATTCACATGGACCACGCGGGTGACCAGAACCCCGGCCTCGGCCACCAGGGACCGTCCGGGCTCGACCGCCAGCTTGACCCCCAGATCGCCCACGACCTCGCACGCCACAGCCGCCAGATCGGCGGGCGTCACCCCGCCCGATCCCTCGCCGTAGTCCACGCCCAGTCCACCGCCCAGATCCAGCCGCTCGACCGCCAGACCCTCAGCCCGAAGCGCCAGGGTCATCTCGCGCAGCCGCGTCCAGGCCGCCCGGAACGGCGCGACATCCGCGATCTGGCTGCCGATATGGCAGGCCAGTCCGACGGGCCTCACGGCGCCCTCGCCCGCGGCCCGGCGATACAGCGCCATCGCCTCCTCGACCGGCACCCCGAACTTGTCGCCTGTCTTGCCGGTCGCGATCTTGGCGTGGCCGCCCGCCGCCACGTCCGGATTGACCCGGATGACCATCAGCGGCCGCTTTGCGGCCTTCCGCGCCAGAGCCGCCAGCCGCTCGTATTCGGGTGTCGACTCGACATTGATCTGAAGGCCGTCGAGCCCGAGCGCGAAGGTCAGCTCCGCATCCGTCTTGCCCATGCCCGAGAAGATGATCCGGTCCGGTTCGACGCCGGCCGCCATCGCGCGACGGATCTCGCCCTCCGAGACCGTATCGGCTCCCGCACCCTCGGCGGCCAGAGTGCGGATCACGGAAAGATTTCCGTTCGCCTTGACCGCATAGGCGACCAGGCAGTCGAGGCCTTCGAACGCCCGGCTGTATCGCGCGATCCGCTCGCGCAGCACGGCGGCGGAATAGACATAGGCGGGGGTCCCGACCTGGTCGGCGATCGTGCACAGCGCGATCCGTTCGACATGTCGTTCACCCCCGATCAGGGGGAAGCCGTCTGAGGGGAGGGTCATGGCCCGCCGCTTCTAGACTCTTTCGCGGCCGAGCGTCGCATTTTCTGGCTCCCTCCATTGGCGAAGGGCGCGGCGTCCCTTAGGTCAGGACCTTGCTCACGGGGAAAGGGAGGCCGTGCCGACAGCTCAGACACCTGCGTTGGGATCCGGCCCCCGCGTCCTGCTTCGGCAGATCCGCGAGGTCATGGCTTCGGACGCCCCGGCGCAGTCGCGCCTGGACCAGGTGGTCAAGTCGATCGCACGCCTGATGGTGACCGAGGTCTGCTCGGTCTATCTGCGCCGCGGCTCGGGGGACATGGAGCTGTTCGCCACCCAGGGCCTGAACCCCGGCGCCGTCCATGCGACCCAGTTGAAGCCCGGCGAAGGTCTGGTCGGCGAGGTGGTGCGAAGCGCCGAGCCGCTGGCCCTGTCCGACGCGCCGAGCCACCCCAGCTTCTCCTACCGGCCCGAGACCGGCGAAGACCCGTACCGCGCCTTCCTCGGCGTGCCCCTGCTGCGTGGTGGCCGGGTGGTCGGGGTTCTGGTCGTCCAGAACCAGACCTCGCGCACCTATGGCGAGGACGAGATCGAGGACCTGCAGACGATCGCCATGGTCCTGGCCGAGGTCGTCGCCGGCGTCGAGGACGCGATCGACGAACTGGGCGACGTCGAGGTCGCGCCGCATCGGCCCGAGCGGATCAAGGGCCAGAAATTTGCTGACGGTCTCGCCATCGGCCAGGCGGTTCTGCACGATCCGCCGGTCGCCGCGACCCGCATCGTGGCCGAGGACCCGGTCGCCGAGGAGGTCCGGCTCAACGACGGCCTGGCGGGCCTGCGCACCCAGATCGACGCCCTGCTGTCGGTCAGCCACCTCTCGGGCCCGTCGATCGAGGTGCTCGAAACCTACCGGATGTTCGCCGACGACCGGGGCTGGGTTCGTTCGCTGCAGGAAGCCGTTCGCGGCGGCCTGTCAGCCGAGGCCGCGGTCGACCGCGCCCGCACCCAGCACAGGGCCCGTTTCGCCGCCGCCAAGGACCCCTATCTGCGCGAGCGCCTTCACGATCTGGAGGACCTCGCCAACCGGCTGCTGCGCGTGCTTGCCGGCGAGGAGCCCGGCCGCCGCGACCTGCCCGAGAACGCCATCCTCGTGGCGCGAAACCTGGGGCCGGCCGACCTGCTGGAATACCCGGCCGGATCTCTCAAGGGTCTGCTGCTGGAGGAGGGCTCATCTGCCAGCCATGCCGCCCTTGTGGCCCGGGCGCTGGAAATCCCTTGCGTTGGCCGTCTGGCCGGGGTTCGCGACCAGCTGTCCGAGGGCGACCTCGTCGTGGTCGACGGCGAGTCCGGCGAGGCCCACCTGCGCCCGCGCGCCGACATCCTTGAGGCCGCCCGCTCTCGCCTCGCCGTGCGCGAAGCGCGGCGCGCCGACATCGCGGGCCTGCGCGACAGGCCCGCCGTCACCCTGGACGGCGCCCCGATCGGCCTGCTCACCAACGCGGGCCTGCTGTCTGACCTGGCCGCCCTGGAGGCGACCGGCGCAGAAGGCGTCGGTCTGTTCCGCACCGAGTTCCAGTTCATGGTCCAGGACCGGCTGCCGGGCCTGGACGCCCAGGCCGATCTCTACCGCCGGATTCTCGATGCGGCCGAGGGTCGGCCGGTCACCTTCCGCACGCTCGACATCGGCGGCGACAAGGTCGTCACCTTCCTTCAGGAAGGTCGCGAGGAGAACCCGGCGCTCGGACGCCGCGCCATCCGCATCGGCCTGGACCGTCCTCCGCTTCTCCGGCTTCAACTGCGCGCCTTGCTTCGCGCGGCGGGGGGACGCGAGCTCAGGGTCATGTTCCCGCTGATCGCATCGGTCGATGAGTTCCGGGCGGCCAAGGAACTGGTGGACGCCGAGTGCGACTGGGCTCGCCGGCGCGGCCGCGCCCTGCCTTCGGCCTTGCGGATCGGCGCCATGATCGAGGCGCCGGCGCTCCTGTGGCACCTGGACGCCCTGCTGCCCCAGACCGATTTCGTCTCGGTCGGCACAAACGACCTGATGCAGTACATGTTCGCCGCTGATCGGACCAATCCGATGGTGGCGGACCGCTATGACGTGCTGTCGCCGCCGTTCCTGAACGCCCTGTCCCAGATTCAGAAGGCGTGCGCCGCCTCGGGCACGCCGGTCTCGGTCTGCGGCGAGATGGCAGGCAGGCCTCTGGAGGCCTTCGCCCTCATCGCGCTGGGATTCCAGCGGCTCTCGGCGCCCGCCTCGGGCGTCGGGCCGGTCAAACGGATGATCCTGTCGCTGGACCTCGAGCGCGCCAGAAAGCTGTTCCATCCTGTGCTGACGCGCTCATCAGGCTCCGTACGCGGAGAGGTCGAATCCCTGGCCCGGAAATTGAACCTCGCCACTTGAGGCGGCCCATAGCGGCACAAGTCGTCGCACCCCGCCGGATTGCTTAAGAAAACCTTGATTTTCGGGGCGCTATGACCTATCCCGTCCAACCGTCAGGGGGGCCTCTGTCATCAGGGGCTGATCCAGTGTCCTTACAAGGACGGGATCGGAGTGAGTTGGGCGTGGGCGAAGAAGTACCGCCTCAGGAGTCGGGCCCGGAAGAGGGCGTTTATCAGGTCGCCGAGCCACGGCGGGCCGTACCGTCCGTCACTCTGGACAATGCCGAGACCCTGGGAGAGGCCCTGCGCGCCGCGCGTGACGCCAGCGGGCGATCCCTGGCCGAGCTCTCCCACGCGACCCGCGTGCCGGTCCGCTATCTCCAGGCGCTGGAGGAAGGCCGTAAGGCCGACCTGCCGTCGCGCCCGTTCGCCATCGGCCATGCCCGGTCCTACGCCCAGGCGCTTGGTCTGGACGAAACCGCCGCCGCTGAGCGCCTGCGCCGCGAATACGACCTGCCCTCGCAAAAGCTGGAAGCGCCGGTTGGCCTGGCCTTTGATGAGCCGCGCCGCCGCTCGCCGGTCTGGGGCATTGCCGCCGCAACCGTCGTCATGGCCCTCGTCGGCTGGAACGTGATCCAGCGCGTCAATCTGATCGACGCGCCGACGGCCGCCGAACTGGCCTCGGTGCCCGAGAGCTGGCGGGTCGGCCACACCTTCGGCGATGTCGAGCTGGATGCGCCGCGTCCCGCCCCGCCGGACCAGACTACGCCGGTCCTCTATGTCACCCCCGGCCTGGAGGAGGTGCTCGCGCCTGCCCTGGCCGGCGCCCAGGCCGCTGCGGCCGCGCCCGACATGGGCGGGCCGGTCGGCGCCGCTTTCAATCCGCGTGGCGCCGTCTATGGCGCCGCCGCCGGCAACTCGGGTGTGATCCTCCAGGCCCGCCGCGCCTCGACCATCGTGGTCCGCGCCGCCGACGGCGTTGTCCACTTCGCCCGCCAGCTGGCCGCCGGCGAATCCTACCGCGCGCCGCGCACGCCGGGTCTGGTCGTGGATGTGCCGGATCCCGCCGCCTTCGACCTGTTCCTGAACGGCGAGCGCGTCGGTCGGCTTGAACAGGCCCTGACCCCGCTGTCGCAGCTCAACAGCCGCGCCGAGGGCCTCGCTCGTGAGGCCGCCGCAGAGGTCGAGGCCCGCAATCGCGCCGCCCAGACCGCCGCAGAGGAGCGCCTGCGTCAGGCCGAGGCCGCCGCCACCGCCCGCGCCGCGCAAGCCCAACCGCCTCCGCCGCCGGTCGAAATCGCCGCCGCGCCGCTTCAGACGGACGCATTGGCGCAATAGCGCCGGGCTCCCAAAGCCTCTATCTTGGGGCCGCGATGAGCTCCCCTTCCGACATCGGTCACGTCCGTCCCTGGCGCCATATCGAGCGCCGTCAAAGCCGCCAGATCATGGTCGGGCCCGTTCCCGTGGGCGGCGGCGCGCCGATCTCGGTCCAGTCGATGACCAATACGCCTACGTCCGACGCGGCCGCGACCATCGACCAGATCCGCCAGCTGGAAGAGGCCGGGGCCGACATCGTTCGGGTTTCCTGCCCGGACGAAGAATCGACCGCCGCCTTCAAGACGATCGCGCGCGAGGCTCGCGTTCCGCTAGTCGCCGACATTCACTTCCACTACCGCCGGGGCATCGAGGCGGCCGAGGCGGGCGCGGCGTGCCTCCGGATCAATCCCGGCAACATCGGCTCGATTGACCGTGTGAAGGAAGTCGTTCAGGCCGCGCGCGACCACGGTTGCTCCATGCGCATCGGCGTCAACGCCGGCTCGCTGGAAAAGCACCTGCTCGAAAAATACGGCGAGCCTTGCCCCGAGGCGATGGTCGAAAGCGCGCTCGATCACGCCCGCATCCTGCAGGACCTCGACTTCCACGAGTTCAAGATCTCTGTGAAGGCGTCCGACCCCTTCCTGACTGTCGCCGCCTATCAGCTTCTGGCCGACGCCATCGACTGTCCGCTCCATCTCGGCGTGACCGAGGCGGGCCCCTTGCGCACCGGCACCATCAAGTCAGCCATCGGCATGGGCAATCTGCTCTGGGCCGGGATCGGCGACACCATCCGCGTCTCGCTGGCCGCCGACCCGGTCGAGGAGATCCACGTCGGCTTCGACATTCTCAAATCGCTAGGTCTACGGCACCGCGGCGTGAACATCATCGCCTGTCCGTCCTGCGCCCGTCAGGGCTTCAACGTCATCGAGACGGTGGCCGAGCTTGAGAAGCGTCTGGCCCACATCGCCACGCCCATGAGCCTGTCGATCATCGGCTGTGTCGTGAACGGCCCGGGAGAGGCCCTCTTTACCGATGTAGGCTTCACGGGCGGCGGCAAGGGCGCCGGCATGGTCTACATGGCCGGCAAGCCGCACCACAAACAGGACAACGCCGGCATGATCGATCACATCGTCGAGCTGGTCGAACAGAAGGCCGCCGAACTCGACGCGGCCAAGGCCGCCGCGGAATAGGCATGAAGCTCTACATCACCGACCCCTCGCCCTTCGCCCGCAAGTGCCGGATCGTGCTGCGCGAACGCGGCCTCTTGGCCACCTGCGAGGAACTGCGAGTCGATCCCTATGCGTCCGACCCGGCGCTGGTCCGGGCCAATCCGGTGGCCCAGGTGCCGGCGCTGGTCACCGACGAGGGCGAGGTCTTCACCGACAGTCCGCTGATCTGCGCGTGGCTCGATCAGCGCGGCGTCTCGGGCCAGCCGCTGATCCCGTACGGCGACGCCCAGTGGGCGGTCCGTCGGCTGGAGACCCTCGCCGATTCCGGTCTGGAGATGGGCGTGAAGTGGGTGCTGGAAAAGCGTCGGCCGGAAAGCGAGCGCTCGCCGTCCTGGATCGCGCGCTGGCAGGACGGCCTCGGCCGCGTCCTCGACGCCCTGGAGGCCCAGGACCTATCGGCCGATCAGCCCGACCTCGGCGTGATCACCACCGGTGTGCTCCTGACCTGGCTGGGCTTCCGCCACCCCGACTACGACTGGCAGACCGGCCGCGCGCGTCTGGTCCAGCTTCAGGCGGCGCTGGAAGCACGCCCAAGCTTCGCCGAGACCTACCCGGCCTGACCTACAGCCAGCCGACCAGACGCGCCGTCTGATAGGCGGCGACGGCCACCACCAGTCCGCCGACCGCGAAGGTCAGGATTCGGACCGGCGCGATCCGCACCACGAAACCGGCCAGCGGCGCCGCCAGCAGGCCGCCCAGAATCAGGCCGGCTACCGCCATGGCGTGCTCCGCCAGGCCTTCCGCCTCTTCCCAATGCCCGGTCAGCAACGCGGCCAGGAAGGTCGCCGAGATCGCCGAGGTGACGAAGAACTCCGCGGTATTGGCCGTGCCGATCGAGCGGCGCGGATCGTCGCCCGAGCCCACCAGGGTCGTTGTCACCGTCGGTCCCCAGCCACCGCCGCCAATAGCGTCGAAGAAGCCACCGACCAGGCCCAGCGGGGGGCTAAGCTTTACGGGAAAGGGACGCGGCCTCACGCCTCGCCAGGCGCGCCACAGGATGACGCAGCCCATCAGCCCCAGATAGGCGGTTATGAAGGGCTTGATCACGTCCCCGTCGATCGAGGTCAGCACAAAGGCGCCCGCCATGCCGCCGACGATCCCGCCCAGCGCCAGCGGGCCGAACAGCTTCCAGTTCACGTTCTTGTTGACCGCGTGGGAGCCCGCCGAGGCTGCGGTGGTGAAGACCTCCGCCGCATGGACGCTGGCCGAGGCGGTTGCGGGGGGCACGCCGAATGACAGCAGCACTGTCGAGGAAATGACCCCATAGGCCATACCCAGCGACCCATCGACGATCTGGGCCAGGAACCCCACCAGGGCGAACAGCAGAAGATCTTCCATCGTCCAAGTCCCCGCGTGAGCGACCACAGGACGATTAAATACCTATCTAGTCAATAGGCATTTCCGCCTGATCCAGCCGCCAGCCTTCTAGCACCTGGGCCACAGCATTGCGGCTGGCGATCAACGCCGGACGCAGGCGACAGGTTTCCAGGTCCGGACAGGTGCTGCATTTCCCGGGCGACATGACAGAGGCGCAGGGCGCCAGGGCCAGCGGACCATCGATGACGCGGATGATGTCGGCCAGGCTGATCTCCGCGGCGGGCCGCGCCAGACCATAGCCGCCGGATCGGCCGCGCCGGCTGATCAGAAGCCCCGCACGATTCAGCTCCAGGAGAATGGCTTCCAGGAATTTTCGCGGCGCCGCGGCCCGTTCGGCCAGCAGGCCGATCGGAGCGAAGGCCGGCGTGATCTCGGCCAGGGCCGACATCGCGCGCAAGGCATAGCGGGCCTTGTTCGAAAGCATGCCCGGTGATTGGCCCGAGCCGGGCCGGCCTGCAAGCCCCGGGCGCTCGCTTGCATCGACAGACAGGCCCCGCTCGGAGTAGGAACCGCCCTCCGACCACGAAGGCTGTTTTCCTTGCACCTGCCCCAGGCCCGTCTCGATCAGGTTCTCGACCGCTTCCAGGAAGTCGAGGCGCGCATGGGCGCGGCCACCGACGGCCAGGAGATCGTGCGCCTGTCCAAGGAGCACGCCGAGATCAAGCCGGTGGCGGACGCCGTGACCGCCCTCCAGAAGGCCCGCGCCGAGATCGATGATCTCAAGGCCATGGCCTCCGATCCCGAGATGGCCGCCATGGCCGCCGAGGAACTGGACGCCCTGAACGAGACCCTGCCGGACCTCGAGCGCGAGGTCGCGCTGCTGCTGGCTCCACGCGACGCAGACGAAAACGCCTCGGCTATTCTCGAGGTCCGCGCCGGCACCGGCGGCGACGAGGCGGCCCTGTTCGCCGGCGACCTGTTCCGGATGTACCAGCGCTACGCCCAGTCGATTGGGTGGCGCGTCGAGATCGACAGCGTCTCGGAAGGCGAGGTCGGCGGCTACAAGGAGATCGTCGCCACCATCACCGGCGACGGCGTCTTCGGCCGGCTGAAATTCGAGAGCGGCGTCCACCGCGTCCAGCGCGTGCCCGAGACCGAGGCCGGCGGCCGTATTCACACCTCGGCGGCCACAGTCGCCGTCCTGCCCGAAGTCGAGGATGTCGAGATCGACATCCAGGAAAAGGACATCCGGATCGACACCTACCGGTCGTCCGGCGCCGGGGGTCAGCACGTCAACAAGACCGACTCGGCCGTGCGCATCACCCACCTGCCCACCGGCATCGTCGCGACCAGCTCGGAGAAGTCCCAGCACGTCAACCGCGACAAGGCGATGAAGAACCTCAAGGCGCGTCTCTACGACATGCAGCGCCAGGAGAAGGACAAGGCCCGCTCCGACGCGCGCAAGTCCCAGGTCGGCTCCGGTGACCGGTCCGAGCGCATCCGCACCTACAACTTCCCGCAAGGGCGCGTGACCGACCACCGCATCGGCCTGACGCTGCACTCTCTGCCCCAGATCCTCGAGGGCGACCTCGACCCGATCCTGAACGCCCTCATCGCTGAGGATCAGGCCGAACGCCTCGCCAGCCTCGAGGCCGAGTTCGAATGAGCGTCTGGGACCTGATCGCCCGCGCCGAACTGGCCCGCCGGGACCACCAGATCGAACGCGCCGTCGACCTCTATGAGGACGCCGCCCGTCAGGCCCAGGCCGCAGGCGACGCCCAGGCCTGCGTCCATGCCCTGCGCCATCGCGGCGAGATCCTGTCCGACCGCGGCCAGCTGGCGGACGCCGAACCCTGCCTCGTCGCCGCGCTCGATCTGGCGCGCGATGGAGCCGTGTCGACCCCGCTCGATCTCGCTAACACCATCCGCCCGCTCGCCCTGCTCCGCCTCAAGCAGAAGCATGCCGACGCCCTGGCCCTGCTCACTGAAGCCCGCGATCTCTACGCCGAGGCCGAGATCGAGGATGGCGTCCGCGAAATGGGCCGCATGGCCGCGCGCCTGTCCTGATCCGGCCGGACAAACCGGCGCCACAGTCCGCGCGTCTGGTCAGGGCATGCGTAATCTCCTCCTGATCGCCGCCGCCATGGCCTCCACGCTCGTCGCAGGCGCCGCCTGGGCCTGCAGTTGCATCCGCTTCGACAGCGCCGCGGACCAGTTCGCACAGGCAGAGGTCATGTTGGTCGGCCGGGTGCTTTCGACGGTCGAGACCTCGCCGCAGCAGGCTGTGACCCGCTTCGAAGTCCTCAGGGGCCTCAAGGGCCCGCACGCCGGGGTCGTCGAAATCCGCCACACCGTCAACGACGGCGGCGCGGCCTGCGGTGTCCAGTTTGAGATTGGGCAGACGACGCCCGTCATCGCCTTCGAGTCGGACGGACACCTCCAGACCAATCTCTGCTCGATGCCTCAGTTTCCTTTGCAGGACTTCGAAGCCCTTCAGGGCGAACTCGGCTGACCTAGTCAGGCGGCGCCGCATCGCGCCGGATACGGCGCTTAAGGAGACGGTCCGAAAGCGCCTCCGCGTGCCTCAGGGTGAATGCCAGAGCCGCCGGGTTGCCTCGCTTCGGCCCCAGGGTGTCGGCGACCACCGCCCCGCGCTCGCCCAGAGGCTTGGGCTCGCCCGTCGTGGTGTCCACAGCGGTCTGGTGTTCGATCTCGGCGTTCAGCTCGGCGCCCATCAGCACGATCTGGACGGTCAGCCATGTCCAGATCAGGAAACCCATCATCGCGGCCAGCGGACCATATGAAGCAGTCCGCACGAAGGTCTGGATGTAGAAGGAGAAACCCAGCGACAGCATCAGGCTGAGCAGGGCCGCGAAAATCGCGCCCGGCGTCAGCCAGCGCCAGCGCGCCCGGGCGCGGCACGGGCCCATGCGATAAGCCAGCGTCAACGCCGCCACATAGACCGCCAGCAGGACCGGCCAGCGCAGCGGCGCCAGATGCGCCCACTCCTCGGCCAGACCGAAGACGCCCAGCGCGATCGGGAGTCCCACGACCAGCGCCGCCGTCGTCAGCACCGCCACCAGTCCCGACAGGGTGAAGGCCATGCAGACCAGATTGTAGTTGACGATGTTGCGCTTCTCGACCTCGTGATACGCCACGTTCAGCCCGTAGAAGAGCGTCTTGACCGCGCCGTTCGCGGTCCATAGCGACAGGATCAGGGTCCACACCAGAGTGACGGTCAGCTCGGTGTTCGAGTTCTCCGCCAGCCGCTGCATCTCTTCGGCCAGGAACCCCGCGACCCCGGGCGGCAAAACCGAATATAGGAGTTGCAGACGCGGGGCCGCCTCGGCCGGATCGGCGAACAGGCCATAGATGGTCACCAGCGCGCCGAGCGTCGGAAACAGCGACAGGGCCACGAAAAAGGTCACCCCGCCCGCGACGAAGCCGACGCGGTCGCCGAAATAGGACGCACCCAGCCGCCAGAAGATGTCGGTCCAGCCCTTGCGCGGAATCCGTTCCGGTCGGTCCGCCGAGCGTCCTCGCCCGGGCTCTCGCGCCTCATAGTCCTCCGGAACCAGCGGCCCCGGCTCCGGTTCGGGAATCTCGACGGGCGCGACCTTGCCGTTCCGGATCAGATGCGAAGCCGCCGCACCCGCGGCCACCCCGGCCGCCGCAGTCCCGATCAGGGCCCAGATCGCCCCGACGCCGAAGGAGGATTTGCTTGCCGCCATGGTCGGGACAATGGCCGGACACGGCAAAGGTTGCCAGAGCCCCCTGTTCGGCCCACATGGCGGCGCATGACCACCCTCGTGAAATCCTGGAAGGCCGCTCAGGAGCGGCTGAAGTCCGCCGCCATCGACAGCCCGGCCATCGACGCGCGCCTCCTGCTCGAGGCCGCCGCCGACTGCTCGCGCCTGGACATCGTCACTGACCCCTATCGTGAAGTCACCGCCGACCAGCAGGCCGCCTATGACGGCTTCATCGACCGCCGCCTGATGCGCGAGCCGGTCGCCCGCATCCTGGGCCGCAAGGCCTTCTGGAAGATCCTGCTCCAGCTGACGCCCGACGTCCTGGTGCCGCGCGCCGACACCGAGACGGTCGTTGAAACCGCCCTGTCGGCCTTCCCCGAAGGCATGGCCTTCCAGATGATCGACATGGGCGTGGGTTCCGGCGCCATCCTGCTGTCGATCCTGGCTGAGCGTCCGGGCGCCAGGGGCCTGGGGACCGACATTTCAGAAGAGGCCATCGCGGTGGCCCGCGACAACGCCGCTAATCTGGGTCTGGGCGATCGCACGGCCTTCCTGCGCACCGCCTGGGCCGACGGCGTGGCCGACGCGAGCTTCGATCTGGTCGTCTCCAACCCGCCCTACATCCGCTCGGAAGAGATCGAGACCCTGGATCCGGAAGTGCGCGAGCACGACCCGCGCCTGGCGCTGGACGGCGGCCCGGACGGGCTGGACGCCTACCGCGCTCTGGTCCCGGAAACCCTGCGCATCCTGAAACCCCTGGGCGTCTTCATCGTCGAGACCGGCTGGGATCAGGCCGAGGACGTCAAGGCGCTGTTCGCCGAGGCCGGCTTCGAGAACCTGCGCATCGTCCAGGACCTGGCGACGCGCGACCGGGTGGTCACGGGCACGCGCCCGGCCTGACGAACCCCCTTGGAGGAACGCGGGAAAGTCGCTACATAACCCGCGTTCCCACCTGACGATCAGATCGACGGCCCAGAGCCGCACGATTTCGACGGGGCCGCGAAGGCGCGCGGAACACCTTCAAGGACCATGGCCAGCGCATTCGGGGGACAGGCTTCCGGACGCCCCATGGACAAGGGTCGCCAGCGGACGAACCGCACGACCACGGACACGGTATCGATATGAGAGACTTCAAGGGCATGAAGCGGTCGCGTAGCCGCAACCGCAGGTCCAGCGGCTCTTCGGGCGGACAGAACAACAACCCGAACCGCTCGTTCGACTCGACCGGGCCGGAGGGCATCAAGGTCCGCGGCAACGCCCAGACCGTCTATGAGCGCTACCAGCAGCTGGCGCGCGACGCGACCTCGTCAGGCGACCGCATCCTGGCCGAGAACTACCTCCAGCACGCCGAACACTATTTCCGTCTGCTGCGCATCATGCAGCCCAACCGCCCGGTCTCCGAGATCGCGGCCCGCGAGGGCGCGAACGCCGGCTTCGACATCGATTTCGAAGACGAGTCCGGCACCCAGTTCGCCCAGGTTCCGCAGCAACAGCAGCAACCCCAAGGCGGCCAGGGCGCCCAAGACAACGCCGAAGGCGGCCAGCCGCAGGCTTCCGGCGACAACACGTCGGGCGGCGAGCGCGCCGAAGGCGAAGGCCAGCCCAGCCGCCGTGAATCCCGCCGCGAGCGCTACGAGCGCCGCCGTCAGGAACGCTGGGGCGCCGAGGGCCAGGAAGGCCGCGACGAAGGCGGCGAAGGCGAGAGCGAATCCGCCGATCCGCTGGCCGTCATCGAGCCGGCCGCCGCCGAGGCGTCTGACATCGACACGTCCGAAAACCACATGCCCAGCTTCCTGACCCGCTCGACGCCCGCCCCTGCGACGTCGGACGAGGACGGCGAAGCCGCGCCGGCGCCGCGCCGGACGCGCACCCGCAAGCCCAAGGCCGCCGCCGAGACCTCGGACGGCGAGGGCTGAGCCTGAGATCGCAGAGACCAGCGCGTGTGGGGCCTCGCCAATCCTGACCGCTTCATGCGGCTGACGCGTGGCTGGAGCCTTGTGCTCGGGCTTGTCGCGGCGGCCCTCATCGCGGCCGGCCTCTGGCTCGGCTTTGTCGCGCCTGAGGATTACCAGCAGGGCGACACCGTCCGGATCATGTTCGTGCATGTTCCGGCGGCCTGGGCGTCGCTGGCGGCCTATGTCGCCCTGGGCGGGGCCAGTTTCGCCGCCCTGATCTGGCGTCACCCTCTCGCCGACGCCGCCGCCAAGGTCTGCGCCCCGATCGGCGCATCCTTCACCGCGCTTGCCCTGATCACCGGCTCGCTCTGGGGCAAGCCAATGTGGGGAACCTGGTGGGTCTGGGACGCCCGCCTGACCTCGGTGGTGATCCTGTTCCTCTTCTATCTGGGCTGCATGGCGCTTCGCGCCTCGATCGATGACGAGGCTCGCGCCGGACGCGCCGCCTCGATCCTGGCTCTGGTCGGGCTGGTCAATCTACCGATCGTGAAGTTCTCGGTGGACTGGTGGTCGACCCTGCATCAGCCGGCTTCGGTCTTCCGCGCCGACGGTCCGACCATGACGTCTGACTATTTGTGGCCGCTGGCCCTGATGGGCCTGGCCTACACCGTCCTGTTCGCGGCCCTGTGGATCGTCGCCATCCGCACCGAGGTGCGCGAGCGCCGCATCCGCGCCCTGATGCTGCGCCAGGCGCGGGAGGCCTGAGATGCCCGACCTCGACATGGCTCCCTACGCCGGCTTCGTCTGGGGATCCTACGGGATCAGCGCCCTGGTGCTGGCGGGGCTCATCTTTCGCATCTGGAGTCGGGCGCGCGCGTCCGCCATCAGACTGAAGAATCTGGAGGACGGTCGGTGAGCCCCAATCGCCTGCCGCTCTCCATTGGCATCGTCGTCGCCATCATCGCCATCCTGGTCGGCTACAGAATGTGGAGCGCCGATCCGGCGGTCGACGAACACCCCGTCGAGGTCACCTCCATCCCGGCCGGCGCCCTGGTCACCCCTCTCCGCGGTGGTGAGCCCCACCCCCTGGCTGACGAGATCGTCGGCGTCACGGTGGTCAACTATTTCGGTAGTTGGTGCGCCCCCTGCCATGCCGAGAATCCCGTGCTGCTCCAGCTTCGCGCCGAAGGTGTCCGGATTGTCGGCGTCGCGGTCCGCGACCAGCCAGAGGCCACCCAGACCTTCCTCGATCAGCTCGGCGACCCCTTCTATCGCGTCATGCTGGATCCGACCGGCGCCACCATGACCGCCATGGATCTGGGCCCCGATCTCCCTCAGACCCTGGTGGTCTCGCCGCATGGCGAAATCCTGTACCGGCACTCCGGTGGTCTCGTCGGGACGGACGGCGAAGCGGCCCTGGAAGAAATCCGCCGGTTGGCGGGCCCGCGTTAACCCTTTTTCGGCACCATCTGTTAACCATGTCGGCATGACCGCGCCGATCCGCCCTGGCCTGCCGCAAGTTCCCACGCCCGCGCCCCAGCGCAGCGCGGCTGCGCTGGCCGCACAGCGGGCGTTCTTCCAGTCGGCGCTTGAGCGCGCCGCCCAGCCCCTGCCCGCAGCGGCGGCCACTCAGCAACCGGCCAAGGTCCAGCCGACCGCCACCGCCTCAGTGACGGCGGCTTCGACCGATCCCCTGCCTCGCCCGGGGCGGCTTCTCGATATTCGGGTCTAGGCTTCGGGCTCGGCCGGCGTCTCGGCCTTGGCGGCTTTGTCCTTGCGGGCCTTCTCCGGCTCGTCCGCCAGCCGCGCCAACTGTTTGAGGAAGCCGTCGCGCTTGGGCTTGGGCAACAGACCCAGGATGCGCTTGTCGGCCGCCTTCACCCGCGGACGCGCCTGCTCCAGCGCGGCGACGCCGGCCTCGGTCAGCTGAACCGTCTTTGCCCGGCCGTCGTCGGCCGAACGTTCGCGCTGCAGCAGCCCCTTGTCGATCATGCGTGCGACCAGTTCCGCCAGCGTCGACCGGTCGATGCCGGTCAGGACCACAAGGTCAGTCTGCGAAGGCGCCTCGACGCCGGCCGCCGCGGCCAGGACCGCGTACTGGCGCTGGGTCAGGGTCGCCGCCCCCATTTCTTCCGCATAGATGCCGACGGCGCGCTGAAGCACCCTGTGCAGCAGATGGCTCGGCGATTCCGCCAGGGCGGATGTGCGCGCCGCATCCGACTTCTTGCCTGATTTCGCCATCTCAACCGTCCGCACCCTGCCTAAGTCAGCTTGGGTTTGGCACAACCGTTCAGCTTCCTGACGACAGCTCGGCGTCAGACCTGTGACGCCGTCCTAGAGACCCGGGTCGGGCTCCGTCGGCTCGACCGGCTCGTCCTTGATCATGTGCTTCATGATGTAGAAGACCTGCCAGATGCCGAAGACGGACGAGGCCATCCACAGGCCGCCCCGGAACGCGATCCAGGTATCATCGGACTGGGTCCGCCAGACGATTTCGTTGACGATGGCCACCGCCGCGAAGAACAGGCCGTAGCGCAGGGTCAGGCCCCGCCAGCCGGTCTCCGTCAGGTTCATCGCCCGGCGCAGCAGCACCTTGAATGGATAGACCCGGAACGGCAGCGAGCCGAGCAGCACCACCGCCAGCACCGCGTTCTGGACTGTGATCTTGATCTTGATCAGCGACGGGTCGTCCAGCACCACCGTCAGTACGCCAAAGATCAGGGCCATGGCCCCGACAAACAGCGGCAGGGGCGCGATGCGCTTCTCCAGCACATAGCCCGCAACCAGGGCGATGGCCGAGGCGGCCACCAGCACCCAGGTCGCATGGACCATGGCGTCGCCGCCATCCAGCCCGCCGATGGTCCGGAAAGCGGCGTACGAGCCGATGAAGGCGACGAGGGCGCCGAAATCGATCGCCTGGCCGATCCACTGGCGATCGTTCTGGGCGGGCGGCTGGTCGGTCACGCGGTCGGCTCCTCTTTCAGCCCGACCAACGACCGCGCGAAGGCCCTCGCGTCGAACGGCTGCAGGTCGTCTATGCCCTCACCGACCCCGATCAGCTTGATCGGTGCGTCCGAGGCCTGGGCGACCGGCACCAGCACCCCGCCGCGCGCGGTGCCGTCCAGCTTGGTCATCACGATGCCCGACACATAGGCGGTCCGGCCAAATATCTTTTCCTGCTCCAGCGCATTGCGCCCCACCGTGGCGTCCAGCACCAGCAGGGTCTCGTGCGGTGCGTCCGGATCGACCTTCTTGAGCACCCGCACGACCTTCAGGAGTTCGTCCATCAGGGCCTGCTTGTTCTGAAGACGGCCGGCGGTATCAACCAGCACGACGTCGAACCCCTCGGCCTTCGCCTTGGTGAAGGCGTCGAAGGCCAGCCCGGCCGCATCCGCACCCTGACGGCGGCTTTCGAAATGGGCCCCGGCTCGCTCCGACCAGACCTTGAGCTGTTCGACCGCTGCGGCGCGATAGGTGTCGCCCGCCACCACCATCACCTTGGCGCCCTCGCGCGTCAGGGACGAAGCGATCTTGCCCAAGGTCGTTGTCTTGCCCGAGCCGTTGACGCCTACGAACAGCACGACATAGGGCTTGGGGCCTGCCATGGGATCGAACACATCCTGGCGCGGCAGCAGCTCGGCGGCCACCGCCTCGGCCAGGGCCGTGCGGACCTCGGTCTCGTTGGACCCTTGCCCGAACCTCAGCTCGGCGAAGCGTTCCGCGATCCGCGCTGCGGCCGTCGGGCCCAGATCGGCGGCGATCAGTTCGTCTTCCAGCTCTTCCAGCTGGGCGCGGGTCAGGGGCTCCTTGGTCGCGAAGACCTGAACCACCTGCTCGCTCATCTGCTTGGAGGATTTGGTCAGGCCCTCCGTGAGCTTGGAGAACCAGCCGCCGGACTTCTTGCCGCCGAACATGCTCAGATCAGTCCGTGTTCCGCCGCCAGGTCCTTGAGCGACACCTGGGGACGCGGTCCCCAGTGCGCAATGACCTCGGCCGCCGCCAGCGAGCCGAGCTTGCCGCAGGTTTCCAGCGGCAGGCCGCGCGCCAGACCCAGCAGGAAGCCCGCCGCATACTGGTCACCCGCCCCGGTGGTATCGATCACCTTGCCGACCGGATAGGCCGCGACCTCGACGCGCTCGTCGCCCTTAACGACGACCGAGCCCTTCTCGCTGCGGGTCACCGCTGCCGTCTCCACCAGCGGCCGCAGCCTACCCAGCGCGGCTTCGAAATCGGTTTCCTGGAAAAGGCTGAGCAGCTCAGCCTCATTGGCCAGGACGATGTCGCAGGAGGCCTTGATGAACGGCAGCAGCTCCTCGCGCCACCGGTCCACGACGAAGGTGTCCGACAGGGTCACAGCCACCTTGCGGCCGGCCTTGTGCGCCACCTCGGCCGCCCGCACGAAGGCCGCGCGCGCGTCGGACGGATCGAACAGATAGCCCTCGAGATAGAGGATCTCCGACGCCTCAACGAGCCCGGCGTCGATATCGTCGGGGGTCAGCTGGTTGGCCGCGCCCAGAAACGTCGACATGGTCCGCTGGCCGTCGTCGGTCACATTGATCAGCGAGCGGCCCGTCGCCGCCCCGCCCTTGAGTTCGGGCGTGTCGAAGGCCGCGCCGATGGCGCGCATGTCGTGGCGATAGACCTCGCCCAGCTGGTCGTCCGCGACCTTGCCGATATAGGCCGCGCGCCCGCCAAAAGAGGCCGCGCCCGCGATAGTGTTGCCCGCCGAGCCGCCCGAGGCCTCAATGCCCGAGGCCATGGCGCCGTACAGGCTGACGGCTCGCGCCTCATCGATCAGCATCATGCCGCCCTTGGGGAGGCCTTCCCGCTCCAGAAAGGCGTCATCACAGGGCGCCAGCACGTCCACAATCGCGTTGCCGACGGCGCAGAGGTCATATTGGGTCTTGGTCATGGACCGCCGATAGCCTGTCTGGCCTCCCGGCGCTAGAAGCCGCCTCATGACCGCGCGCCTGTGTATCCTGACACCCGACCCGACCGATCCCTCCGCCGGCGGGCGGTGGCCAGACGTCTTCGCCCGCATGTCGGCGCCGCTTGAGGCGCTCGGTGCGACGGTCGAGCCCCGCCCCTGGACCTATCCGGGCGATCTCACGGGCTTTGACATGATCCTGCCGCTGATGGTCTGGGGCAACTACCGCGCCGTGCCGCGCTGGCTTCAGGCCGTCGAGGACTGGGAGCAGCAGGGCCTGCCGCTCCTGAACCCGCCGTCCGTCCTGAAGTGGAATGTCGACAAGACCTACCTCCAGCGCCTGGCCGACGCCGGCGCCCCCATCGCCCCGACCCATTGGACCGAGGCCGGCGACCATGCCGCCGTCGAGCAGGCCCGCCGCCGCCACGGCTGGGACGCCGTCGTGATCAAGCCGCGTCGCTCAGGTGGCTCGTACCGCACCATCAAGCTGGACGCGGGCGAGGCCCCAACCTTCGAGCCTTTCGAGGGCCAGGCCATGGTCCAGCCCTTCCTGCCCAGCGTCTCGACCACCGGCGAAATCTCGATGCTGTTCTTCAACGGCGAGTACAGCCATGCGGTCCGCAAGGTCGCCAAGGCCGGCTACTTCCGCGTCCAGCCCGACTGGGGCGGCTACGTCACCCGCGCCGAGCCCGACGCCGACGAACGCGCCGCCGCCACGCTTGCCCTCGCCGCTGTTGAAGAGCGCCTGCTCTACGCCCGCATCGACATGGTCCGCGACCTCGACGGCCGGCCCGTGGTCATGGAGCTCGAACTGCTCGAACCGGACCTCTACCTCGGCGAGGAGGCCGAGGCTCAGGCCCGCTTCGCGCGCGCCGTCCTGGCCCGGGTCGGCGCCTGAGGCGCCTCGATCTCCGCCCGCGACGGGCAGACATCCCTCAGCACGCACCCGGCGCAGTTCGGCTTGCGCGCCGTGCAGGTGTAGCGCCCGTGCAGGATCAGCCAGTGGTGCGCCTTGGCCAGCCACTGCTCCGGCACGACCCGGTGCAGTTGGTCCTCGACCTTGTCCGGCGTGTTCGCATTCGCCAGCCCCAGCCGGTGCGAGACGCGGAACACATGGGTGTCCACCGCGATCGCCGGCTCGATGCCGAGCTCATTGAGCACCACGCTGGCGGTCTTGCGGCCCACGCCCGGCAGGGCCTGCAGTTCGGCCCGCGTTAACGGCACCTCCCCACCGTGCTGCTCGACCAGGATCCGGCTCATGGCGATCAGGTTCCTCGCCTTGTTGCGGTAGAGGCCGATCGAGGCGATGTGCTGGATCACCCCCGCCTCGCCGAGCGCCAGCATCGCCTGTGGCGTCCGCGCGACGGGAAACAGCTTCGCCGTCGCCTTGTTGACCCCCACGTCCGTCGCCTGGGCCGACAGGGCCACCGCCGACACCAGTTCGAACGGGCTCGAATAGTCCAGCTCGGTCTTCGGTTCGGGCATCGTTGCCGACAGGCGTGAGAACACCTCGTCGACATAGTCCTCGTCGGGCGGCCAGCGGCGTCTCATCGGGCGTACCTCATGGCCTGAAACCATCCGTGTTCGCGCCCACATACAAGCCGGATTGATTTTTGGACGATTGCGTCCATTTATGCCGCCGCAAACTCACTTCGATGGCCCTCCCCATGCCGATCTCTCCCGGACTTCGCAAACGCCTTCCCCTCATCGTCGCCGGCGTGGTCGGCCTGTTCCTGATCGTCGGCGGCGTCGTCTGGTGGCAGGGCAAACAGCGCTGGGAGGCGACCGACAACGCCTTTGTCGAGGCCGACACTGTCTCGGTCTCCAGCCAGATCAACGGCCGCGTGGTCGAGGTGGTCGTCAGTGACAACCAGCAGGTCCAGGCCGGCGACGTCCTCGTCCGTCTCGATGACGCCGACGCCCGGGCCGCCGTCGCCCAGGCCCAGGCCCAGTTGACCGCCGCCATCGCCGCGGTCGACAACGTCGACGCCCGCGTCGCGCTCGAGGCCGCCCAGGTCCAGGCCCGGCAGGCCGGCGTCGCCCAGGCCCAGGCCCAGGCCGATCTGGCCCAGGCCGAGGTCGATCGCTATTCACGCCTCGCCGAACAGGGCTGGGTCTCCGACCAACGCATCCAGTCGCAGCGTGCAGGCGCCCAGACCGCCACCGCCGCCGTCGCCGAGGCCCAGGCTGGCCTCGAGGCCGAGCGCCGCAACGCCGCCACCCTGTCGTCCACCCGCTCTCAGCAGCTCGCCCAGGTCCAGCTGGCCCAGGCCGCGCTGGACGAAGCCAATCTGATGCTGGAGCGCACTGTCATCCGCGCGCCGTCGGCCGGCGTCGTGGGCGCGCGCGCTGTTCGTGTCGGCCAGACCGTCTCGGCCGGGGCCCAGATGATGTCGCTGGTTCCGCTCGGCGAGACCTATGTCGTGGCCAACTTCAAGGAGACACAGGTCGGGCGCCTGCATATCGGCCAGACGGTCGAGATTTCCGCCGACGCCTTCCCGGGCCAGACCCTGACCGGCCGCATCGACAGCTTCTCGCCCGCGACCGGCTCGGAGTTCGCCCTGATCCCGATCGAGAACGCCTCGGGCAACTTCACCAAGATCACCCAGCGCGTCCCCGTCCGCATCGTTGTCGAACAGGGCTCCGACGCCATGGCCCTTCGACCCGGCCTATCGGTCGAGGTCCGCGTCGACCTGCACAGCCCGGGCGGCGCCTCCTTCGCCCAGTCCGGGGGCGCCGCGGCGTCATGAGCGCCGCCGATGTGACGGCCGGGACGCTCGCGAAAGAGGAGCCGAAGGTCGACTGGCTCGTGCTTCTGCTCGGCTTCGCCGGGATGGTGGTCGGCCAGTTCATGGCCATCCTCGACATCCAGATCGTCGCCGCCTCCCTGCCCCAGATCCAGGCCGGCGTCGGCGCCTCGGCCGACGAGATCAGCTGGGTCCAGACAGCCTATCTGATCCCCGAGGTCGTGATGATCCCGCTGTCGGGCTACCTCGCCCGCTGGTGGGGCACCCAGCGCCTGTTCCTGCTCTCGGCGCTCGGTTTCACCATCATGAGCGTGATGGCGGGCCTCTCGACCTCCATCGACATGCTGATCGCCTGCCGCGCCATCCAGGGCTTCGTCGGCGGGGCCATGATCCCGACCGTCTTCGCTGTCGCCTTCACGGCCTTTCCGCCCGAGCGCCGGGTCACGGCCTCGGTCATCATGGGCCTGATCGTGACGCTGGCCCCCACCGTTGGCCCGACGCTGGGCGGCCACCTGACCGAAATGCTCAGCTGGCGCTGGCTCTTCTTCATCAACGTCATTCCAGGCGTCGTCGTCCTCTTCCTCGTCAGCCAGTACGGAAAGTTCGACGAGCCCAATCCCGCGCTCTCCCGGGGCTTCGACTGGTGGGGCCTGGGCCTCATGGCGGCCTTCCTGATGTCGATGCAGTTCGTGCTGGAGGAAGGGGCCAAGAACGACTGGTTCTCCGACAATCACATCCTGCTGCTGACGGTCGTGGCGGTCATCACCGGCCCCGCCTTCATCTGGCGCACCCTTACCTACAGCAATCCGATCGTGGAACTGCGCGCCTTCCGGGACCGCAATTTCACCGTCGGCGTCCTCATGACCTTCGTGACCGGCGCCGCCCTGTTCGGCGGCACCTTCCTGTTACCCCTCTTCCTGGGCCGGGTCGCCGGCTACTCCTCGGCCGAGGTTGGGACCATCATGGTGGTCTCGGGGCTGTCGATGTTCATCGCCGCCCCTATCGCCGGTCGCATCGCCCGCCGGCTCGATCCGCGCATCCCGATGTTCGTGGGCTTCATGCTCGCGGGCTGGGGCATGTGGGAGGCCCATGCCGTCACGCCGGAGTGGGGCTTCTGGGAATTCGCCAGCGTCCAGGCGTTCCGGGGGGTCGGCGTGATGATCGCGATGATCGCATCCCAGACCGTGACCATGTCCACGCTCAAGCCCGAGATGGTCAAGAACGCCTCGGGTCTGGTGAACCTCGCGCGCAACGTCGGCGGCGCCTTCGGCCTGGCGCTCCTCAACACCCTGATCACCGACCGCACCGCCGTCCACATGGGTGAGATGACGGCTCGGATTCCCACCAGCTCCACCGAAGCTACCGGCATGCTTCAGGGCCTGATGCAGCGGTTCGAAGCGCTCGGTCTCGCCGATCCCCAGGGAGCCGCCTATTCGGCCTTCAACCGCATGATCCAGCTCCAGGCGACCGACCTGGCCTTCGGCGACGCCTTCGCCACCCTTGGATTGGCCTGCGCGCTGGCGGCCTTTATCGTGCTCCTGGCCAAACCCAATCGTGCGGGCCTCGCAGCGCCGCCCTCGGACATGCATTGATGCCCCGCGTCGCCGGACAGATCGACGAAGCCAAGACCGAGGCCATTCTGGAAGCTGCCTCGCGTCTCATTCACGAGCGCGGCGCCGCCGTTTCGATGGAGGCCATCGCGCGCGAGGCGGGCGTCTCCAAACAGACGCTCTACAACCGCTTCCCCTCCAAGCTGGAGGTCGCCCGCGCCCTGGCCGCCCGGCGCTCCGAGGCCGTCACCCAGCCCCTGAGAACCGGCGGTGATCCCGAGGCGGTCCTGACCGCCTTCGCTCTGGGCCTTCTGGAAAAGGTCCGTGAAGGCCATCACGGCCCGTCTCTGCGCAACGTCGCCCTGATGTCGCCCGAGGTCCCTGACCTCGCCGAGGCCGTCTATGACGCCGGCCCGGCCGAGGGCCTGCGCCGCCTCGCCGACTGGCTCGCCATCCAGACCCGCGAGGGCCGCCTCGCGACCCCCGACCCCCTCGCCGCCGCCGAAATGTTCGCCGGCATGACGCTCGGCCACGCCCACCTCCGCGCCGTCCTCGGCGTCCCCCAACCGCCCATCGACGCGACGGAGCGGGCTAGGGAAACGGCTCAGCGGTTCCTGCGGGCGTTCGGCCCCTAGTCTCCTCCCTGCAAGCGAAGCGCAGCGGGGAGGGGTACCGCGAAGCGGTGGAGGGGAAACTGCTCTCTCAGCATCCGAAATTGGCGCATCGAACGCAGCAAGCCCTAATCCGCGCCTCTCCCTGCGAAAAAAATTCGGCGCGACTTGTCCCCGTTGATCCTGCGGGTCCCATACTCACGGCCACGACCGGCCTTTGACATCGTTTGCGCGTCCAACCAGCCGGAGCGGGGTCCGGCAAAGTGACGCCGCCAACCGTATTCGAACCGCGCTCCAAATGGGGCTCTTGATGCTCCTGAGGCTACGCTTTCAGAGCATCAAAGCGTCACTCACCCCGCCCGATTTTTTACCAGATCGCCCACCACGCCCGGGTCCGCGAGCGTCGACGTGTCGCCCAGGTTCGACGTATCCCCCTCGGCGATCTTCCTCAGGATCCGGCGCATGATCTTGCCGGACCGCGTCTTCGGCAGGCCCGGGGCCCACTGGATCACATCGGGCGAGGCGATCGGCCCGATCTCGCGGCGGACCGTGGCCACCAGCGCCTTCTTGAGCTCGTCCGAAGGCGTCTCGCCCATCTTGAGCGTGACATAGGCCCATACGCCCTGGCCCTTGATGTCGTGCGGATAGCCGACGACGGCGGCTTCTGCGACCGCAGGGTGCTCGACCAGTGCTGACTCGACCTCCGCCGTCCCCAGCCGGTGGCCCGAGACGTTCAGCACATCGTCGATCCGGCCGGTGATCCAGTAATAGCCGTCGGCGTCGCGGCGGGCTCCGTCACCGGTGAAATACTGACCCGGGAAGGTCGAGAAATACGTCTCGAGGAACCGTTCGTGGTCGCCGTAGACCGTCCGCATCTGGCCGGGCCAGCTGTCGGTCAGGGTCAGCGGGCCTTCCGCCGCCCCATCCAGCGCCTCGCCCTCGTTGGTGACGATCGCGGGAAACACGCCCGGCAACGGCTTGGTCGCTGAACCCGGCTTGAGGTCCGTGGCCCCCGAGGCTGGCGAGATCAGCACCCCGCCCGTCTCGGTCTGCCACCAGGTATCCACGATCTGGCAGCGGCCGTCACCGACCACCCGGTGGTACCAGAGCCAGGCCTCCGGATTGATCGGCTCGCCGACCGAACCCAGCAGGCGCAACGACTTGCGGCTGGACCGCTTCACCGGCTCATCGCCCTCGCGCATCAGCGACCGGATCGCCGTCGGCGCCGTGTAGAAGACCCCGACATTGTGCTTGTCGATCACCTCCCAGAACCGGCCCGCGTCGGGATAGGTCGGGACACCCTCGAACATCAGGCTGGTCACCCCGTTCGCGAGCGGTCCGTAGACGATGTAGCTGTGGCCCGTGACCCAGCCCACATCGGCCGTGCACCAGTAGATCTCGCCTTCCCGGCAGTCGAACACCCGCTGATGGGTGTAGCTGGCCCAGGCAAGATATCCGCCGGTGGTGTGCAATACCCCCTTGGGCTTCCCCGTCGATCCGGAGGTGTAGAGGATGAACAGCGGGTCCTCCGCCCCCATCGGCTCGGGCGCACAGTCCGCATCGACCGACATCGGATCATAGAGGACGTCGCGGCCTTCGGTCATCGCGACCTCGGCGCCGGTCCGCCGGACCATCAGCACAGTGTCGACGCCCGAGACCTTGGTCAGGGCCGCATCGACGTTGGCCTTGAGCGGGATGCTCTTGCCGCCCCGCAGCCCCTCGTCGGCGGTGATCACCACGGTCGAGCCGCAGTCCTCGATCCGGCCAGCCAGGCTGTCCGGCGAAAAACCGCCGAAGACCACCGAATGCACCGCCCCGATCCGTGAGCAGGCCAGCATGGCCCAGGCCGCCTCCGGGATCATCGGCAGATAGATGGTGACCCGGTCGCCCTTCCTGACCCCATGCGCCTTGAAGACATTGGCCATCCGGCACACGGCCTCGTGGGCCTCGCGATAGGTGAAGGCCCGGGATTCCGATGGATCGTCACCCTCCCAAAGGATCGCCACCTGATCGCCTCGCGTCTCCAGGTGCCGGTCCAGGCAGTTGAAGGACACATTCAGGATCCCGTCCTCGAACCAGCGGATCCGAAAGTCCTCCTTGCGGAACGAGACGTCCTTGATCTTGGTGAAGGGCCGCATCCAGTCGAGCCGCCCGCCAACCTCGCGCCAGAAGCCCTCCGGGTCCGCCGCCGCCCGCGCCCGCTCGGTTTCCAGCGAGCTTGCGTCTAGGCTGCCGCCCCGCGCCTGTTCGGGCGTGACCGGAAAGAGCGCGTCGTGGCTCATGGGATTCCTCCTATCGGCGTTCCGTCTGTTTTGGTCGCGGCTTCGCCCGTCTTCCAGTATGGGGCGGACAATTCCAAGCCAAGGCCGCCAACTGAATTGGCCGGAGACCTGTCGCAATGTTGATCCACCTGTCGTCCTGGCCCGAGATCGAGGCCCGGCTTACCCAGACCAAGACGGTCGTGATTCCGATCGGTTCCAACGAACAGCACGGCCCGACGGGCCTGCTCGGCACCGACTGGCTCTGCCCGGAGATCATCTCACACGCCGCTGAAAAGCAGGACGAGAGCCTGGTCGTCGCCCCGACCTTCAATATCGGCATGGCCCAGCATCACCTGGCCTTCCCCGGCACCATTACGCTGCGCCCGTCGACCTTCATGGCCGCGATCTCGGACTGGGTCTCGTCCCTGACCCGCCACGGCTTCGAGCGGATCTATTTCCTCAACGGCCACGGCGGTAACGTCGCGACCATCGAGGCCGCCTTCGCCGAGATCTACGCCGAGTGGTCCTTCGCCGAGGAGCGCACGCCCTTCATCCTCAAGCTGAAGAACTGGTGGGACCTGCCCGGCGTGCACAGCCTGTGCACGAAGATGTTCCCGACCGGCCACGGTATGCACGCGACCCCGTCCGAGATCGCCGTCACCCAGGCCGCCTACCCCGACCGCATCAAGACCGCCGTCATGGAGCCCAGGATCGCCCCGGTCGGCCCGATCCGCGACGCGCTCGACTACCGCGCCCGCTTCCCCGACGGCCGCATCGGCTCGGACCCGCTGCTGGCTACGCCGGAACTGGGCCAGCAGATCATTGACGCCTCGGTGAAGGCGTTGTTCGAGGACGTGAAGGCCTTCTCCGCCGAGCAAATCCCGGGCCTCTGAGGCCCGCTATTCCTCGGCGATCGCGCCCATTTCCAGCGCGAACAGCGGCGCGACCGACGCGAACAGACGCATGTGTTCGGTCATACCTTCCCAGGTCGCGCCCGGGGTGATCAGCACATCATACTGGGCCACGGCCGCCGTACCGCCCTGGGCCTCGATCTCGAACGCCTTGAGATAGCGCCGCTCCAGGTTCCAGCGCTCGACCGCCCCCTCGGGGATCTGCGGAATCAGAAAGGCCGCCGAGAACTGCCACGAGGCGCAACGTCCGGCCTCGCAGTCGAAGCCGTTCAGGTCCCACGACACGCCATTGGCGCCCGACGCCACGCCGGGCGTCTCACCCTGGCTGCGCACCGCCGCATCCAGGCCCTGCCCCTGTAGCCAGCTCACGATCTCCGGGGCGGTCGCCCCGCCCTGCGGCAGGGGTCGAGCCTGGGCGGCGCCGGCGGCCAGCGAAACGGCGGCGGTAGTGATCAGCAGGGTGCGCAGCATCAGGTCCTCGTCAGGTTCGGCTTCCTCTTTAGCGCGTGACATGGCCGCAGCAAGGCGAACGCTGTCGTGCATCCGAACCCGCCCTTCGCACGTATTGCCTTCCCGGGTGGGGTGAGCCTGCACGCGCGGCGGCCCTCGTCGCGCGTGAACATCGAGCGCTCACGGGAGGTTCCTCATGCGCAAACTGCTTCTGACCACCGCCGCCTTCGCGGTGATCTCCAGCCCAGCCTTCGCCCAGGACTGGTCCGGTCCCTATGTCGCGGGCATGATCGGCTACGCCACCGGCGACGACGACGGCTCCGAAACCCTCGTCTTCGACACCAATCAGGATGGTGAGTTCGACAACACCGTCCTGACCACCGCCCCGGCCAACGCCTTCTCGCCTGGCTTCTGCGACGGCGTGGCCCAGGGAACCACGCCGGGCGCCGGCTGCTCCGCCGATGACGACTCCGGCGTCGATGTCGGCCTGCGCGCCGGCTACGACTGGCAAACCGGCAATGTGGTTTACGGCGTCGTCGGTGACGTCAGCCGCGCCGACATCAGCGATTCCGTGACCGGCTTCTCGACGACCCCGGCCAACTACGTCATGAGCCGCGAGATCAACTATGTGGCGGGCCTGCGCGGCCGGCTCGGCTTCGCCATGGGTCGGACCCTCATCTACGGCACCGCCGGCATCGCCTATGGCGACCTCGACCGCAGCTTCACGACCAGCAACGGCGCCAACAGCTTTACCGAGCGCGACAATGACGGCGTCTGGGGTCCCCAGTACGGTGTCGGCGCCGAATGGGCCTTCAGCGACCGCTTGAGCATCGGCGCGGAGGCTCTTTGGACCTCGCTGACCGACGAGGACTACACCGTCCGCGCCGGTCCGGGCTCCGCGCCGCCGACCAACCCCTTCCTGCTGGTCGATCCCACCGGCACGGACATCCGGCGCTCCAATGACCGGATGGACTTTGGGTCGCTGAGATTCACGGCCAGCTACCGCTTCTAGGATCACAGCACGTAACGAGCGGCCCCGCCGGGCGACCGGCGGGGCCGTTTCGCGTTTTGGGGCTTGGCCCGGGCGACGCCAAAGCCTATCGGTCCGCTCAGATAAGGGTCGCGCGACAAGGACGACCCAGCTTCGGGAAGACATCATGGACGGCGGCCAAACCGCACTCACCCGCAAATCCCTCGAGGATGCTTTCGCCCGTGAAATCGGCGCCCAGTCGCTGGGAGAGATGGAGCAGGCCTTCCTGGCCCAGGCCCACGACGATTACATCGAGGACGAGGCCCCCGGCATCGACGGAGCGGCTTTCGCACGAATCCTCGCCCGCTTCTGGGCCTTCGCCGAAGAGCGTCAGGCCGGCTCGCCGCCGGCGGTGCGCGTTCGCCCCGCCCACGAGGCTGAGGTCGACGCCCCCTATGACCTGATCGAGATCGTCCAGGATGACGGTCCCTTCCTCGTCGACAGTGTGATGGGAGATCTGGCGGAAGCCGGCGTTTCCGTCCGCGCCATGTTCCACCCCTTGATCGGCTGCCGCCGCGCCGAGGGCGGCGAACGCAAGCCCTGCGCCGAGACCCGCGAGTCAATGATCCTGGTCATCGTCGACCCGATGACCCAGGAACGCCGTGACGCCATCCGTCGCGGCCTCAACGAGACCCTGGCTGACGTCCGCATGGCGGTCGACGACCACACCGCCATGGCCGAGCTCATGGCCGAGTCGATCGAGCGCCTCGAAGCGGGCGCTCCCGGCGTTGACCGCGACACCCTCGACGAAGGCGTAGCCTTCCTCCGCTGGCTCGAAGCCGAACACTTCGTCTTCCTGGGCGCCCGCGACGTGGACTATCCGCGGGACGACAAGGGTGGCTATGCCACCCACGAAGCCCTGCGCCAGCGCATCGACGGCCTGGGCGTCCTGCGCGACCTGAGCCGCCCGATCCTGCGCCAGACGCACGAGACCGCCTCGCTTTCCAGCGCCCTTCAGCGCCGCGCCGAGAACGGCGAGCCGGTGGTGGTGGCCAAGGCCAATCTGCGCTCACGCGTCCATCGCCGCGTCCACATGGACTACGTTTCGGTGCTCCGTTACGGCGACGACGGTCGGCCCTCGGGCGAGACCCGGTTCGTCGGCCTGTTCACCTCGGAGGCCTATGACAAGGCCGCCTTCGATGTGCCGCTGGTCCGCGCCAAGGCCAAAAATGTGCTGGCCCGCGCCGACAAGGCCGAGGGCACTCATAATCACAAGCGCCTCAAGAACATCCTTGAGACCTTCCCCCGGGATGAGCTGTTCCAGGTGGGCGAGGACGAGCTCCTCTCCACCACCTTGGGCATCCTGCACCTGAACGACCGCCCGCGGGTCAAGCTGTTCACCCGCAAGGACCCGTTCGACCGCTTCCTGTCGATCCTCGCCTATGTGCCGCGCGACCGTTACGACGCAGGCGTGCGCGAGCGCATTGGCCGCATCCTGGCCGAGGCCTGGGGTGGCCGGATGTCGGCCTTCTATCCTCAGCTCAGCGAGGCCCCGCTGGTGCGGGTCCACTACATCATCGGCGTCACGCCCAACGCCCACCCCGAGCCCGATCCGGCCGAGCTGGAACGGCGCGTGGTCGAGGCCGCGCGCGGCTGGGCCGACCGCTTCGAACAGGCCGCTCGTGACCTGGGCCTCGCCGATGCCGGCATCGGCGCCTTGACCCGCAACTGGGCCGAGGCCTTTCCGGCCGGTTATCGCGATCGCTATGACGCCCGCGAGGCCCTGACCGATCTGGGCGAGGTCGACCGACTCGGCGCCGCCGACGTCGTCGTGCGCGCCTTCCGCACCCCCGCGGATTCAAACCTGCAGTTCCGGTTCAAACTCTATCGACGCGGCCGCCCGGCCCCGCTGGCCGAAGTCCTGCCGATCCTGTCCGACATGGGCCTCAAGGCGCTGGAAGAGTACGGCCACGCCGTTCGGCCCGGCGAAGGTGACCCCATCTACATCCACGAGTTCCTGCTTGAGGATCCGCGGGGCAGCGACCTGGTGTTCGCCGATGTGAAGGATCCATTCGAGGCCGCCTTCTCGGCGGTCTGGGCCGAACACACCGAATCCGACGGCTTTAATCGCCTGGTGCTCGAACTGGGCGTCGGCTGGCGCGACGCGGCTCTGGTCCGCGCGCTCGCCAAATACCGCCAGCAGTCTGGTCTGGATCCCTCGCAGGCGACCCAGGAAGAAGCCCTGCGCGAATACCCCGGCGTGTCACGCAAGATCCTCGAGATCTTCCGCGCCAAGTTCGATCCGGATCGCGACGGCGACGCCGAGGCGCGCGGCAAGATCGTCGACAAGCTGTTCGCCCAGGCCGAGGCCGGCCTGCAGGCGGTCAAGAGCCTGGACCATGACCGCGTCCTGCGCCGCCTGCTGCTGCTGGTCATGGCGATCAAGCGGACCAACTTCTACCAGACTTCGGGCGACCCGGATCATCCGGCCAAGCCCTACATCTCGTTCAAGGTCGCCTCGCGCGAGCTGGCCGACCTGCCGGCGCCCAAGCCCTACCGCGAGATCTTCGTCTGGGCCCCGCACATTGAGGGCGTGCACCTGCGCTTCGGCCCCGTCGCGCGCGGCGGCCTGCGCTGGTCCGATCGCCGTGACGACTTCCGCACCGAGGTGCTGGGTCTGGTGAAGGCCCAGCAGGTCAAGAACGCCGTCATCGTGCCCGTCGGCTCCAAGGGCGGCTTCTTCGCCAAGCATCAGGCCCGCGTGGCCAAGGCCTCGGGCGGCGACCGCGACGCGATCCAGCAGGAAGGCATCCGCGCCTATCGCACCTTCCTGTCGGGCCTTCTGGACATCACCGACAACATCCTGTCCGACGGCTCGGTGAAGCGGCCTGACCGCGTCGTCGCCTGGGAAGGTGACGACCCCTATCTCGTCGTGGCCGCCGACAAGGGCACTGCCACCTTCTCGGACATCGCCAACGGCATCTCGGAGTCCTACGGCTTCTGGCTGGGCGACGCCTTCGCGTCGGGCGGCTCGGCCGGCTACGACCACAAGGTCATGGGCATCACCGCCCGGGGCGCCTGGGAAGCGGTCAAGCGTCACTTCATGGAGATGGGCAAGGACATCCAGTCCGAGCCCTTCACGGTCGTCGGCGTCGGCGACATGGCCGGCGACGTCTTCGGCAACGGCATGCTGCTGTCCAAGCAGATCCGCCTCGTGGCCGCCTTCAACCACATGCACATCTTCATCGATCCCGACCCCGATCCGGCCTCGAGCTGGGTCGAGCGGGACCGCTTGTTCAAGCTGCCGCGCTCGACCTGGGCCGATTACGATGCATCCAAGATATCCAAGGGCGGCGGCGTCTTCTCGCGCGACGAGAAGTCACTCAAGCTGACGCCTGAGATCAAGGCCGTGCTCGACATCGAGGAAGATGAGCTGACGCCCGCCGACCTGATGCGGGCCATCCTGAAGTCCAACACCGAACTGCTCTATCTCGGCGGCATTGGCACCTATGTGCGGGCGCCCAACGAGACCGACCTGCAGGTCGGCGACAAGGCCAATGACGCTATCCGCGTCGAGGCCGGAGAGCTGCGCGTCAAGGTGATCGGCGAGGGCGCTAACCTCGGCCTCACCCAGGCCGGCCGCATCGCCTTCGCCCGCAACGGCGGCCGCATCAACACCGACGCCATCGACAACTCGGCGGGCGTCGACAGCTCGGACCACGAGGTCAATATCAAGATCCTCACCGGCGCCGTCGAGGCCGCCGGCAAGCTGGATCGCGCGAAGCGCAACGTGCTCCTCGCCTCCATGACGGATGAGGTCGCCCACAAGGTACTGGCTCACAACTACGACCAGACCCTGGCCGTGTCCCTTCAGGAGCGCACCGCCGCCGCCGACGTCGACGCCCACGCCCGCTTCATGGCGCGCCTGGAGCAGGCCGGTAAGCTCGACCGCAAGGTCGAGGGCCTGCCCACGGCTCAGCAGATGGCTGATCTGGCCCAGGCCGGTCTTGGCCTGACCCGGCCCGAGCTGGCGGTCCTGACCGCCTACGGCAAGCTGGAGCTCGACGCCGAAATCGTAGCGGGCAAGGCGCCGGACGATCCCTTCTTCGAAGAGACCCTTGTCCGCTACTTCCCCGGACCGCTGGCCGTCTACGAAGACGAGATGCAGCGCCACCGCCTGCGCCGCGAGATCATCTCCACGGTCCTGTCCAACGAGATCGTCAACATGTGCGGCGCCACCTTCGGCTCCCGCCTCAAGCAGTCAGCTGACGGCGACACCGACTCACTCGTCACCGCCTTCGAGGCAGCGCGGCGCGTCTTCCGGCTCGATGAAGCCTGGGACGCCGTCTCGGCGCTCGACCTCAAGATCCCGGCCGAGGCCCAACTGGCGCTCTACGGCGAAATCCAGATCGTCCTGCGTCGCCAGACCTTCTGGCTGGCCCGCCGGGCACGGGGCTCCTCTGGTGGCGTCCAGGCCTTGATCGACGCCTACCGCCCTGCCGCCGACGCCCTGCGCACCCAGGGCGCCACCGTCCTCTCGAGCTTCGGCAAGGATCTCTATGAGCAGCGCGCCCAGGGCTTCATCGCCGCCGGTGCTCCCGAGGATCTGGCCCGGGCCGTCGCCATGCTCCGGCCGCTGACCGCGACGAGCGACATCGGCGACCTCGCCAACGCCCTCGGCTGGGACGCCCCCGCCATGGCGCGGCTCTATCACCAGGTCGGTCTGGCGCTCGGGTTCGACCGTCTGCGTCAGGCCGCCGGCTCACTGGTCACGCGCGATCACTTCGAACGTCTGGCGGTTCGCCGCCTGATCGAGGACCTGATGGCGGAACAGTCGTCGCTGACTCGCGCTGTGGCCGCCAACGCCACCGCCGCCGACGGCGCTGACGAGGTCCGCGCCGGCAAGGTCGTGACGGACTGGATCGGCCCGCGCGCCTCGACGGTCGATCAGGTCCGCCATACCATCGACGAGATCGACCAGGCCGGTCAGGGCTGGAGCTTCGCCAAGCTGACGATCGCCAATGTCGCCCTGCGCGACCTGGCGACCTCGGCCTGATCGCAACAGGAGGCATGATGCCGCGCAAATTCCTCGTCATCGCCGATGACAGCCAGGAGTTCGGCGCGGCCCTCCGCTACGCCGCCCGGCGCGCCCGCTCGACCGGCGGGCGTATCGCCCTGCTCAAGGTTCTGCAGCCCTCGACCAATGATTACTTCGCGGGCGTTCGCGAAGAGATCGAGGCCCAGCTCCGCCAGGACGGCGAGGCCCTGTTGCAGAAGCTCGGCGCCGAGGCCGAGGAGCGGTCGGGCGCCAAGCCTGAATTCCTCATCGAGGTCGGCGAAACCCGCGAGGCGATCAAGAAGGTCGCCACGGCCGATCCGGACATCAAGATCCTGGTCCTGGCCTCCGCTGTCGGGGGCCGCGGGCCCGGCCCGCTGGTCACGGCCCTCGCCAAGGACGGCCTCTATGCCGGCCGGCAGCTGCCGGTGACCGTCGTCCCCGGCGACCTCTCCGACGCGGAGATCGAGGACCTGGCTTGAGCCGATCCTGGGAATTCTGGATCGACCGGGGCGGAACCTTCACCGACGTCGTGGCCCGCGATCCCGAAGGCCGGCTGATTGTCTCCAAGCTGCTCAGCGAAGACCCCGGCCGCTATGCAGACGCCGCCGCCGAGGCCGTCCGCCGCACCCTGACCGCCGCCGGCCAGCCTGACGCGCCTGTGCTCGTGAAGATGGGCACCACTGTCGCGACCAACGCCCTGCTCGAACGGAAGGGGGAGCCGGTCCTCCTCGTCACGACACAAGGCCTCGGCGACGTGCTGCGCATCGGCTGGCAGAGCCGGCCAGACATCTTCGCCCGCCATATCGTCCTGCCCGACGCCCTCTATTCGGACGTCGCGGAAGTGCCCGAGCGCATCGGCGCGGGCGGATCGGTCGTCACGCCGCTCGACGAGCAGGCCGCACGCGCGGCGCTCCAGGCCGCCTTCGATCGCGGTCTGCGCTCGGTCGCGATCGTCTTCGCCCATGGATGGAAGCACACGGACCACGAAGCCCGCGTCGCCGCCATCGCCCGCGAGATCGGCTTCACCCAGACCTCGGTCAGCCACGAGGTCGCGCCCCTGATCCGCATGGTCGGACGCGGCGACACCACCACGCTGGACGCCTACCTCTCGCCTGTTCTGCGCCGCTACGTCGATCAGGCCGCCCGCGAGATGGGCGCGGCCGCGCGTCTGCTGTTCATGCAGTCGAATGGGGGCCTGACCGACGCTCTCGCCTTCCGCGGCAAGGATGCGGTCCTGTCCGGCCCCGCTGGTGGCGTGATCGGCATGGCCGCGACGGCCGAGGCCGCGGGCTTCGGCCATGTCATCGGCTTCGACATGGGCGGCACCTCCACCGATGTCTGCCACTATGCCGGGACCTTCGAGCGATCGACGGAGCGGACCGTCGCGGGCGTGCGCCTGACCGCGCCGATGCTCGACATCCATACGGTCGCGGCCGGTGGCGGATCCATCTGTCGCTTCGACGGCGAGCGCCTGCGGGTCGGTCCGGAATCGGCGGGCGCCTTACCGGGCCCGGCCTGCTATGGACGTGGCGGTCCGCTGACGGTCACCGACTGCAACCTCCTGCTCGGCCGGATCCGCCCGGACGCCTTCCCGCACGTCTTCGGCCCGAACGGCGACCAGCCGCTGGACGCCGGGGCGACCCGCTTGGCCTTCGACGCCTTGGCCCGCCAGACCGGTCAAAGCGCCGAGGCCCTGGCGGAAGGCTTCCTCGATATCGCCGTCGAGCACATGAGCCGCGCCATCCGCCAGATCTCCATCCAGCGCGGCCACGACCTGAATGGCTACGCGCTCGCCTGCTTCGGCGGCGCTGGCGGCCAGCACGCCTGCCGGGTCGCGGATTCCCTCGGCCTGGACACCGTCGTGATCCATCCGATGGCCGGCGTCCTTTCCGCCTACGGCATGGGTCTGGCCGCCCTGCGCTCGCTCAGCCGGACCAGCGTCGAGCGTCCGCTTGCCGAGGCCGTGTCGGACCTGATCGCCCTGACTGATCGGCTCGAGACCGAAGGCCGCGCCGAGATCGAGAGCCAGGCCATGGCCCTCTCGGCCATCGAGGTTCAGCGCCGCGTCCGCCTGAAGTACGTCGGCTCGGATTCCAGCCTGCCGGTCGCGCTGGCCGACGAAACGATCATGGCCGAGGCCTTTCACGAGGCGCACCGCCGCCGTTTCGGCTTCGACGCCCGCCAGACACCCCTGACCGTCGACTCCGTCAGCGTCGAGGTCGTTGGCCATATGACCGCCCACGCCGACCAAATCCCGGCCCCCGCTCCCCGGCATGGCGCACGTCCGGCCCGCACCGTGCGCGCCGTCTTCGGACAGGCCGCCGACACCCCGCTCTACGATCGCGCGACTCTCCAGCCCGGCGCCGAGCTTGAGGGTCCCGCCATCATCGCCGAGACCACCGCCACGACCATCGTCGAGCCCGGCTGGCGCGCCCGCGTCGACGGCCTGTCCAATCTCATCCTCGAACGCACCGCATCCCGCGACGAGCGCCGCGCCGAGGGAACCGAGGCCGATCCGATCCGGCTGGAACTCTTCAACAGCCGCTTCATGGCCGTCGCCGAACGCATGGGACTGGCGCTTCAGGCCACCGCCCGCTCGGTCAACATCAAGGAGCGGCTCGATTTCTCCTGCGCCCTGTTCGACGCCCGGGGCGACCTGATCGCCAACGCCCCGCACATCCCGGTCCACCTCGGCTCCATGGGTGAGAGCATCCGCACCGTCATCCGCTCACGCGGCGACGCCCGCGATGGACGCGGCATGAAGCCTGGCGACGCCTATGTCCTGAACGCGCCCTACAACGGCGGTACCCACCTGCCGGACATCACCGTCATCCAGCCCGTCTTCCTTGATGACGAGGCCTCCCCCGGCTTCTACGTCGCCGCGCGCGGTCACCATGCCGACATCGGGGGCATCACCCCGGGCTCCATGCCGCCGACCAGCCGCAAGGTCGAGGAAGAAGGCGTCCTGATCGACGACGACCTGCTGGTCGACGCAGGCCGCTTCCTTGAAGCCGAAACTCGCGCCCTGCTCGCCTCCGGCCGGTGGCCCTCGCGCAATCCGGATCAGAACATCGCCGACCTCAAGGCCCAGGTAGCGGCCTGCGTTCAGGGCGGAGACGAGCTCCGCAGCCTCGTTCGCACTTTCGGCCGCGATGTCGTCGAGGCCTATATGGGCCACGTCCAGGCCAATGCCGAAGCCGCCGTGCGCCGCGCCATCGGCGTCCTCTCCGACGGCCAGTTCGCACTGGAGATGGACGACGGCGCGGTCATCCGGGTGAAGGTCACCGTCGACCAAACCGACCGGTCCGCCGTCATCGACTTCACCGGAACCAGCGCCCAGCTGTCGACCAACTTTAACGCCCCGTCCTCGATCGCGCGCGCCGCCTGTCTCTACGTCTTCCGCACCCTCGTGGACGACGCCATCCCGCTGAACGAGGGATGCCTCAAGCCCCTGACGCTGATCCTGACCGAAGGGTCGATGCTGAGCCCGCGCCATCCGGCCGCCGTCGTCGCCGGCAATGTCGAGACCAGTCAGGCCGTGGTCGACGCCCTCTATGGCGCGCTCGGCGTGCTGGCCGCCAGCCAGGGCACGATGAACAACTTCACCTTCGGCGATCAGACCCGCCAGTACTATGAGACCATCGCCGGCGGCTCTGGCGCCGGTCCCGGCTTCGACGGCGCCTCGGCGGTCCAGACACACATGACCAACTCGCGCCTGACCGATGTCGAGGTGCTGGAAGAGCGCTTTCCGGTTCGTGTGGATCAGTTCTCGATCCGGCATGGCTCCGGCGGCGACGGCGCTCACCGGGGCGGCGACGGCGTGGTCCGCAAGATCTGCTTCCTGGAGCCCATGTCCGCCGGCATCCTGTCCAATCGCCGCCGTGTCCCGCCCTTCGGCCAGCAGGGCGGATCGCCCGGCCAGACCGGCGCCAACGGCATCCAGCGCGCAGACGGACGGATCGAGCCGCTCGGCTCCACCGATCAGGCGGCGCTCAACCCGGGCGATATCTTCATCATCGAGACACCGGGCGGCGGCGGATTTGGCGCCAAGGGGTGAAATCTCTTGGCTTGGGCGTTATGTCCTTCACCATGACTGACCTGACGAACGTGATTGACCAGGGCCGCCGCGCCCTGACGCTGAATGCCGCCGTGCTGGAACGCGCGACCGAGATGGTGGGGAACCTGGCCGTCAATCTGGTCGTGGCCATCCTCATTCTGGTCGCGACCTTCTTCGTCGCGCGCTTCGCCGGCAAGGCGGTCAGCCGGGCCCTCTCGCGCATGAAGCGGCGCGCGCCCGATCCGATGCTGGAAGGGTTCCTCGTCCAGATCGTGCGGGTCGCGATCTTCGCCATCGGCCTGATCGCAGTCCTTCAGCGGCTGGGCGTCCAGACCACCTCGATCATCGCCGTCCTCGGCGCCGCCTCCCTGGCGGTGGGTCTGGCGCTGCAGGGCACCCTGTCGAACGTGGCGGCGGGCGTGATGCTGCTGTTTCTGCGCCCCTACAAGGTCGGTGACATCGTCCAGGTCGGCGACAAGGCAGGCACGGTCCAGAAGCTGGACCTGTTCACCACCCGCATGATCGACGCCAACAACATGCGCATCACCGTGCCGAATTCGCAGGTGCTTGGCGACGTCATCGTCAACATCTCGGGCCAGAAGACGCGGCGCATCGAAATGCCCATGGGCGTCGACTACGACAGCGACCTGAACGAGGTGATGGAGGTCATGAAGGCCACCGCCGAGGAACACGAGAAGGTCCTCGAGGACCCGCCCACCTGGGCCGGCGTCACCGCCTTCCTCGACAGCTCGGTCGAGATCACCCTGCACGCCTGGGTCAAGTCGCCGGACTGGTGGCAGACCAAGGCTGACCTGCATCTGGCGATGAAGGCCGCCTTCGACCGCGAGGGCATTGTCATCCCCTATCCGCACCAGGTCGATCTGCCACGTACGGTCGCCGCGCCCAAGCCCAAGAAGACCAAGGCGCCGAACACCGCAAAGACTGACCGCACGGCGCGGGCCCAGCGCCGCACGGCCGCTGGCAAGGCCCAGGCCGCCGGGGGCGAAGCCTGATGCGCTACGACTTCGGGTCCGACAATACCGCCGGCATGGCGCCCGAGGCGCTTCAGGCCATCGTCGAGGTCAATGAGGGTTTCGCGCGCGCCTATGGCGCCGACGATGTCGTCGCGCGCTGCGCCGATGTGATCCGCGAGAAGGTTCAGGCGGACGCCGAGGTGCGGTTCGTCTTCTCGGGGACTGCGGCCAACGCCATCGCCCTGTCGATGCTGGCCCGTCCCTATGAGGCGGTGATGGCCCATCAGGCGGCCCACGTCTGCACCGACGAGACCGGCGCGCCCGGCTTCTTCGGCCAGGGCGTCGGCCTGATCGGCCTCCCCGGCCAGTCCGGCAAGATCGATCCTGCAGCCCTCAAGGCCATTCTGGCGGAGCCCGTCGTCGGCCACCGCCAGCCGCCCGGCGCCCTCAGCCTGACCCAGGCCACCGAATACGGCGCTGTCTATTCGGCCGAGGAACTCCGCAAGCTGATCGAGCCGGTAAAGGCGCAAGGATACGGCGTCCACCTGGACGGCGCGCGCCTCGCCAATGCGGTGGCGGCCGGCTTCGACCTCGCCGACATTCCCCGATTGGGCGTCGACATTCTGGTGCTCGGCGGCGCCAAGGCCGGCGCGCTTTGCGCCGAGGCTCTGGTCGTCTTCAACAAGGCCCTGACGCCCCGGCTCGACAATCGCCTGAAGCAGGCCGGCCAGACCGCGTCCAAGGCTCGCTTCCTCGCCGCCCCGATGCTGGGGCTGCTGGAATCCGGCGCCTGGGAAGGCCATGCCGCCCACGCCAACGCCGCCGCCCGCGCCCTCGCAGACGGCATCCTCGCCCGCACCCGCTATGTGCTGGCCCATCCGGTCGACGCCAATACGGTCTTCGTGCGCATGCCCGCCGCCCACCACAAGCGCCTGAACGACAAGGGCTGGGCCTGCTACCGCTTCGACGACGGCTCGGTCCGCTTCGTCTGTTCCTGGGCCACCACGGAACAGGCCGTCGTGGCGCTGGTCGAGGACATGGCGGCGCTCGCCTGACGCCGGTTCGCAAGGCCGCGATTCCTCCCTATCTATGCGCGATGATCCTCGCGTCCCTTTTCGCCCGTTCTGACCGGAGCCGCCGCTGATGGCGCGGGGGGCCGGGCGCAGGCGCGCCGATCCAGAGGCGCGGGTTATCGACGCCGGCATCGTCGCCGCCCAGGGCGCCCCGCCGCGCACGCTGGATGCCTTCGCCGATCTGATCCGCCTGGTCGCGCGCTCGCGGGCGCCCCAGCTGAAACTAAGGCTGTTCGCCGCCCTGATCCTGACCATCGCCGGCAAGACCCTGGGCGTGCTGGCGCCCCTGGCCCTGGGCGCCGCGGTCAACCAGCTGGCCGGGCAGGACCGCCCGGTCCTGGGCCTCAGCCTGGGCTTCGCTGCCTTCGCCATCGGCTGGGCCCTGATCCGGTTCATTTCGTCGGCGGCGCCCCAGGCCCGCGACGCCATTTTCACAGCCGTTTCGGAGGCCACCAAGCGCACCGCCGCGACCGAGGCCTTCGCCCATGCGCTCAGCCTCTCGCTCGACTTCCACCAGACCAAGAAGTCCGGCGCCCTGTCGCGCATCGTCGAGCGCGGCGCGCGCTCGTCGGAATTCCTGCTGCGCATCCTGGCCTTCAACATCGGTCCGACGCTGCTGGAGCTGGTGCTGGCCGCCGCCGTCCTCGCCGGGGCCTATGACTGGCGCTTCGCCCTCGTGGCGGTCGCCACCATCGCCGTCTACGTCGCCTTCACCCTGCTCGTGTCTGACTGGCGCATCCGGCACCGACGCGACCTGAACGCCGCCGAGGCCGAGGCCGCTGGCCTCGTGGTCGACAGCCTGATCAATTACGAGACGGTGAAGTCCTTCGGCGCCGAACGCCGCGCGACCCTTGGCTACGAGAGCGCACTGTCGACCTATGCGGACGCGGCGGTGAAGGCCAACAACTCGCTGGCCGTCCTCAACGCAGGCCAGACGCTGGTGATGAATCTGGGCCTCGGCGCCATGGCCCTGATGGCCGGCATGGAGGCCATGGCCGGCCGCATGGGACCGGGCGACGTCACCGCCTGCGTCCTGATACTGATCTCCCTCTACCAGCCGCTGAACGTGCTCGGCTTCGCCTACCGCGAGATCCGCCAGTCCTTCATCGACATGGAGGCCATGCTGGATCTCACCCGCCAGTCCCCTGACGTGGCTGACGCCCCTGACGCTACCCCCCTGCCCCCACCCGCGCATTCAGGCGGCGGCGAGGTCACCTTCGAGGCGGTCTCCTTCCGGCATTCGGCGCGTTCGGCGGGGCTTGAGGACATCGACTTCCGCATCCCGCCCGGCAAGACCACGGCCCTTGTCGGCCCGTCTGGCTCGGGCAAGTCGACCATCGTCAAACTGGCGCTGCGCCTGATCGACCCCCAGTCCGGCCGTGTGATGATCGACGGGCTGGACGCCCGCGCGGTGACCCAGGCGTCGCTGCGTCAGGCCGTAGCCCTGGTCCCCCAGGACGTCGCCCTGTTCAATGACACCCTGCGCTCCAACATCGGCTTCGCCCGCCCCGAGGCTGACGAGGCCGCCGTCTGGGCCGCCGCCGAGGCGGCCGAACTCGGCGACTTCATTCGCGCCCTGCCCGATGGCCTCGATACCCGCGTCGGCGAACGCGGCCTCAAGCTCTCGGGCGGCGAACGCCAGCGCGTCGGCCTCGCCCGCGCACTTCTCGCCGAACCGCACGTCCTGATCCTCGACGAAGCCACCTCCGCCCTCGACAGCCGCACCGAGGCCGCCATCCAGGCGACCCTGCGTCGCGCCCGCGCGGGCCGCACCACCCTCGTCGTCGCCCACCGCCTCTCGACCATCGCCGACGCGGACGAGATTCTCGTCCTCAAGGCCGGCCGCATCGTCGAGCGCGGCGGGCATGAGGTGCTGGTTGCCAAGGGCGGCGAATACGCCACCCTCTGGAAGAAGCAGACGCGCGGCCGTTAGGTGCGGCGCGTCATCCGCACTGGCCCCTGAATACACATGGCATGTCTTGCATGACCACGATCACATAAGCCGTCACCGGCACGGTGTACGCCAGAATGAAAAGAGCGCGCACGACACGCGTAGTTTTCAGGAGTGCTATGCCCACGGCGCCGAGGCCTACACAGACAAACACGATCCAGCCCACCGGGATCGGCCACGCTATGCCCGCTGCGGAGCTCGCGTTGGTAGCGGCCATCAGCAGCCACGGCGGCGAACCGATCAATAGCGCCTTGAGCAGGGGCTTCCACATTGGATGATGATGCCTACAGGAAAGAGTACGGGTCCACGTCGACGTTCAGCCTGACGCTCCCCGGAACCTTCAACTCTGAAAGCCAGGCCCGAAGATACGCCTGAATATCCACGTCCCGGTCCGCTCGAACGAGGAACCGCTTGCGCCTCCGCCCCCTGACCAGCGCCAGCGGCGCATCGGCCGGGCCATAAACCTCAACCCGGTCCGCCGTCGGAATCCGCCGCGCCAGCTCCAGAGTGAACTTGTCCAGAGCCTCCGGGTCCGGGCTCGAGACGATCAGCGCCGCCAGACGCCCGTAAGGCGGCAGCCCCATCGCCTGACGCCCCTCGCCCTCCGCCTGGGTGAAGGCGTCGCGGTCCATCACCTTCAGCGCCTGCATCACCGGATGCTCCGGCAGCCAGGTCTGTAGCATAGCTCTCCCCGGCCGTTCGGCCCGGCCCGCGCGGCCCGCCGCCTGGATCAGCAGCTGGAACGTCCGTTCCGCCGCCCTCAGGTCCCCGCCCTTGAGGCCGAGGTCTGCATCCACCACCCCGACCAGCGTCAGGCGCGGGAAGTTGTGCCCCTTGGCCGCCGCCTGGGTCGCGACCAGAACATCGATCTCTCCCTCGGCCATCCGGCGCACCAGTTCGCGCGCAGAGCCTGCGTCGGGCGCCGTGTCTGACGAAAACACCGCCACCCGCGCCTCGGGAAACCGCTCGCTCACCTCCTCGGCGATCCGCTCCACGCCCGGCCCGATCGAGACCAGCGTGTCCTCGGCCCCGCAATAGGGACAGTGCCTGGGCTTGGGCATGGAATAGCCCGTCAGGTGACAGACCAGCCGCCCGGTGTAGCGATGCTCAACCAGCCAGGAATCCGAGTCCGGCGCCGTCATCCGCTGGCCGCAGGCCTTGCACAGCACCACCGGCGCATAGCCTCGCCGGTTCAGGAACAGCAGGGTCTGCTCTCCACGCGCCAGGGTCTCGACCATGCCGGTCACCAGCGGCAGCGACAGCCAGTGACCCTTCTCCGGCGGCGTGTCCCTGAGGTCGACCAGCTCGATGTCCGGCAGGACCGCCGCCCCGTGCCGGGCCGACAACCTCACCCACTCGTACCGCCCCGTCTCGGCATTGGTCAGGGTCTCCAGCGACGGCGTGGCCGAGGCTAGCACCACCATCGCCGCTTCCAGGCTCGCCCGCGCCACGGCCAGATCCCGAGCGTGATAGACGATGCCCTCTTCCTGCTTGAACGAGCCGTCGTGCTCCTCGTCCACGACGACCATCCGCAGGCGGACGAATGGCAGGAACAGGGCCGATCGGGCGCCCACCACGATCCGCGCCTCGCCCGATCGCACGCCTTCCCAGACCTGACGCCTGAGCGGCGGCGCGACATTGGAATGCCATTCGGCCGGCTCCGCCCCGAACCGGTCGGCGATGCGCCGGATGACCGCCTGGGTCAGGGCGATCTCGGGCAGCAGGATCAGCACCTGGGCGTCCGGCTCGGCCTTCAGCAGATGCGCCACGGCCTCCAGATAGACCTCGGTCTTGCCCGAGCCGGTCACCCCATCCAGCAGGATGGGTCGGAAAGCCGAACTGTCCAGCGCCTCGGACAGCCTGCGCGCCGCCGCGCCCTGATCCGGGCTCAGGGTCGCCGGCCGGTGGTCAGGATCGGGCCGCCCATAGGGCGCGCCGACATCCAGCGCGACCGCCTCCAGCACCCCCTCGTCGATCAGCCCCTTCACGACGCCACCCGACACGCCGGCCGCCCGCGCCAGATCGGCCATTGAGGCGGCCTCGCCCTCGCCCAGCGACGCCAGCACCCGGCTGCGCGCCTCGGTGGCCCGTCGAGGCTCACGCCCGGGGACCCGGCGGATGCGCCGCTCGGCGCGCGGCGGGTCGGACCGTAGTCCCCGCGTCACCAGAAACGCCATCTCGCCCGGCGGCGTGAGGGTCCAGCGCGCGGCCCATTCGAGGAAATCCATCGACCGCTGAGGCACGGAAGGATCGTCGACGACCGCCTCGACCTCCCTCAGCTTTCGGTTCGACCCAGTGACCTCGCGCACCTCAGACACTAGCCCGCGCATCTTGCGCGGCCCCAGCGGCACGACGACGTGGTCGCCGGGCGCAAGCTCCCAGTCCTCCGGCACGCCATAGTCGAACGCCTCCGGTAGCGGCAGCGGCAGCAGAACGGACGCGACCTTCACCGTCCCCCTCGCTTCGCTCTTTCGCCGGCGCTACAAAGTGGTCCCATGAAACTCTTCATCGACAGCGCCGACACCGCCCTGATCAAGGATCTCGCCGCCACTGGGCTCGTGGACGGGGTCACCACCAATCCCACGCTCATCGCCAAGTCCGGCCGCCCCATCAAGGAGGTCATCGCCGAGATTTGCGCTGCCGTCGAGGGCCCGATCTCCGCCGAGGTCGCCGCGACCGACACCGCGACCATGATCCGCGAGGGCAAGATTCTCGCCGCCATCGCCGACAACGTCGTCGTCAAGCTGCCCCTCACCATGGACGGGCTGCGGGCCACCGCCGCCTTCAAGGCCGAGGGCATCTCCACCAACGTCACCCTGTGCTTCTCCGCCGCCCAGGCTCTCTTGGCCGCCAAGGCCGGCGCGACCTTCGTCTCGCCCTTCGTCGGCCGGCTGGACGACCACGGGGCCGACGGGCTGGAGCTGCTGCACGACATTCGCGCCATCTACGACCAGTACGGCTACGATACGTCGATCCTGGCCGCATCCCTGCGCAACGTCGCCCATGTGACCGGCGCCGCCCTCGCCGGCGCTGACGCCGCGACCCTGCCGCCGGACACCTTCTCGTCCCTTGTCAAACACCCCTTAACCGACAAGGGGCTTGATGCCTTTCTCAAGGACTGGGCCGCGACCGGCCAGACGATCTAGAGGAAATGGGCTTTGGGCGGGGCGGAACGCGAGGCGAAGGAACGATCCGGGGCTCCCGGCCTCTGGCCTGACCTGCGCGCCTGGCTCAAGGCCAATCCCGAGCATCTGCTCGCCGACCACGAACTGCTCAGCGAGCTGGGCCTGAAGCCCTCGGACAACGTCGTCGCCTTCGGTCCGGCGGCGCTCTCGCGTCTCGAGGCCGCGGTCAAGCGCGAGACCGGCGCCCGGCGCGCGGTCGAACACGTCGCCCGCGCCAACTTCGCCGCCCAGGCCCAGACCCATGTCACCGCGCTCGACCTGATGGAGGCGCGCAACAACACCGACCTGGCCACCCGGCTCGATCAGGCCTGCCAGGCGCGCTTCGGGCTGACCACCGCCTCCATCTGTCTGGACAAGCCCGGCGTCGCCCCGTTCGGCTGGCGCCTTCTGGAACAGGGCTCGGTCGCCTCGCTTCTGGGCGAGCACGGGCTTCAGCGCCTGGGTCCGGTCGAGGCCGATGAGGCGCTCTTCGGCGGCCGCGCCGACGAGGTCTACAGCATGGCGCTGGTGCGCATGGCCCTATGGAACGGCGAACGGGACGCCCTGGTCGCCTTCGGCTCTTCCGATCCGGAGGGCTTCACCCCCGAGATGGGGTCCGAGCTGATCGCTTTCGTGACCCGCGTGGTCGAACGCGTCGCCGACCGCTGGCCGGTGCTGGACCCCGCCGGATGACCGGCGAACAGGCCGTTCAGGCCTGGCTAAACTGGCTGGTCCACGAGCGCCGCGCGTCTCCCCGCACCATCGAGGCCTACGGCCGCATCGCACGCGGCTATGTCGCCTTCCTCGAAACCCATCGCGGCGAGCCGGTCTCGCTCGACGGCCTGGCCGGCGTCCTCGCCGCCGAAATCCGCGCCCACCTGGCGGTCCGCAGATCCGGCGACCGGGGCCTCAACGCCCGCTCGCTCAGCCAGACCCTGTCGGCGATCCGCGCCTTTCACCGCTTCCTCGATACCCGACTGGGCAAGCCCTCGCCCGAGGTCGCGCTGGTGCGCGGGCCGCGCGTGAAGCCGTCCCTGCCCCGCCCGGTCACCGAGGATCAGGCGCTGGGCCTTCTGGCCGAGCCCGAACTGGACGCCGACCTCGACCCATGGGAGGCCGCGCGCGACCACGCCGTCCTGACCCTGCTCTATGGCTGCGGCCTGCGGATTTCAGAGGCCCTGTCCCTGACCGGCGCCGACGCCCCGGTCGGCGCGTCGCTCCGCATCCTGGGCAAGGGCTCCAAAACGCGGATCGTGCCCGTGCTGCCCGCCGTCTCCGAGGCCATCGAGGTCTATCGGCGCGCGACGCCCTGGCCCTCGACCGGCGCCGATCCGCTATTCCGCGCCAAACGCGGCGGGCCGCTGACGCCCCGCCATGTCCAGGCCGCCGTCCAGCGACTGAGGGGCCGGCTGGGTCTTCCCGCCTCGACCACGCCCCATGCGCTCCGCCACAGTTTCGCGACCCATCTGCTGGGCGCCGGCGTCGACCTGCGCTCGATTCAGGAACTGCTCGGTCACGCCTCGCTCTCGACGACCCAGAAATACACCGCCGTCGACGCCGCGCGCCTGCTGGCCGCCTATCAGGACGCCCACCCCCGGGCCTGAGCCCTGCCCTTATCCCGCCCCATTCGCGTCCCAGCGTGGCCGTGGGAGGACGTGGACTTGATCGATCGTCGGCATCTGCTGATGGCGGCGGGCGGCGGCTTTTTCGCCGCGCCTGCCCTGGCCCAGGACATTCAGGGCGAGGAGCCCCCCATCTCCGAGGCGGCGCTCGACGTCCTGCCCAACCTCGTCACGCGCATGGCCGTGAACGTCGAGATCAACGGCCGGGTGGGCAACACCTTCGTGGTCGATACCGGCGCGAACCGCACAGCCATTTCCACGGAGCTCGCCGCCGAGCTGGGCCTGCCGCCGGGCCCCGAGGTGCTGGTCAATGGCGTCACCGCCGCCGTGCGCACACCCACGGTTCGCGTGGCGCGCCTGTTCGTGGCCGAGACCGTCTTCCGCGACCTGATCATGCCCGTCATCCCCCATTCGCGGCTGGGCGTGCACGGCCTGCTGGGCGTGGATGTGCTGGGCCGCTTCTCCGTAACCTTCGACGTTCGCGCCAGCCAGCTGCGCCTTCAGCGGCGCGGCGTCGGCCTGTCCTATGCGGGCGGCAGCCGCCTGGACGATCAGGTCACCATCGACGCCCGCCAGCGCTTCGGCCAGCTGACGCTAGTCCAGGTCTCGGCCGACGGCGTTCCCGTCCAGGCCTTCATTGACAGCGGCAGCCAGTATTCCATCGGCAATATGGCGCTGTTCAACTCGGTCGCCACGCGGCGGCCCGACATCAACGACCGCCGCTGGACCGTCCCGGTCATTGGCGCGACGGGCGAACATGTCATGGGCGAGCTGGCGGTCCTGCGTCAGATCCGCATGGGCGGCGTCACCCTCAACGAGCTGCCGACGATCTTTTGCGACCTGCACGCCTTCCGCATCTGGCGCATGGAGGACCAGCCCGCGATGCTGTTCGGCGCAGACATCCTGCGCCTCTTCGACACGGTCACCGTCGACTTCCCCGACCGCGAAGTGCGCCTCGGTACGCCGACGCGCACGCGCGGAGGGACAGCGCAGAGGTAACGAGCCTCGGCGATCGGGCCTGGACGACTAGGCCTGCATCGTCCAGCCCTCGACGCCCATCGCCGCCTGACGGACGGCTTCCGAGCGGGTCGGGTGCGGGTGACAGATGCGCGCCAGGTCTTCCGAGGCGCCGCCGAAGGCCATCAGGACACAGGCCTCGCCGATCAGTTCGCCCGCCTGCGGCCCGAAGATGTGCACGCCCAGCACCCGGTCGGTCTCGGCGTGGGCCAGCACCTTGGCGAAGCCCTCGGTCTCGTGATTGATCTTGGCGCGGCTGTTGGCCGTGAAGGGAAACTTGCCCTTCTTGAACGGCACGCCCGCCTCCTTCAACTGGGCCTCGGTCTTGCCGACCCAGGCCACTTCCGGGTTGGTGTAGATCACGCTCGGCACCAGGTCATAGTCGACGTGACCCGCCTTGCCCGCGATCAGCTCGATACAGGCCACCGCGTCTTCCTCGGCCTTGTGGGCCAGCATCGGACCGTGGGTCACGTCGCCGATTACCCAGACGCCGTCCGCCACCTTGAAGTGATCGTGGGCGATGAAGCCGCGCTTGTCCGGCGTCACGCCGACGCTCTCAAGACCCAGGCCATCCGTGTACGGACGACGACCGATCGCCACCAGCACCACATCCGCCGACAGGGTCTCTGCAGCGCCGCCCTTGGCGGGCTCGACGGTCAGCTCGACACCCTTGTCGGTCGTCTTTGCAGCCGTCACCTTCGTGCCCATCTTGAAGGTCATGCCCTGCTTGGTCAGGGCGCGCTGGAAGGCGGTCGCGACCTCGGCGTCCATGCCGGCGCCGACGGCGTCCAGGAACTCCACCACCGTCACCTTGGCGCCCAGACGGCGCCAGACCGAGCCGAGCTCCAGCCCGATCACGCCCGCGCCGACCACCACCATGTGCTCGGGCACCTTGGGCAGGAACAGGGCGCCGGTGGAATCGATCACCTTGCCGTCCTCGAACGCCACGCCCGACAGCGGGGTGGGCTCCGAGCCCGTGGCGATCACGATGTCCTTGGCCGCATAGACCGTCTTGGTTCCGTCCGCGGCGGTCACCTCGACCTGGCCCTTGCCGACGATCTTGCCCTTGCCCTTGATCCAGTCGGCCTTGTTCTTCTTGAACAGGAACTCGATGCCCTTGGTCAGCTGGCCGACGCTGTCGTCCTTGGCCGCGTGCATCTGGCCCAGGTTCAGTTTCGGGGCGACCTCGATGCCGATCTTGGCGAACTCGCCGTTGGCCGCCTCGAAGTACTCCGACGCGTGCAGCAGGGCCTTGGACGGCATGCAGCCGACGTTCAGACAGGTCCCGCCCAGGGTCTCGCGGCTCTCGACGCAGGCGACCTTCATGCCCAGTTGGCCGGCGCGGATCGCGGCGTTATAGCCGCCCGGCCCGCCTCCGATGATGATCACGTCATAGGTCTGGGCGGCGTCGGCCATGGTCAGAAATCCTGTTCGGGGAGGGGCGCGCCTGACATAGGCTCCTCAGCCCAGAGGTCAATCCGCAGAACCGGTTTCCACGAAGCGTTCGTACCGCGACAGGCCCTCGCTCATCACCGCATCGACCGCCTCGGCCATCGGCACGGCCGAGGCGTCACCGCCTACGACCAGGGTCTGGACGACCTCCACCGCGCCCCCGTCCAGCTCAGTGATCTCGTAGGTCAGGATCGCCGTCACCGGCAGCGACTGCAGCGGTCCGAACGGCGCGTTCATCCGCAGCATTCCGCGCTCGGGCCACATCAGCAGCACCCGCCCATGCTCGATCTGCCCGCCGTCCCAGACCTCGCACAGGCACCCGCCCGCCTCCATCGCCAAGGATAGATTGCCATTGTCGCCGGAATAGGTGTGCGCCGGGCTCCACCACTCGCCCCAGCGCCCCAGCGCCGCGAAGGCCTCCGCCCGCGTCGCCTCCTCCACCACCACCGCCGACCGGATCGTGAACCCTGTCTCGCTGGTCGATACCACCTCGGCCTCAACCGCCGTCGCCGCGCCGGCCAGCGCCAGCCCCGCCAGAATGGATGCGATCTTCATGGAACCCTCCCGTCGAAGCGGGAACGATGCCTCACCCGACCTCATCCGTCACCCTCGGGCTTGTCCCGAGGGCCCATCGGCCCGCTTTCAGGATGTCGGGAATCAGAGCCCGGCCTGATCGCCGCAGCATCCCTGCATGAGTTCGAACCCGGCCGATCCATGGGCCCTCGGGACAAGCCCGAGGGTGACGGAGCTAAACGCCCTATGCCGCCTCGAACGTCACCGGCGCGCCCCAGAACTGGCTCACCAGATCCGACTGCCGCCCGGGCGTTCCGGTCGTCAGGAAGGTGCGCCCGCCGCCCGTGCCCAGCTGATAGTCCGGGTGCCGCTCGAAATAGAGCTCCAGCGCATCCGCCGTCGCCGACGGCTGGTGGATCAGGGGCGTGCCTTCCGGCAGGGCGGCGGCGAACAGGGGCGCCACGATCTCATAGTGGGTGCAGCCCAGGATCGCCTTGTCCGGGTGCCGGCCGATGCGGCGCTTGAGAGCGTTCACATGGTCGCCGACCACCACCTTCAGCTCCTCGATCGGCGCGCCCAGCTCGATCAGACCGGCCAGCCCGGGGCACGGCTCGGAAAACGCCGCCAGGTCCTCGCGGCGCTTCTGGATCTCGATCTCATAGACCTGGCTCATGGCCGTCGCGGCCGTGCAGAACACGCCCAGGATTTCCAGCGCCTCGATCTTGCCGTCGTCCAGCGGCGTCTCGTCCATCCACGACCGGCCGGTCGCGGCCTCGATGGTCGGCACGATGATGCCCAGCACGTTCAGCTTGCGGCCGGTCTGCTTGCGGTATTCCGGCAGCCAGACCTGCTGAAGTCGCCTCAGCGCGATCGCCGAGGCCGTATTGCAGGCCAGCACCACCACATCGGCGCCGGCCTCGAACAGCCGCACGCAGCCGGCCTTGGTCAGCTCGACGATCTCCTCGCCCGACAGCCCGCCGTACGGGCCGTTGGCCTGGTCGGCCAGATAGACGAAGTCAGCCTGGGGGAACCGGTCCACCAGCTTGCGGTGCACGGTCAGCCCGCCCACCCCGGAATCGAAAACGCCTATCGCCATGGCGCGGGCTTCTAGCGGGGTTTGCGGGGGAATGGGAGGGGCGGTTGGGCTGTAGAGCGAGGATCGTCAGAGCTAAGAGTTATTGGACTGACTTTGGGCTGGGAGCAGGTGCGCCATTCACTTCTTCCAAGGCGCCTACGTAGTTGAGGATCGTGAGACCGCCGGCACCCTCCACCAAATCTCGCGCCAGTTTTCTGCATTCGGGCCGGGAATCTCCGACAAGCAGCCCCGCGTAAAGACAGCAAAATGCCAGGACGAGGGCCAACTCGTTTGTGCAAACCATCAGTCCAGCGGGCTGTAGAAGCTGTCCAAGCATTGGGCGCCCCGTGCCCGTGAAATGACCCGGCGCAGACCAAGGAACTGGATGAGTGCCAATCTCGCAAAGCGCCGAGTAACGCTCCTTGCATACCGGGACTATGCCGGCGCTCGAAGCCAGCCGATCCCTTACCGCCACAGGGGAGAAATTTTTAAGACGATACTTGCGGTCAGAGTGCAGCCATTCGTCGATACAGCCAGTCGTCTGGAGGAGACATAGAAGGTTGGCAATCTCTCCAACGCCACGAGTTAGCGAGAGGCTTTCGTTGTAGAAGCCACTGTTTGACAATTGGATCGCCGCCAACGCCTGACTGACCGCTCTCCCGACGAGCCATTCGACCTGGTGGTCCCCGCCGCGACATTCCGGCACGCAGCAGGCCAGGTCGTAAAGGTAGGACAACGCGGCTCCGATGTTTTCTCGCGTAGCCGGTAGGCGTTCACCGCCTTCGAACGCTGCCGTCCATTCACCGCATCGCAAAGATGCCTGATCTATTGCCGTCAGAAAGTCAGTACCCGATCCCATGATTGTCTCGCATGTTCCGAGCGAACATTAGAGATGCCTGATCGGCGAATGGGAACTGCTGATATTGTCTGCGAGGTATCGAGCCTTCGCCATCCTCAAACTGGCGACGATATTTCTCATTTCAAGAATGGCGGCGCGCCGAAATCCGCGCATCCTGCGACACCCTCGTCACCCCGGAGGGACCCATGCAACAGGCCTATTTCCACGGCACGCGCGCCGATCTTCAGGTCGGCGATCTGATCGAGGCGGGCCGGTCGTCCAACTACGGCGCGGGCAAGGCCGCCTCCTGGGTCTATCTGGCCGGCACGCTGGAGGCCGCCGTCTGGGGCGCCGAGCTGGCGCAAGGTGAGGGCCGCGAGCGCATCTATGTGGTCGAGCCCACCGGCCCGATCGTCGACGACCCCAACCTCACCGACCAGAAGTTCCCCGGCAATCCGACCCTCTCCTATCGCTCACGCGAGCCCTTACGGATCGTCGGTGAGGTCATCGGCTGGCGCGGCCACCCGCAGGAGCAACTCCAGGCCATGAAGGACGCGATCGCCCGCCTGAAGGCCGAAGGGGTCGAGGCGATCGACTGAGGTTTCCTTCTCCCGCAAGGAGAGAATGATCAACTCGCGCTCGCTATTCCCGGACGAATATCGATGCCCATCAGAATCTTATGGATTTTCGATCGTAGGTTTTCCCCGCCCTCGACCGCCCCCCGCATAATCCCCTCGTCTCCGTCGCGGGAGAGGCGCCTCGGTACCAGGCTCCGACGCGGCGGCGGGGATCGGTCGAGCGGGATGCGCGGCCGCGAAGCGGAGAAGTCGTTCGTTGCAGGCTATCACAGGCCTGATCCGGACAGCCTTCACCGGCGCGGTCATCCTGGGGCGTTCTGGCGCGCCAGCCCGTCGCGGGCCGAGTTGCTCGTAAGGGGCTGAACCGGGTCAAGCGAGCCGGGGTGCGCAAGCTCAAAGCGCTCCCGGTCCCGGCGGAAGAAGCCGAAACCCGAGCCGCTCGCGTGAACCGACCGGGGGCGGCGC
>JAEYWU010000023.1 GCA_023428785.1 Pseudomonadota bacterium
CCATGACCGCCGAGCCCGCCTTCCAGTCCGACTTCCTGCGCACGCTCCGGGACCGCGGCTACATCCACCAGATCACCCACCCGGCCGAGCTCGACGAAGCCGCCGCCACCGGCGTGATTTCCGCCTACATCGGCTTCGACGCCACCGCGCCCAGCCTCCACGTCGGCAGCCTGATCCAGATCATGATGCTGCGCCGCCTCCAGCAGGCCGGGCATAAGCCCATCGTGCTGATGGGCGGCGGCACCACCAAGGTCGGCGACCCCACGGGCAAGGACGCCTCGCGCCCCCAGCTGACCGACGAAACCATCCAGGCCAATATCGCCTCGATCCGCACCGTGTTCGAGCGCTTCCTGACCTTCGGCGACGGCCCGACCGACGCGGTCATGGTCGACAATGACGAATGGCTCTCGACCTACGGTTACATCCAGTTCCTGCGCGATTACGGCACGCATTTCACCGTCAACCGCATGCTCGCCTTTGACTCGGTCAAACTGCGCCTCGAGCGCGAACAGCCGATGACCTTCCTCGAGTTCAACTACATGCTGATGCAGTCGGTGGACTTCCTCGAGCTCAACCGGGCGCGCAACGTCACCCTGCAGATGGGCGGCTCGGACCAGTGGGGCAACATCGTCTCGGGCGTCGACCTGGTCCGCCGCGTCGACCACAAGGCCGCCTTCGGCCTGACCACCCCCCTGCTGACCACCGCCTCGGGCGGCAAGATGGGCAAGACGGCCCAGGGCGCGGTCTGGCTCAACGCCGAACAGCTGTCGCCGTACGACTACTGGCAGTTCTGGCGCAACGTCGACGACGCCGACGTGGGCAAATTCCTGCGCCTGTTCACCGACCTGCCGCTCGACGAGATCGCGACGCTGGAAGCCCTGCCTGGCGCCGGCATCAACGACGCCAAGAAGGCCCTGGCCGACGCCGCGACCACCATGCTCCACGGCGCCGAGGCCGCCGCCCACGCCCGCGGCGCCGCCGAGGCCGCCTTCGAACAGGGCAAGCTCTCGGCCGACCTGCCCACAGTCGAGATCCCGCGTGACGAGGTGATCGGCGCCATGATCGCCGCCGTCGCCGCGCGCGCCGGCCTGACCGCCTCCAACGGCGAGGCCCGCCGTCTCGCCCAGGGCGGCGGCCTGCGCCTCAACGACGAAGCCATCGCCGACGGCGCCCGCCCGATCGAGGCCGCCGACATCAACGCCGACGGGGTGTTCAAGCTGGCGGCGGGCAAGAAGAAGATCGTGCTGGTGAGACCTGTTTAGTGTTTCCGCTCATCCCGGCGAAAGCCGGGACCCGGTGCTTTGGGTGATGGAGCGGCGGGCGGAGAGGATGAACTGGTTGTCCTGATGCACGGGCGTCAGGCTGGACAGAACTGGGTCCCGGCTTTCGCCGGGATGAGCGGAGAATTGGAATGCCGGACATCACCGAAGGCCAGCCGGCCCCCGCCTTCGACATGGCGACCAGCGACGGCGGCCGCGTCTCCTCCGCCGCGCTGAACGGCAAGCCCTACGTCCTCTACTTCTATCCCAAGGCCGACACCCCCGGCTGCACCACCGAGGGTCAGGACTTCTCGGCCCTGGCCGACGACTTCGCCGCCGCTGGCGCGACCGTCATCGGCGTCTCCCGCGACGCGGTGAAGAAGCTGGACCGCTTCAAGGCCAAATATGACCTCAAGGTCGTCCTCGCCTCCGACGAGCCGGGCGAGGTCACCGAGGCGTTCGGCGTCTGGGTGGAGAAGTCGCTGTACGGCCGCACCTACATGGGCGTCGAGCGGGCCACCTTCCTGATCGACGCCGCCGGCGCGGTCCGCCGCGTCTGGCGGAAGGTTCGGGTTAAGGGACACGCCGTTGAAGTCTTGGACGCCGTCCGTTCGCTCTGAATCCGGACGACTCCGGGTCGCTCTGAGATGTGACAGCCGGTCGGACAGATTCGCGGATACGCCTCTCAGGCGAAGAATGACCGCGAATACCCGCCATATTCAACTGAACGCCGTCGAGGATGGTTAACAGACCGTAAACAGACTTGTCCCCAGCCCGAAAGGTGGCGCATAACCCTGCCCCGTACGTGGGGGCGTAGCGTAATGACGAACCAGACGACTGGCGGAAGGTCTCTGATGGGTCGGTGGTTTCCGACCCGCTATGTCTATCTAAGGGACGGCGACGAGGTCCGGGCCTGGGCCCTGACCCCCGCGCGCCAGGCCGCCGGCGCCGTCGCCGCCGTTCTGGTCGGCGGCTGGTTCCTGCTGGCCTCGGGGGGTTTCGCCCTCGACCTCGTGAAGCAGAGCCGGGCGGACCAGACCGTCGCGCGCGCCCGGGCCGCCTCCGAACGCCTCAACGCCGACCTGCAGGCCCGCCTCGACAGCGCCGTCGTTCGCATGTCGGCCACCACCGGCTCGCTCGAGGACATGGCCCAGATGGTCGAGCGCCGGCACGCGGCCCTGACCCAGGTGATGGGCATGTTCCACGGCGTCGAGGGCGCCGAGGCCGCCCTGGCCCCCGCCTCCCCGCTCGATCCGGGCGAACACGCCCCGGTGCAGCGCATCCTCGCCGTGCGCATGGACCAGGAGCGGTTGATCGACCGCGCCGAGACCGTGGCCCAGACCCGGGCCGAGCGCCTGCGCCTGGCCTTCCGGCTGGCCGGTCTGAACCCTTCGGCCTATGCGCCCCGCGGCGGCGCCGGCCTGGGCGGCCCGCTGGTCGAGGCCCGGGATCCCCGCGCCCTGGCCGCCATTCTCGATGTCGACGAGGCCTTCGCCGTCCGCATCCGCCGCGCCGCCGACAACCTGTCCGACATGCGCGGCCTGGCCGACGCCGCCGAGGGCGTGCCCTTCCACCGCCCGGCCGACGCCCGCACCACCTCGGGCTTCGGCGTGCGCTTCGATCCGTTCAACAGCCGCCCGGCCCTGCATCAGGGACAGGACTTCGCGGCGGCCCTGAACACCCCGATCCGCGCCCCCGCGCCCGGCGTCGTCTCCTTCGTCGGGGTGCGTTCAGGGTATGGCAACACCGTCGAGATAGACCATGGCCGCGGTTTCAAGACGCGTTACGCCCATCTGAACTCCATGGCCGTCCGCCCCGGCCAGCGCGTCGCGCTGGGGCAACGCATCGGCGCCATGGGCACGACCGGACGCTCCACCGGCGTTCACCTGCACTACGAGGTGTGGATGGACGGCCGCCCGCAAAACCCCGCCCGCTTTCTGAGAGCCGGAGACCAACTTGTTCAACAGGACTAAATCCCCCGCCCCGCAGCCCCGCTCCGAAACGGGCTCCGCCATCCCGCCGCTTCCGGACCTGCCCGCGCCGAACGCCCAGACGGCCCCGGCCGGCGGCGCCCGGCCGGCCACCCCGACGGCGTCGCAGCGCGGCCTGTCGACCCTCTCCTCCGACCTGCAGTTCGACGGCAGCATCTCGGGCGGCGGCGATCTCCAGATCGACGGCGCCATCAAGGGCGAGGTCCGCGTCGGCCGGCTGATCGTCGGCGAGACCGGCGCGGTCGAGGGCGGCGTCTCGGCCGACTATGTCGAGGTCCGCGGCCGTGTCGTCGGCAATGTCTCGGGCAAGCAGGTCAAGCTGATCGCCACCGCCTACGTCGACGGCGACATCACCGCCGAACAGCTGTCGATCGACATCGGCGCCTATTTCCAGGGACGCGTCCTGCAGGGCCGCCGCGAGGCCCCCGCCGCCCCCGCCGCCGCGCCCAAGACCACGGCCGCTCCGGCCGAGCCCGAGCCGCAGATCATCGACATGAAGCCGGTGGCGTAGGAGTGATTAGCGGCTAGTGGCCGGTGGCTGGCCGCCGCCGGTGCGACCGGCCGTCCTGCGACGCCATTCCGCCGACAGGGCGCGGGAGCAGCTCCACGGCCGGCGGAGGGGCGACGCAGGCCTCACGGCTCCGCAGGCGGTGGCCAGCCACTAGCCACTAGCCACTCCCCTATTCCACCGTGCTCCCGCGCGTCTCGCCCACCCGCGCCGCCAGCGCCGCGCCCATGAACGTGTCGAGGTCGCCGTCCAGAACCCCCTGCGTATCCGACGTCTCGACGTTGGTGCGCAGGTCCTTGACCATCTGATAGGGCTGCAGGACGTAGGACCGGATCTGGTGGCCCCAGCCGATGTCGGTCTTGGCGTCGGCCAGCGCCTGGGCCGCAGCCTCGCGTTTCTGCAGTTCCAGTTCGTACAGGCGCGCGCGCAGCATCTTCCACGCCTGCTCGCGGTTCTGGTGTTGCGACCGGCCGGCCTGACAGGCCACCACCGTATTGGTCGGAATGTGCGTCAGGCGCACCGCCGAGTCTGTCTTGTTGACGTGCTGACCGCCCGAGCCCGAGGCCCGATAGGTGTCGGTGCGCACGTCCGACGGATTGATGTCGATCTCGATAGCGTCATCCACCACCGGCGAGACACCCACCGAGGCGAACGAGGTGTGGCGTTTGGCGGCCGCGTCATAGGGGCTGATGCGCACCAAGCGGTGCACGCCGGATTCCGACTTCAGCCAGCCATAGGCGTTGGGACCTTCCACCAGAATGGTGGCAGACTTGATGCCGGCCTGGTCGCCGTCTTCCCCGGCCTCGATCGTGACCTCATAGCCATGCGCCTTGGCCCAGCGGGTGTACATGCGCAGCAGCATCCCGGCCCAGTCACACGACTCCGTGCCGCCGGCGCCGGAGTTCACTTCCAGATAGGCGTCGTTGCCGTCCGCCTCACCCGACAACAGGGCTTCAAGCTCGGCGCGGGCAGCGCGTTCCTTGATGGTCTTGAGCTGGGCGCGGGCGTCTTCGAGGGCCGCCTCATCGCCCTCCTCATCGGCCATGTCCGCGAGCATCACGGCCTCTTCCAGGCCAGTCTTCATGTCGTGGACCGCGCCGATCTGGTCGGCCAGGCGCGAGCGTTCGCGGCTGACAGCCTGGGCATGGTCGGGGTCGTCCCACAGCGTCGGATCCTCGACGCGGGCGTTCAGCTCATCGAGCTTTCTTAGAGCGACGTCCCAGTCAAAGACGCCTCCTGAGCAGAGCGAGGCTCTGCTCGATGTCGGCCTGGGCGGCCTCGACATCCGGTCTCATGGTCATTCTCCAGAATGCGGAGGGGCCAGATAGGCCCTCAGTACAGTCCGCTCAAGTCCTCGGGGGGATCGTTGCGGGGCGGCGGAGCGGCCGTAGGCGGCGCCGGGGGCTGCTCGTCCGGCGGCACGCGCGGTCCGGGATTGTAAGGCACCCCATCGACCGGCGCATAGGTCGGGCGCTCGCCAGCCTCGCGGACTTCCTCTTCCTCACGGCGGCGCAGGGCCTCGGAGCCGGGACGGAACGCCTCTTCAATGCCGTTCACATTGCGCCAGATGGCGTTCTGCGGCCGGGCGAACTCCAGCACCGGACGGCCGCGCATGGCCTCCTGCATAAAGTCCACGAAGATCGGCACGGCGGCCGTACCGCCCGCCTCGCCCGAACCCAGCGAACGGTTGTCGTCGAAGCCGACGAAGACGCCCACGATCAGGTCCGGCGTGTAGCCGACGAACCAGGCCGAACGGTATTCATTGGTGGTGCCGGTCTTGCCCGCGACCGGACGCTCCAGCACCCGGGCCCGCGTGGCCGTGCCACGCTGAACGACGCCTTCCAGCATTGAGGTGATCTGATAGGCCGTGATCGGGTCCATGACCTGCTCGCCACGCGGCGTGACTCGCGGGCTTTCGCGGCCATCGAAGTTGCGATCACAGGTCCGGCAAAGGCGCGCTGGATCCAGGTCCTCTTCGGCGCTCCATATGGTGCGGCCGTTACGGTCCTGAACCAGTTCGATCAGGTGCGGGCGCACCCGACGGCCGCCATTGGCGAAGGCCGCATAGGCGCCGGTCAGGCGCAGCGGCGTCGTCTCTCCCGCGCCGAGAGCCATCGACAGCACCGGCTCCATGTCGTCGACCACGCCATAGCGGATCGCGTCGTCACGGATGCGCTCCATCCCGATCCGCTGCGCCAGGCGCACCGTCATGGCGTTGCGCGACAGCTCCAGGCCGCGCCTGAGCGTCGTCGGGCCATAGTAGCGTCGGCTGTAGTTCTGCGGGCTCCATCGCCGGCCACCCGCGCCGATCAGGCTGATGGGGCCGTCAACGATAATCGAGGTCGGATTGAAGTCCGTCTCCAGCGCCGAGGCGTAGACGAACGGCTTGAAGGCCGAGCCGGGCTGACGCATCGCCTGGGTGGCGCGGTTGAAGCTCGATAGCGAATAGGAATAACCGCCCACCATCGCGACCACCCGGCCCGACCAAGGCTCGACCGCGACCAGGGCGCCGTTGACCGCAGGCACCTGCCGCAGGCCGTACTCGCCGCTTTCCAGACGCTCGACGAAGATCAGGTCGCCGACCTCAAGGCCGGCTCCAGCCCTGGCCCACGCCAGGTCCGCGCTGACCAGCTGACCCTCTGAGCCGTCTTCGGCCAGCATCACACCGCCGGACGTCGAGGTCACCACCGCCGAGCGCCACGCGCGGCGTTCGGAAGCCGGGCTCTCGGCCTGCGCGCGCTCCTGCCAGCCTTCGGTGATTTCGGTTTGACCCCAGGCGCCGCGCCAGCCGTGGCGGCGATCGTACCCTTCCAGGCCCCGCATCAGGGCGTCGCGCGCCATGGACTGCAGGCGTGGATCCAGGGTCGTGCGCATGTAGTAGCCGCCCCGGTTCACATCCTGGCCCCAGGTCTGCAGGGCGATGCGGCGGGCTTCCTCCACGAAATAGTCGGCGTCCTCATAGTCGGAGCGGCGCGGCGCATCGCGCACCACCAGCGGCGTCTGGGTCGCCTCGGCCAGCTGGGCGTCAGTCAGCCAGCCCAGTTCGTGCATCTGGCCCAGCACCCAGTCCCGGCGGCCGACGGCGGCGCCGGTGTTGCGGCGGGGGTGATAGTTGCTCGGCCCCTTGGGCAGGGCGGCCAGGAAGGCGGCCTCGGCGGGCGTGAGTTCGTCCAGCGACTTGCCGAAGTAGTTGTAGGCCGCCGCGGCCACGCCATAGGAGCGGTAGCCGAGGAAAATCTCGTTCAGGTACAGTTCGAGGATCTGCTCCTTGCTCAGCACGGCCTCGAGCCGCTGGGCCAGGATCGCTTCGCGGACCTTTCGCCCGATCGTCGAATCACTGGTCAGCAGGACGTTCTTGGCGACCTGCTGGGTGATCGTCGAACCGCCCTCGAGGCGGCGGCCCCGCACGAAGTTGGCGACATTGTTGATCATCGCCCGGCCCAGGCCCGCGACATCGACGCCGCCGTGCTGGAAGAAGTGTTTGTCCTCAGCCGCCAGGAAGGCCTGGATCACGACCGGCGGAATCTCTTCATAGGGCACGAAGATCCTGCGTTCCTGAGAGAATTCCCCGATCAGGGTGCCGTCCCAGGCATAGACACGGGTCGCCGTCGGCGGCCGGTACTCCGCCAGTTCGCCGGCGTCCGGAAGGTCGTGGAACAAGTAGGCGGTGTAAATCGCCAGGACCATGCCCGCGAGGGCCACGGCGCCCAGGACCGCGATCCCGGCCATGACGAACCAACGCTCGGCTGTCTGCACGTCCAACTCCATGTCCCGACTGTGCGCCGGGCTCGAACCATGGATTTAGCCGTACCCGTCTCCGGGGGAAAGGCGCCTTAGGGCTGCGCGCCGGTCAGGGCGGAAGACTCAGGGGCGAAATAGGCGTCGATAGCCTCGACCACCGCACCCATCAGCCGGCGGCGAGCTGACGAATCGCCCAGCGAGGCCTCGTCATCCGGATTGGTGATGAAGCCCATTTCCAGCAGGACCGCCGGAACGTCCGGCGCCAGCAGAACGGCGAGATTCTCGTTGCGGTGGCTGCGCGACAGCAAGGGCGCCTCACGCCCCACCTGGTTCAGCAGCAGGCCGGCGAAGACCGATGAGCGGTTCAGCGTCGCCCTCTGGGTCAGGTCCAGCAGCACCCGGCGCACAGACGGATCGCCTGCGGGAAGGTCCACGCCGCCGTAGGGGCCGCCGTTCAGGGCCTGGCTGGCCGCGCGCTCTGCTCCGCGATCCGACAACGTATAAACGCTGGCGCCGCGCGTATCCGGATTGCCGCCCGCGTCGGCGTGCAGCGAAATGAACAGGTCGGCGCCCGCCTCCCGCGCGATCGACACGCGACGCGCATGGGGCACCAGCACGTCCGTCGAGCGGGTCATGACCACGCGGTAGCGGCCCGTCGCTTCGAGTTGGCGGCGAAGCTCGAGAGCCGCGGCCAGATTGAGATCGGCTTCTTCGGACGCCTGACCCAGGGCGCCGGGATCCGTGCCGCCGTGGCCGGCGTCGATGACGATAACCTGCCGCTCGGGCGGCTGGGGCGCGGTCCGCGCCTGGATCGGCGGCGGAGCCGGCCGGCCCTCGTCTGCGCGCGGCGCGGCGCCGGGCGCCGTCAGGTCGATGACGTAGCGATAGACCTCCACCCCGTCACCGGGCGGCAACAGGAACCGGCGACTGACGTTGGCAGGCCGCGTCAGAGCCAGGCGCAGGCGCCCCGCGCCGGCGCCGCGGCCGATCTCATAGCTCCGGACCAGGCCGACGCCCTGCCCCGAAAGGCCGTTGCCGGCGTCGATACCGGCCAGGTCGAGCACCAAAAAAGGATCGCCTCCGGATTCAGCGATGCGTCCACTGGCTGAACGGGTCAGTTCGATAACCACACGCGTCTGTTCGGCGTCGCCGCCGAAGCGAACCCGGACGACGTCGGCTCGCGTCGGTCCATCGGCCATGCCCTGGCCGGCGGCGAAGGCTGCAACCACAAAGGCTGCAAGCGCGGTCAGGGTCACGGCCAGCCGCCGTGCGCTCCCGAATATTCCGCCCATCAACCCGCGCACGCCCGCTTCTCCAAACGCTTCGCGCCCATCATGCCAGAGGTTGAAGGCAAAAGGGTTAAGGGCGCCCACAAGGAAGGCGGTTTTCGCGGCTTTCTTTTAGGCCCCGCATCTTGCTAAAAGGGGGTCGCTCGCCCAGCTAGCCCTCCGAGGAGGGTGGGCCTGAAGGGCTGGCGCTCCCGGCGTGTCCGAGACGGCTGAGATCAGCCAACGACGATTCGCCGATCCCCGCGCATCCGCGCGACCATTGAGACACGACCCCATGGGCCGCACCGCCGCCGTTTTCCGGCTTGAATCAGGACCCGCTTTCGGCGGCCTGATCGCGTGTGCGCCAACCACCCCACAATGGCGAGCCGCCCGCGTCCCCGCAGGACGCCTGGCTTCGGCGCGCCTCGGAGACCACTACGACCATGTCGAAAATCATGCTGATCGATGCGGCGCACGCGGAAGAAACCCGCGTCGCCGTCGTCAACGACCGCCGGGTTGAGGATTTCGATTTCGAAAGTCGCGATCGCAAACAGCTTCGCGGCAACATCTATCTGGCCAAGGTCACGCGCGTAGAGCCGAGCCTCCAGGCCGCCTTCGTCGAATACGGCGGAAACCGTCACGGCTTCCTCGCCTTCAACGAAATCCATCCGGACTACTATCAGATCCCGGTCGCCGACCGCGAAGCCATCATGGCCGAGGCGGAAACCGAAGAAGAGAAGGCCGAAGCTGAGGCTGAAGCCGACAACGACGAAGGCCTGTCGGTGGACGAGGCCAAGCTGCGCCGTCGCCTGATGCGCCGCTACAAGATCCAGGAAGTGATCCGCCGCCGGCAGATCCTGCTGGTGCAGGTCGTCAAGGAAGAGCGCGGCGCCAAGGGCGCGGCCCTGACCACCCGCCTGTCACTGGCTGGCCGTTACTGCGTGCTGATGCCCAACACCGGCAAGGGCGGCGGCATCTCGCGCAAGATCACCTCGGCTACCGACCGCAAGCGCCTCAAGGCTGCCGCCCAGTCGCTCGACGTGCCGGCCGGCATGGGCCTGATCATCCGTACGGCCGGCGCCAAACGGACCAAGACCGAGATCAAGCGCGACTACGAATATCTGCTGCGCCTGTGGGAAGACATCCGTGAGACGACCCTGTCGTCGCACGCCCCGACCCTGATCTACGAAGAAGAAGACCTCGTCCGCCGGGCTGTGCGCGACATGTTCGACAAGGACTTCGAGAGCCTGCAGGTCGAGGGCGAAGACGCCTGGCGCGAGGCCCGCGACTTCATGCGCGTGCTGTCCCCGTCGCTCGCCAAGAAGGTCCAGCTCTACGACGGCTCGACCCCGCTCTTCGTCAAGCACAAGGTCGAGGACGTCCTGGCCCAGCTGCAAACGCCGGTCGTTTCCCTGAAATCCGGCGGCTATCTGGTCATCAACCAGACCGAGGCCCTCGTCGCCATCGACGTCAACTCAGGCAAGGCGACCAAGGAACGCAACATCGAGGCGACCGCCCTCAAGACCAACCTTGAGGCCGCCGAGGAAGCCGCCCGCCAGATGCGCCTGCGTGACCTCGCGGGCCTGGTGGTCATCGACTTCATCGACATGGATGAGTCCAAGAACAACCGCGCCGTCGAAAAGGCGCTGGCCTCAGCCCTCGAAGCCGACCGCGCCCGCATCCAGATGGGCAAGATCTCGCAGTTCGGCCTGATGGAGATCAGCCGCCAGCGCCGCCGCATGGGCCTGCTGGAAGGCGTGACCCACACCTGCGAACACTGCGCGGGTACCGGCCGTATCCGCTCGACGGAATCGGCGGCCCTGCTGGCCATGCGCGCCGCCGAGATGGAAGCCGGCAAGGGCTCGGGCGCCGTCGCCCTGCGCGCGCCTGCCGCAGTCGCCCTCTACATCCTGAACCACAAGCGCGACACCCTGGCCCGCCTGCACGCGACCGCCGGGCTGTTCATCAGCGTCCAGATCGACGACAGCCTGTCCGCCGGCGAATGCGCCATCGAGCGTATCGAGATGGTCGATATTCCCGTCCCGGTCGCTCCGGCGGTGACCCGCTCGCGGGTCGCCTACCGTCCCGAGGACGAGGCCGATGAGGCCGTCGAGGACGATGTCGACGCGGACGAAGACGAGGACCTCGGCGAAGAGGACGAGGCCGAGACCGAAACCGCTTCGGACTCCGGCGACGGCGAAGGCCGTGGCCGCAGCCGCCGCCGCCGCCGCCGTCGTGGCGGTCGCCGCGACGACAGCGAGGCCCAGTCTGACGAGGCGCAAGCCGTCCCATCGCTCTCTTCCGATGACGACGATGAGGACGGCGGCCATCGCCGCCGCCGCCGCGGCCGCCGCGGCGGACGTCGCGGCCGGGACGATGAGGGCGGTCGTGATGACGTCTACGGCTGGGTCCGTGGCCGCACCCCGTCGGTAGATGATCCCTACGTCTGGTTCGACCCGCTGGAACGCCGCTCAGCTCCCGCGCCCCAGGGGCCCAAGGCCGCGCCGGCTCCGGTCGCCGAAGCCGCTGTCGAGTCCGAAACTGTGGTCGCCGCGGCCGATCCGGCTCCGCAGACCAAGCCCGAAGGCCGCCGCCGCCGCGTCCGTCGCAAGACGCCGGCCGCCGATATCCAGGCGACCGAGGTGAGCGAAGACGCGCCTCAGGTCCAGGTCGAAGCCGAAGCGCCGACGAGCCCGGCTCCCGAACCCCAGCCCGAGCCCGAGCGGGTTGAGATCAGCGAGCCGGAACCTGTCGTGGAGGCGGTCGAAGCCGCCGCCGAGCCGGAACCGGCCGCCGAGCCTGCCGTTGCTCAAGCGGCGCCCGCGCCGCGCGCCAAGGCCCAACAAAAGCCACCTCAGGAGGGCGAGATCACTGCGCCGCCCGAGAAGCCCAAGAAGGGCTGGTGGCGTCTGGGACGCTGACCGGGAGCTGAGGGTCGGCGCTGTCGAGGAGTAGGGACATGACCAGGTCTTGGCGTGGATGGCTTTCGGCAGCTGCAGCGATTGCAGTCTGGGTGTCGACACCGGTCCTCGCCCAGGCCCAGTCCCTGATCCGCGACACCGAGATCGAGATGATCATCCGGGATGGGGCCGACCCCATCCTGGAGGCCTCGGGCCTTAATCCTGAAGACGTGACCATCATGCTGGTCAACGATCCGACGCTGAACGCCTTCGCTATGCAGGGCCAGCGAATGGGTTTCCATACCGGTCTGATCCTTGAGGCCGATACGCCCAACCAGTTCCTGGGCGTGCTCGCCCACGAGGCCGGTCACCTGTCGGGCGGCCACACCATTCGCGGCGAGATGCAGCAGGCCGGCATGAAGCCCTTTTTGCTGACCATGGGCCTGGGCGTTCTGGCTATGCTAGCTGGCGCGCCCGACGCCGGCGCCCTGCTGATCGGCAACTCCGGCTATTTCGGCACCATCGGCGCCCTGACCTATTCGCGCAGCCAGGAAGCCGCCGCCGACCAGGCCGCGGCGACCGCCATGGAGGCCGCAGGCGTTTCCGGCCGCGGCCTCGTCGAGTTCTTCGAGGAGTTCCGGTACCAGGAACTGTTCTCGGACGAGCGCCAGTACCCCTTCTTCCGCAGCCACCCACTGTCCAACGACCGGATCGCCGCCCTGCGCCGTCGCGTCCAGGGCCAGTCCCACTACGACGCCGTCGACAGCGAGGAGGACCTGTTCAATCACCGTGTGATGCAGGCCAAGCTGTATGCCTTCCTCAATCCGCCGGCCTATACGCTGCAGCGCTACCCCTCGAGCGACACCTCCTATGAGGCCCGCTACGCCCGGGCGATCGCGGCCTACCGCGCCAGCCACACCGACGACGCGATCCGCCAGATCGACGCCTTGCTGGAAGAGAATCCCGAGAACGCCTTCCTTTGGGAGCTTCGCGGCCAGGTCCTGTTCGAGAGCGGCCGTGTCGCCGAGGCCGAGCCGGCGCACCGGCGCTCTGTCGAGCTGATGCCGGAGGCCGGCCTGCTGCGCCTGAACCTGGCCCAGGCCATTATCGCTCTCGACGATCCCATGCGGATGGAAGAGGGCATCGCCGAGCTGCATCGTTCGCTGGCCTATGAGCGGGACAATCCCTTCGCCTATCTGCTGATGTCGCGCGCCTATGGCGCCATCGGCGAGGACGGCCAGGCGCGTCTGGCCCAGGCCGAGTACCACTTCGCCATCAACGAGATGCTCGAGGCCCAGCGCTCCGCCGTCTTCGCCCGCCAGCGCCTGGAGCCGGGCACCGCCCCCTACCAGCGCGCGGTCGACATCATCCTGGCGTCCGGCGCGACCTTCGAGGACATCGAGGCGCTGGATCGCGCCAACGCCAGCGACAGCCGCTGACAGGACACCCCATGACCGAGACCCCGCCCGAGGCGCCCCGGCCCCGCCAGAGCATGCTTGACCGCTTCAATCCCGGCTGGGCGGCGCTCGCCGTCTCGCTGGTCGCCCTGATCCTGGCGGCCGCGCCCTTTGTCTCGGGCGGCATGACGGGTCCGGTGCGCAATGCGCTGCTGAACAATCCGGAAATCCTGCGCGAGGCCAGCGAGCGCCTGCAGCAGCAGGAGCTGGCCGCCGTCCAGGCCGCCGCCCGCGCCGCCATCGCCCAGAACCTGCCGGCCCTGAACGACGACCCCCGCGACCCGGCCATCGGCCCTGAGGACGCCCGCGTCACCGTCGTCCAGTTCTTCGACTACCGCTGCCCCTACTGCAAGCAGATCGCCGACGATTACATGACGCTGGTCGAGGCCAATCCGGACGTCCGCTTCGTCTTCAAGGAATGGCCGATCCTGGACCGCGACGAACCCCTGTCGGAGTTCGCCGCCCGCGCCGCCATCGCCGCCGACCGCCAGGGCCGCTACGCCCGGGTTCACCAGGCCCTGATGGCCGCCCAGACCATCGACCAGGCGGGCGTCGAGGCCATCCTCCAAGGCGCCGGGCTCGACATGGAGCAGGCCCGCGCCGACATCGCCGCCGCCGAGACCGGCCAGCATCTCAGCGACGTCATGAGCCTGGCCCGCACCATTGGCGCCTCGGGCACCCCGACCTTTATCGTCAACGGCCAGATGCTCGAGGCCCGCTCGGCCCGGGATATCCAGGACGCGATCAACCTCGCTCGCCAAAGCGCAGGGAACGAAGACGCCGCGCCTTCGACCGCTCAAGGTGCTGCGGCTGATCAGGCGGCGGACGCAGGCCGCTGAGTATGGCGCCGGAAGCCCACTCCGCGATTTAGCTTGAGAAGCAGTCGCAATTCGCTTGCGAATGCCTCTCACCATCGCTATCGCCCGCCGATCATTTCTGACCGGGGGATTCCATGTCCTGCAACTACCGCGCGCCGCTGTCGCTGCGCATCCTTGGGGCTGGCGCCGTCGCGGCTGCCGCCCTGTCTACGCCGGCGCTGGCCGACGACATCCAGGGCGCTGACGCCCAAAGCCGTCAGCCGTCGGGCCAAGAGGTCGAGGTCGACCCGATCGAGGTCCGCGCCGAGCGCCTGAACGAGCACCCCTACGCCGACCCGGACGCCCCCTATCGCACCCTGTCCTCGGCCTCGCCGCTGCTGACCGAGCCGCTGCAGGAAACGCCCAAGTCGATCACCGTCCTGTCGGCCGACTACATCGACGACCTCGGCGTCGGCGGCCTGCGCGAGGTCCTGACCATCCAGCCGGGCATCACCTTGGGGACCGGCGAGGGCGGCAACGCCTTCGGCGACCGCTTCTTCATCCGCGGCTTCGACGTGCGCAACGACATCTATGTCGACGGCGTACGCGATCCGGGCGTCAGCATCCGCGATTCCTTCGGCATCGAGCAGATCGAGATCCTGCGCGGCCCGTCTTCGGCCTTCGCCGGTCGCGGCACCACCGGCGGCGCGGTCAGCCTGATCACAAAACAGCCCGCCCCCGTCGACTTCGCTGACGCCGAACTGGTCATCGGCAGCGCCAATCTGGTGCGCGGCACCTTCGACGTCAGCCAGCACCTGACCGACACCATCGCGGTGCGCGCCAACGTCATGTACCAGGACGCCAACGTCCCGGGGCGCGAGGCGGTCTACAACAACCGCTGGGGCATCGCCCTGGCCGGCGAATGGTCCCCGACCGCCGACCTGCGCATCGGCGCGGACTATTACCACCTCGAGACCGACTACATGCCCGACTGGGGCGTGCCTTATGACGTCGCCAACAACCGTCCGTTCGATGTGAACCGCGAGAACTTCTACGGCATCACCGAGCGCGACTTCGGCGAGTCCTATGTCGACGTCTACACTCTTTCGGCCGACTGGCGGCTGGGCGACGGCCTGAGCCTGCGTTCGATCGTCCGCTACGGCGACACCGGCAACGCCTACACCGCATCTGCGCCCGAGCGCCCCGATCCGGTGGCCGGCACCGTCAGCGCCAACGCCAAGCGCCGAAACGCCATCACCGAATATCTGGTCAACCAGACCCAGCTGACCTGGAGCACGGTTTTCGGCGGCCTGGAGCACACCATCGTCGGCGGCTACGAAATCTCGGGCGAGCGGATCCTGAACCGTCAGGGCTCCTTCACCGAATGCGCCACTGACCCCTGCACCGGCGCCACCGGCAATCCGCTCCAGGACCTGTACAACCCGAACCCCTATCGCCCCTGGGCGACCGCGGACAACGGCATCGTCAGCCGCAACCGCATCGAGGTCGCCAGCCGCGCCGTCTATCTGATCGACACCATCCGGCTGAACGACCAGTGGCGTATCCAGGGCGGCCTGCGCTGGGACAACTACGACGTCGAGCTGCGCAATGTCGCGACCGCCACCGGCGTCCTGACCGCTCGGGAATCCAGCTCGTCCTTCGTGAACTGGCACCTCGGCGTCGCCTATCTGCCGCGCCCGGACGTGACGCTCTACGCCAACATCGCCTCGTCTTCGAACCCGTCGGGCGAGCAGCTGGATTCGACCGGCCTGGACTACGGCGGCCTCGACGCCCGCATCGTGGACCTGGACCCCGAGCGCAACATCGCCTGGGAGCTGGGCGTCAAGACCAGCCTGTTCAACGACAACGTCAGCCTGACCGCCGCCATCTTCGAGATCAACAAGACCGACGCCCGCACCGTCGTCGGCTCCGGCCCGACCGCCGTCGTCACCCTGGACGGCGAGCAGCGGGTCCGCGGCCTGGAAGTCCTGGTCGCCGGCAACATCACGCGTGACTGGAGCGTCTTCGGCGGGATCACGCTCATGGACACCGAGGTCGTCGAGAGCGGCCAGCCGTCCCAGGTCGGCCAGCCCTTCCCGAACGTCTCGGAGGTCAGCTTCACCATGACCTCGCGCTACGAGATCACCGACCGCCTGAACGTCGGCGGCACCGCCATCTACAACTCCGAGCGCTTCGGCGGCACGATCACGGCCGGTACGACCCAGACGCCGGACTATTGGCGTTTCGACCTGTTCGGCGGCTATCAGTTGAACGACAACGTCGAGGTCTCCTTCAATGTCCTCAACGTGACCGACGAGGTCTATTACGACGCCCTCTATCGCTCGAGCACGCCGTTCACCTACATTGCGCCGGGCCGGTCGGTTCAGTTCAGGATCGACTACGACTTCTAGGGGACGCAGCCGATGCTGCTTTGCATTCCGTCGGTCCTGACGCCCGACGAGGTCGCCGAGTTCCGGCGTCTGCTCGACGCCGCGGACTGGACCGACGGCAATGCGACGGCCGGGGCCCAGTCCAGCCTGGTCAAACATAACCAGCAGCTGGCCGAGGGCCTGCCGGTGGCGCGTGAACTGGGCGACCGGGTCATCGACGCCATCGGCCGCAGCCCGCTGTTCGTCTCGGCGGCCCTGCCGCTCAAGACCTTCCCGCCCCTGTTCAACCGTTACGGGGTCGGCGACGGCTTCGGCGCCCATGTCGACAACGCCATCCGGCCGGTGCGGGGCACCCACACGCGGGTCCGCACCGACCTGTCGTGCACCCTGTTCCTGTCAGGGCCCGACGAATACGACGGCGGCGAGCTGGTGATCGAAGGTCCGTTCGGTGGCCAGGCGGTCAAGCTGAACGCGGGCGACCTGGTGCTCTATCCGGCGTCCAGCCTGCACCGCGTCGAGCCGATCACGCGCGGCGCACGCATCGCCAGTTTCTTTTGGATCCAGAGCATGGTCCGCGACGACACCGAACGCTCGATCCTGTTCGACCTGGACCAGTCGATCCAGTCACACGCCGCCAAGCACGGCCAGGGCGATCCCCTGACCGTCAGCCTGACCGGCGTCTATCACAACCTCATCCGGCGTTTCGCCGACGCCTAGATCAGGCCCGACAGCGGGCTCGAGGCGCTCGCATAGCGCCGCTGCGGCATCCGCCCGGCGAGATAGCCCTGCCGGCCGGCGATCACCGCATGCTTCATGGCCGAGGCCATCAGGATCGGATCCTTGGCGCCCGCGATGGCCGTATTCATCAGCACCGCGTCACAGCCCAGCTCCATGGCCAGGGTCGCGTCCGACGGCGTGCCGACGCCCGCATCGACCAGCACCGGCACCTTGGCCTGCTCCACGATCAGCCGGATGTTGACCTTGTTCTGGATGCCCAGGCCCGAGCCGATCGGCGCCGCCGCCGGCATGATGGCCGAGGCCCCTGTCTCTTCCAGATGGCGCGCCATGACCACGTCGTCGGTGCAATAGACCATGACGTCGAAGCCATCCTTTACCAGCATCTCCAGCGCCCGCAGCGTCTCGGGCATGTCGGGATACAGGTGTGGCGTTTCCGACAGGACCTCCAGCTTGACGAGGTTCCAGCCGCCCGCCTCACGCGCGAGCCTCAGGGTGCGCACCGCATCCTCACCGGTGAAACAGCCGGCGGTGTTCGGCAGGAAGGTGAACCGATCCGGCTTCACATGATCGACCAGCATCGGCTGGGACGGGTCCGACAGATTCACGCGACGAAGCGCCACCGTCACGATCTCGGCGCCGGCCGCTTCGGCGGCGGCGGCGTTCTGGGCGTAGTCGGCGTATTTGCCGGTGCCCACGATGAGGCGAGAGGTGAAGGTCCGTCCGGCGACGGTCCAGGTATCGGTCGAGGGCTCGGTCATGCTCGTCACCTAGACCTTTGAGGCGGCGGCTTAAAGGCCCAGGCGGCCCCGATAGCTGTCATGCACCAGATCCTGCACATCCTTGTGCCGCTTCATGTAGGCCGCGACATAGGAACAGCTCGGAATGATCTTCACGCCCTGCTTGCGGGCTTCCGCCAGGGCGTCGCGCACCAGCGAGGCGGCGATGCCCTGCCCTTCCCATTCGCGCGGCACCTCGGTGTGGCCCATCACCCAGGCCCCATCGACCGGATCATAGTCCGCCACGGCCACCAGACCGTCCTCGGCGATCTCGAAACGGGTCTCCTCGATGTTGTGAACGACGGGCGTGTTCTTGTCCGGCATGAGCTGTTCCTTGTGCTGACGCCAGAGGAAGCCCTCCGGCGCGCCTCCCGTTCCCGGGAAGGGTCCTCGCAAAGCCATATGGGCGCCGCCTGAGCCCTCGACCAGCCTTGCGGTTCACCCTCAGGCGCCCGCTTCTCGTCTCGAAAACCTTCGGGACATTTGGCCTTTACCTCGGACCTGACCGCCACTTTTCCCCGCCCAGGATCGACGGCAGATACTCCCGGCTCGTTCGGTCTTTGACATCGCGGCCACGGCGAAATGATCATCCCGCACGTGGACGAGGTGGACGAGGTGAACGGTGTTTTTCGCGGTCCCGACCGTCCGGGTCCTATCGCCCGAACACCCCGATCAGCTCGATATGGCTCGACCACAGAAACTGGTCCACGGGCGTCACGCGCTCCAGCCGCCAGCCGGCGTCGACCAGCACCCGGGCGTCGCGGGCGAAGGTCGTGGGATTGCAGCTGATCCCCACGACCCGCGCGGCATCGGACACCGCGATCTGGCGCGCCTGTTCTAGCCCTCCCGCGCGCGGCGGGTCGAAGACGATGACGTCGCAGCCCTTAAGCTCCATCGCCGACACCGGCTCGCGGAAAAGGTCGCGAGCCACGGCGTTGATGGCCTTCAGGCCTTGAGCCCGCGCCGCCGCGGCCCGCAGGGCCCCGATGGCCTCGGCCGCCGAATCCGCCGCCATGACCGGCGCCTGCTCCGCCATCGGCAGGGTGAAGGAGCCCAGCCCGCTGAACAGGTCGGCGGCCTTGCGCGCGCCCGCCATGACCTCGACACAGGCCGACTGCATGGCCGCCTCGGCCTCGGGCGTCGCCTGCAGGAAGGCCCCCGGCGGCAGTTCGACCATAGCCTTGCCGATCCGCACCACCGGCTTTCGCGCCTGATAGAGTAGCTCGCCGGTAAGCGTGAGCCGCGCGAGATCCAGCACGCCAGCCGACTCGGCCGCCTGCATGCGCCGGTCCGCCGACAGTCCGCCGAACTTGCGCTCCACGCCCGTGACCTCGACGTCCAGCCCATTGGCCGTGACGGTCACATGCAGGGTCGGGGCGGACTTGGGGTGATCGAGGAAGGCCTCGGACAGGACCCTCAGTCCCGGCAGGGCCTGAACGATCGTGGGGTCGGCGATCAGGCAGGTCTCGATCTCGGTCAGGGCCCAGGAACGCCGTCCCTTGAAGCCCAGCCGAGCGCCGCTCGGGCCCGGGCGCGCATGCAGGGCCACGCGCCGCCGTGTTCCAGGCTTCGCCGGAACCGGCGCCAGGACCTCCGTCTCCAGCCCTTCACGCTCCAGCGTGGCGCGCACCTGATCGGCCTTCCAGGCCAGCTGCGCCTGATAGTCCCAGTGCTGGAAGGCGCATCCGCCGCAGGTCCCGAAATGCGGGCATGGCGCAGCGATCCGCTCCGGACTGGCCTGAAGGATTTCCAGCACCTCGCCCCGATCCTCGGCCACCGCCGCCCGGATCCGTTCCCTGCCCAGGGTCAGGGGCACGAAGGCCCGCCGACCGGCGTCATCGACAGCCAGGCCGTCGCCTCGCGCGCCCACGGCCTGGACCGAGAGCTCCCGGATTTCTGATTTGGGCTGAGGTTTTTTCGGGCGCATGATGGCTTTTGGCAAACCCGTTCATCGAGCGAAAGAGCCCAAGCCCTTGAAGCGCTTGAGGCCGTGCGTGCCGCAAGATGAACGAAGATGAACGGACCTATCAAATCCCGTTCAGCTAGCCACGCTTAAAACGGTGAGCAACGGAGCGGCGCTGAGATCGTTTAGCCGCCGGTCCATTAAGACAAAGGGAGCTGAATATGCGTGCTCGTAACCTGATTTCCGCCGCCGCCGCCCTCGCGGCCTGCGCCGGCGCCGTCGCCATCCCCGCCGCCGCCTCGGCCCAATCCTACTATGGGTACCAGAACGGCTACTACGGCCAGCAGCCGTACTATGACGAGTGCGAGCGTGATCAGCGCAGCGGCTCGACC
>JAEYWU010000111.1 GCA_023428785.1 Pseudomonadota bacterium
GGATTGGCCATGGCGAAGATGATCGGGTTCTCCGCCATAGAGGCGCCCATCTCGGGCGTCACCGCACCCTTCTGCGACAGGCCGAAGAAGGCGTCGGCCCCCTTCATCGCCTCCGCCAGCGTGCGCCGGTCGGTGACGGCCGCATGGGCCGACTTCCACTGGTTCATGCCCTCGGTGCGGCCCTGGTAGATCACGCCCTTGGTGTCGCAGAGGATGACGTTGTCGGGCTTGAAGCCCATCGCCTTGAGCAGCTCGACGCAGGCAATGGCCGCAGCGCCCGCACCGTTGATGACGAGTTTGGTCGACTGGATGTCGCGGCCCGTGAGGTCGAGCGCGTTGATCAGGCCTGCCGCGGCGATGATGGCGGTGCCGTGCTGGTCGTCGTGGAAGACGGGAATGTCCATCAGCTCGCGCAGGCGCTGCTCGATGATGAAGCATTCGGGGGCCTTGATGTCCTCGAGGTTGATGCCACCGAAGGACGGGCCGAGATAGCGCACGGCCTCGATGAACTTGTCCGCATCCTCGGTGTCGAGCTCGAGGTCAATCGAATCGACGTCGGCAAAGCGCTTGAAGAGGACGGACTTGCGTTCCATCACCGGCTTGGAGGCTAGCGCGCCGAGATTGCCCAGGCCGAGGATCGCGGTGCCGTTTGAGATCACCGCCACCAGGTTCGAGCGAGTGGTGTAGTCATACGCCTTGGACGGGTCCTCGGCGATTGCCAGCACGGGCACGGCGACGCCCGGCGAATAGGCCAGCGACAGGTCGCGCTGGGTCGCCATGGGCTTGGTGGGCTGGACCGCGATCTTGCCCGGCTGGGGCAGACGGTGGAAATCCAGCGCTTCGTCGTCGGTGAAATACTGTTTGTCGGTGATGTCGGGCATGGGCCTGCTTAGCCTTGGCCGCGCGGGCGCTCAACCAGCCAGGCGATCACGGCTGCGACAACAGGGCCTCAAGGCCCTCGCGCCAGGTCGGATAGCGCGGCCGCCACCCAAGTTCGGCCTTGGCGCGGGCGTTCGAGACCCGCTTGGAGTCGAGATAAAAGCCACGCATCGCCTCGGAGACCGACGGATCGTTCAGGTCAGTCTCGGGCGGCGCCGGCAGCCCCATGCGCTCGGCCGCCGCCAGAAGGACGGCTTCCATTGAGGAGGGATCGTCGTCAGCCAGGTTGTAGGCGCGGCCGGGGCAGGGCCTGGATATCGACGCGATGATGCCTGATGCCGCATCCTCGACATGAACCCGGTTGAAGATCTGGCCCGGCTTCTTGACCCGGCGGGCCGTGCCGTCCCTCAGACGGTCAACGGTCGACCGGCCAGGGCCGTAGATGGCCGGCAGACGAAAGATGTGGGCGCCCTCATCCAACCAGAGCGCTTCAGCCGCGACCCGGCGGGCGCCGGCGATGGAGGCGGCGTTGAGGTGTGAATCCTCGAACACCCAGCCGCCGCCCCGGTCTCCGTAGACGGCGGTCGACGAGACATAGCCGAGCCACCCGGGCCGGTTCGCGCCGAGAAGGTCGCCCATGGCGGCATGGGCCGGACAGCCGTCCGATCCCGGCCCCGCCGTCACCAGAAGCGCGTCCGCTTCGGCCAGGGCGGCCGTCAGGGCGCCGGCGTCGGTCGGGTCGATCAGACCGCGCGACCTGTCGCGGGACGTGGCGCGGATGGACCAGCCCGCGGCCTCGGCCTGCCGCGCGACGGCGGCGCCGAGATAGCCCAGGCCAAAGATCAGCAGGGTCGGCATGACCTCTGGCTAGCGGTCAGGGGCGAGCCGGGCAAGCTGTTCGCTTTTTCATGTGACGCCATTCGCGAGGCGTCCTAGGAAGCGGCCATGACCGTCATCGTCACAGGCGCCGCCGGCTTCATCGGCATGCACACCGCCCAGCGGCTGCTGGATCGCGGCGAGACCGTTGTCGGGGTGGACAATTTCAACACCTACTACGACCCCGCCCTGAAGCCGGCGCGCACGGCGCGGCTGGAAGAAAGCCCGGCGTTCCGCATGGTGCGGATGGACATCTCGGACGCCGAGGCCTTTGCGGGCCTCGTGCGCGAAACCGGCTCAAAGCGGATCGTGCATCTCGCGGCCCAGGCGGGCGTCCGATATTCGATCGAGAACCCTTTCGCCTATCAGCAGGCCAATCTGGCCGGGCATCTGAGTGTGCTGGAGGCGGCCCGACACCACGGGATCGAGCATCTGGTCTATGCCTCGTCGAGCTCGGTCTATGGCGACCGGCCGCTGGATGGCGCCGGCTTTTGCGAGACTGATCCGACCTCGGCCCCGGTCTCGCTCTACGCGGCGACCAAGAAGGCCAACGAACTGATGAGCCATTCCTATGCGCGGCTCTACGGGCTGCCGCTGTCGGGACTGCGGTTCTTCACGGTCTATGGTCCCTGGGGCCGGCCGGACATGGCCTATTTCAGCTTCACCCGGAAGATCCTGGCCGGCGAGCCGATCGAGGTGTTCGGCGAGGGCCGGATGGCGCGCGACTTCACCTATGTCGACGATATCGTCGATGGGATCGTGGGCGTGCTGGACCGTCCGCCCCCAGGCAAGGAACCCCGGGTTCTGAACATCGGCGACAGCCGTCCGGTGGGTCTGATGGACATGATCTCCACGCTGGAGAGTGCGCTGGGCCGCGACGCGATCAAGGTCTTCCGGCCGATGCAGCCGGGCGATGTGACCGCCACCTTCGCCGACGTTTCGCAGTTGAAGGCGCTGACCGGATACGACCCCAAGGTTCCGCTGGAAGTCGGCATTCCACGCTTCGTGGACTGGTACCGGTCCTTCTACGGCTGAACCGGGCTTGAGCGGCGGCGATCCGCCGCTATAGTCCGCCGCGATTTCGAACCCCCTCTGGAGACCGCCCGATGGCCGGCCCCGCCTCCCACGACGAAGACTACCACCGCGGCGAGATGGACATCTCCGAGCAGGCCTCGACCTTCGATCTGGTCATGGCCCTGAGCAAGTGGGGCGCCCTGGCCATCGCTGTCCTGGTGCTGTTCTTCACCATGTGGCTGTACCCGCGCGGAAGCTTCATGGGCGCGGCCGTCGCGGCCGTGGTGCTGCTGGTCGCCGGCATCTTCTTCCTGCGCAGCAAGCCCGCCCACTAGGGCCCAGGCCTTTTTCAGGTCAGGACGTCGACATCGGTCGGCCTGTTGTTGCGTGCGCACGGGCGCACGTCGAACCGGTAGGTCAGGGCCGTCGGAGCCGTGGTCTGGTCCGCTGAATCCAGAGCGATCATCGCGGCCTCGCCCTGGCCGGGCGTCGTCAGACCCAGGGTGATGTTGATCGCCAGAACTGGCGCCGGCGCTCCGGCGCAGCCCGTCTGGCGGACCTGGCCGGGCGGAAGACTGTCTCTTATTACACATCTCCGAGCCCACGAGACGTAGAGGAATGTGGGTTTGCGGGGTGGGG
>JAEYWU010000009.1 GCA_023428785.1 Pseudomonadota bacterium
CCGATGATCGCATTTTCAATCGAAAATGCCCCGTTTCGGCCATGACCCATTAGCAAACAGCGCTTATATACCGCGCCGCCTCCACGCAGCCGTGCGCGCGCGGCAGATACGGATTCGATCGACACCATGGCTGATGACGCCGGCCGCCTGACCCAGGTCTTCGCCGAGACCGCTTTCCTCTATGGCGGCAACGCCGACTATATCGAGGCTCTGTACGAGCGCTGGGCCGAGAACCCCGCCTCGGTTTCCCCGGAATGGAAGGCCTTCTTCGACGGTCTGAGCGAGAGCGCCGCCCAGGTGAAGGCTTCGGTCGAGACCACGCCCTGGTCGCGCCCCCGCGCGCCGGAGCGTTCCGAGCAGCTGGCCGTGTTCGACGGTCTGTGGCCGGCGGTCGAGGCCAAGTCGGCCGCAGGCGTGCGTCAGGCCCAGCCGGGCGCCTCCGAGGCGCAGGTCCAGGCCGCCGCGCGGGATTCCGTGCGCGCCATGATGATGATCCGGACCTACCGGATCCGTGGTCACCTGCACGCCAAGCTGGACCCGCTGGGCATCGAGATGCCCGTCGACAATCCCGAGCTGACGCCCGCCTACTGGGGTTTCGGGCCGACCGACCTGGACCGCCCGATTTATCTCGATGGCGTGCTGGGCCGCGACAAGGCGACCATCCGCGAGATCATGGAGCTGCTGGAGCGGGTCTACTGCGGCACCTTCGCGATCCAGTACATGCACATCGCTGAGCCGGCCGAGAAGGACTGGCTGCAGGCGCGCATCGAGCGCCGCGAGGAAGAGAACGCCTTCACCCCCGAGGGCAAGGTCGCCATCCTCAAGAAGCTGGTCGAGGCCGAGACCTTCGAGCGCTTCCTGCACAAGCGCTTCCCCGGCACCAAGCGCTTCGGCCTGGACGGCGGCGAGGCCATGGTCCCGGCGCTGGAGCAGGTGATCAAGCGCGGCGGCAACATGGGCGTCGACGAGATCATCTTCGGCATGGCCCACCGGGGCCGCCTGAACACCCTGTCGGCGGTCATGGGCAAGCCCTATGCGGCCATCTTCCACGAGTTCCAGGGCGGCTCGACCGTGCCTTCGGACATCGAGGGTTCGGGCGACGTCAAATACCACATGGGCGCCTCGTCGGACCGTGAGTTCGACGGCAACAAGGTCCACCTGTCGCTGACGGCCAACCCGTCGCACCTCGAGATCGTGAACCCCGTGGTTCTCGGCAAGGCGCGCGCCAAACAGGCCTTCGACCTGCGCGAGAACGCCGACGGCGCGCTGGACCGTTCGCGCGTTCTGCCGTTGCTGATCCACGGTGACGCCGCCTTCGCCGGCCAGGGCGTGGTGGCCGAGTGCTTCGCCCTGATGGGGCTGAAGGGCTACCGCACCGGCGGCACGATGCATTTCGTGGTCAACAACCAGATCGGCTTCACGACCAGCCCGCGCAACTCGCGCTCGTCGCCCTATCCTTCGGACGTGGCCCTGATGGTCCAGGCGCCGATCTTCCACGTGAACGGTGACGACCCGGAAGCGGTCGTCTTCGCCGCCAAGGTGGCGACCGAGTTCCGTCAGACGTTCCACAAGGACGTCGTGATCGACATGTTCTGCTATCGTCGCTACGGCCACAACGAGGGCGACGATCCGACCTTCACCCAGCCCCTGATGTATTCGAAGATCAGGGCCCTGCCGTCGACGCGCGAGCTGTATGCCCAGCGTCTGGTGGGCGAGGGCGTCATCACCCAGGCCGAGGCCGACCAGCTGGTCGCGGACTTCGAGACCTACCTCGATGAGCAGTTCGAGGCCGGCAAGGACTACGCCTCCAAGAAGGCCGACTGGCTGGACGGCCAGTGGAAGGGCCTGGGCCTGCCCGACGGCGACGAGCGCAAGGGCTCGACCGGCGTGGCCGCCGACAAGCTCAAGGCCATCGGCAAGGTCCTGACGACCGTCCCCAACGACGTCGATTGCCACAAGACCCTGCGCCGTGTCATCGACGAGCGCGGCAAGGCGATCGAAAGCGGCGAGGGCCTGGACTGGGCCACCGCCGAGGCCCTGGCCTATGGCTCGCTGCTGGACGAGGGCTTCGCGGTCCGCCTGTCGGGCCAGGATTCGGTGCGCGGCACCTTCTCGCAGCGCCATTCGGCCATTGTCGATCAGACCACGGAAGACCGCTACGTCTTCCTCAACAACATCCGCGAAGGCCAGGCCCAGTTCGAGGTGATCGACTCGGCCCTGTCCGAAGAGGCGGTGCTGGGCTTCGAGTACGGCTATTCGCTGGCCGACCCGAACACCTTGGTCCTGTGGGAAGCCCAGTTCGGCGACTTCGTGAACGGCGCCCAGGTGGTCATCGACCAGTTCATCTCGTCGGGCGAGCGCAAGTGGCTGCGCATGTCGGGCCTGACCATGCTCCTGCCGCACGGCTACGAGGGCCAAGGCCCCGAGCACTCCTCGGCCCGGCTCGAGCGGTTCCTGCAGGCCTGCGCCGAAGACAATATGCAGGTCGCCAACTGCACCACGCCGGCGAACTATTTCCACATCCTGCGCCGCCAGATCCACCGGCCGTTCCGCAAGCCGCTGGTGATCATGACGCCCAAGTCGCTGCTGCGTCACAAGAAGGCGGTCTCGTCCCTGTCGGAGCTGGCGGAAGGCTCGACCTTCCACCGCGTCCTGCACGATGACGCCCAGTCGCATCCCAACAAGACCACGGTGCGCCTGCGGCCCGACGCCGAGATCAGCCGCGTCGTCCTGTGTTCGGGTAAGGTCTACTACGACCTGCTCGACGCCCGCGAGAAGTCGGGCCGCGACGACGTCTATCTGATGCGTCTGGAGCAGTTCTATCCGTGGCCGATGAAGTCGCTGCTGACCGAACTAGCCCGCTTCGCCAACGCCGAGGTGGTCTGGTGCCAGGAAGAGCCCAAGAACATGGGCGGCTGGACCTTCGTGGATCCGTGGCTGGAGCTCACGCTCGAGAAGCTGAACATCAAGGCCAAGCGGGCCCGCTATGTGGGCCGCCCGGCCTCGGCCTCGACGGCCGCGGGCCTGATGAGCCGCCACCTCAAGGAACTCGAAGCCTTCACGACCGAGGCCTTCGCCTGATAAGCGAAGCCTGAAGACGACACGCGCGAAAGACCCGGAACGATCATGGCCGACATCCTCACCCCCGCCCTCGGTGAATCCGTCACCGAAGCGACCATCGCCCGCTGGACCAAGAAGGTCGGTGACCCGGTCAAGAAGGACGAGGTTCTGGTCGAACTCGACACCGACAAGGTGTCGCTCGAAGTCGTGGCGCCCGCTGACGGCGTCCTCGGCGCGATCGCCTTCAAGGATGGCGACACCGTCAACCCGGGCGCGGTCCTGGGTCAGGTGAGCGAAGGCGCCGCCGCCCCGAAAGCGGCTGAGGCTCCCAAGGCCGCCGCTGCTCCGGCTCCGGCTCTGGCTCCGGCCCCGGCTGCCGCCGCGCCGGCTCCGGCGGCTCCGGCTGCGCCCGCCTCGGGCGGCGGCTCGATGGAGATCAAGACGCCGGTGATGGGTGAGTCCGTCGCCGAAGGCACGATTGGAACCTGGACCAAGAAGGTCGGCGACGCGGTCAAGAAGGACGAGGTCCTGGTCGAGATCGAGACCGACAAGGTCGCCGTCGAGGTCTCGGCTCCCGCCGACGGCGTGCTGGCCGAGATCGCCGCCGACAACGGCGCGACCGTGACCCCCGGCCAGGTCATCGGAAAGATCAGCGCCGGCGCTGGCGCCGCTGCGGCCCCGGCCGCCAGCGAGGCCACCAAGGCCGCTCCGGCCAACAGCGGCTCGGCCCAGGTCTCGGGCGGAACCCAGACCCTGTCGCCGGCCGTGCAGCGCGTAGTTTCCGAAACCGGCGTCGATCCGGCCTCGGTCACCCCGACCGGCCCCAAGGGCAATATCCTCAAGGGTGACGTGCTGGAGGCGCTCAAGACCGCGGCTCCGGCGCCCGCCGCCGCTCCGGCCGCGCCCTCGGCCCCGCGTGCGGATCATCCGCGCGAAGAGCGAGTCAAGATGACCCGTCTGCGCCAGACCATCGCGCGCCGTCTGAAGGAATCGCAGAACACCGCCGCCCAGCTGACCACCTTCAATGAGGTGGACATGACCAACGTCATGGCCCTGCGCAGCCAGTACAAGGACGCTTTCGAGAAGCGCCATGGCGTCAAGCTCGGCTTCATGAGCTTCTTCACCAAGGCGGTCGTGAACGCGCTGCAGGAAATCCCGGCGGTCAACGCCGAGATCGACGGCACGGACATCGTCTACAAGAACCACTACGACATCGGCGTGGCCGTCGGCACCGACAAGGGCCTGGTCGTGCCGGTTCTGCGTGACGCCGACCAGCTGTCGCTGGCGGGTATCGAGAAGGGGATCGCGGACCTCGGCAAGGCGGCCCGCGACGGCGACCTGACCCTGGACCAGCTGCAGGGCGGGACCTTCACCATCACCAACGGCGGGGTCTATGGCTCGCTGATGTCGACGCCGATCCTGAACATGCCGCAGTCGGGCATCCTGGGCATGCACAACATCGTCCAGCGGCCGATGGCCGTGGGCGGCGAGGTGAAGATCCGCCCGATGATGTACCTTGCGCTCAGCTACGATCACCGCATCGTCGACGGCAAGGAAGCCGTGACCTTCCTGGTGCGCATCAAGGAGCACCTGGAAGACCCGCAGCGGTTCCTGCTGGACCTCTAGCGCTTGACCCTCGTCGTCGTCGCCATCTTCGACGAGGTCTATGAGGGCGAGATCGCGGCGTCCGTGCTTCGGTCGGCGGGGATCCAGTCCTGGTTGCTGGGTGACCAGTTGGCCAAACTCTATCCCTTCAAGCAGCGCGCCTGGGGCGGATGCCGCCTGGCCGTCGCGGAGCCCGACGTCGAGGATGCGCAGGCGATCCTCGACATGGCGCGCAACGGAGACCTGGCGGATCAGGACGCGTCGGATCAGTCCGAGCCGACCGGGTCAGCGATGGTTGGACCGGCGGCGATTCTCGGGCTGTTCGGCGGTGTCGAGGCGGGATGGGCGATCAGCGGCGCGCGCCGCAGGCCCTCCGCCTTCCGGATCATCGCGGCGGTCCTGATCGTATTGAGCGTCCTGCCGCTCGTCCTCGGCGCGGCTCTCGAAGAGCTCTACTTCATCGTCACCGACATCATGTGGCTGAGCGCGGAGCGCTAGCCCGCTTCCGCCGGCGGCAGATGCTTCGCCGTGAACAGCCGGCCGCCCTCCGTCCAAAAGACGATGGCGATGGCCGCCAGTCCGCACAGGGTGAAGCCCAGCGTCAAGGGCACGGTCGTGCCGTCGAAATGCTGGCCGATGAAGAAGCCGATTAGCGCCCCGCCGATGGCCGAGATCAAACCCTGGGCCGATGAGGCGGTGCCGGCGATATGGCCCAGCGGCTCCATGGCCATGGCCCCGAAATTCCCGCCCAGGAAGCCGAAGCAGAACATCGTCAGGGTCTGGAGCACCGCGAAGGTGATCAGGTTCTCATGCCCCGTCGCCGCAACCGCCAGGTGGATGGCCGAGACCACGGTGAAGCCGATCAGGGCCAGATGCGACAGCAGCCGCATGCCCAGCCGCTCGACCAGACGCGCGTTCAACAGGCTGGCCACCGCGATGCCGGAGGCGACCGCCGCGAAGATGATCGGGAACAGGGCCTCGGCGTGGAAGACGTCGGCGAAGACCTGCTGGGCCGAATTGATGAAGCCGAACAGGCAACCCATGATCACCGTCATGGCCAGGGCGTAGCCGATCGAGGCGCGCGTGGTGACGGTCTCGCTGAAGGCCTTTCCGATCCGCCTCATGTCGATCGGCAGGCGGTTTTCGGGATGCAGGGTCTCCGGAAGCCTAAGCGCCGCCCAGGCCAGGATCACGGCGCCCCAGACGCCCAGAAGCACGAAGATCCAGTGCCACGGCGCGACCAGCACGATCAGGGCGCCCAGGCTCGGCGCGATCACCGGCACGCCCAGGAAGACGAGGAAGGCTAGGCTCATCACTTGGGCCATGCGCCGGCCGCCGTAGCAGTCGCGCACGATGGCCACAGCCAGCACGCGGCAGCAGGCCGAACCCACGCCTTGCGCGAACCGGGCGAACAGCAGGGTCTCGAAACTCCAGGCCAGGGCCGCGACGAAGCTGAAAAGCACATAGATGCCAACGCCCAGGAACAGCACCGGCCGGCGGCCATAGCGGTCGGACAGGGGGCCATAGATGATCTGGGCCGCACCGAAGCCGAGCAGATAGGAGGTGACGACCCACTGACGCTGGTTGGCGTCGCCGACGCCGAGCGCCTCGCCGATGGCGGGCAGGGCCGGGAGCATGGAGTCGATCGCCAGGGCGTTCAGCGCCATCAGCATGGCGACGAGGGCGACAGTTTCCTTGAAGCCGATCTGGCGACGGTCAGAGAGGGCGGCTTCGGTCATCGTTTCCATAAAGGTGTTCGCACCTGCGAAATAAAGGTTTTGCATGACCTTTTTTGCGGTCTGCGGCGCGATCTCCTATCGAGGGGCTCGGGTGGAGGATTCGCAGGCCGATGGTCGCGCAGGTGACCGAACCGAAGAACAGCTGGAATCCGGCGCGCTTTGCGCCGGGCGTCGCCGCCTGTCTGGCGGTCGCCCTGGCCGCCTGGGCGCTGGCGGACGTCGAGCAGCGGCTGCTGGGCAAGGCCTGGATCGAGCCGCTGGTCCTGGCCATCCTGATCGGCGCGGCCGTGCGGCTGGTCTGGACGCCATCGTCGCGGTTCCGGCCCGGCATGGATGTTTGCGCCCGCCCGGTTCTCGAAGTGGCGGTGGCTCTCCTGGGCGCCACCATTACGACCCATGCCCTGGCGGCAGCCGGGGCGCCGCTCCTGGCGGGCGTGGTGGTGCTGGTCGTGGTGGCCCTGGCCGGCGGCTACGCCATCGGCAAGGCCATGGGCCTGCCGGATCGGCTGGCGCTGCTGATCGCATCGGGCAACGCGATTTGCGGCAACTCGGCGATCGCGGCCGTGGCGCCGGTCATCAAGGCCGAGGCCAGGGACGTGGCCTCGGCCATCGGCTTTACGGCGGTGCTCGGCGTTGTCGTGGTGCTTCTGCTCCCGGTCGCGGGCGCGGCTCTGGGCCTGACAGAGGAATCCTACGGGGTCCTGGCGGGGCTGACGGTCTATGCCGTGCCTCAGGTGCTGGCCGCCGCGGCGCCAGTCGGGCCTGTGGCGATCCAGGTCGGGGCGCTGGTCAAGCTGGCCCGCGTGCTCATGCTGGGACCGGTCTGTGTCGGCCTGGGTCTCATCGCTCACCGGCTCGACGGCGCCGGAGCGGAGGTTCCTCGCCGCCGCCCGCCGCTCCGGTATCTCATCCCCTGGTTCATCGTGGCCTTCCTGGTCCTGATGATGGCGCGATCGCTCGGCTTGATTCCCGAGGCCCTCGTGGCTCCGGTCGGGGTGGTGGTGAAGGTTCTGACGGTGATCGCCATGGCGGGTCTGGGGCTGGGCGTGGACCCGCGCGACCTCGTCCGGGCCGGCCCGCGTGTCGCTGCGACGGCCACCCTCACCATCCTTCTGATCACGGCGGTGGCGCTTGTCCCGGCGGTGTTTTTGGTCGGCGGCTAATCCTCACCCCCGCTCTCAACAGGGAAGCGCGGCTGAATTGACGCCGCTTTCTGGAAAGTTGACGTCGGTTCACGCCCGTTGCGTCCGACGCCCATAGGCTTCGGCCATGCCAAGGGCTTTCAAGCGCCCGTGTCGCGCGTGTCGCGCGTGTCGCTGTCCGGACGACCGACACGACAGGGCGACAGATCTGCGGGTCCCGGCCCGTCAGCGAGCGCTTCGCCGTCTCTGGTGTTTTGGCCCGCTTGCGGGTATGAGGCGCGCGCTTCCCCGAAACCTTTCCCGTTCGGCGGCCCGATCTCTCGCGGCCGCCCTTGCCCGATACCGAAAATGAATCTCCGCAACGTCGCCATCATCGCCCACGTCGACCACGGCAAGACCACGCTCGTCGACCAACTCCTGGCCCAGTCGGGCGTGTTCCGGGCCAATGAGGCCACCGTCGAACGCGCCATGGACTCCAACGACCAGGAGAAGGAGCGCGGCATCACCATCCTGGCCAAGTGCACCTCCGTGCTCTGGAACGGCAAGGCCGGCGAAACCCGCATCAACATCATCGACACCCCCGGCCACGCCGACTTCGGCGGTGAGGTCGAGCGCATCCTGGGCATGGTCGACGGCTGCGTCATCCTGGTCGACGCCGAAGAGGGCGTCATGCCCCAGACCAAGTTCGTGCTGACCAAGGCGCTGAAGATGGGCCTGCGTCCCATCCTCTGCATCAACAAGGTCGACCGCCCCCACGCCGACCCGGACCGGGTTCATCTGGAGACCATCGACCTGTTCGAGGCCATCGGCGCCTCGCCGGAACAACTCGACTTCCCGCACATCTACGCCTCGGGCCGCAACGGCTGGGCGACGCTGGACCTGAACGAGAAGTCCGAGACCCTGGCCCCGCTGTTCGACCTGATCGTCGACCACGTCCCGCCACCGCCGGTCGCCCAGAACGTCGACAAACCGTTCCGCATCCTGAACGTCCTGATCGAGAGCGACCCCTTCCTCGGCCGCATCCTCACGGGCCGTATCGAGAGCGGCAAGGCCGTCCCCGGTATGGCCATCAAGGCGCTGGACCGCGACGGCAAGCAGATTGAACAGGGCCGGATCACCAAGGTCCTGGCCTTCCGTGGCCTGAAGCGCCAGCCGCTGGACGAGGGCTCGGAGGCCGGCGACATCGTCGCCATCGCGGGGATGTCCAAGGCGACCGTCGCCGACACCCTGTGCGCGCTCGAAGTGACCGAGCCGCTGGACGCCCAGCCGATCGATCCGCCGACCATCTCCATGACCGTGGCCGTCAATGACAGCCCGCTGGCCGGCCGCGAAGGCGACAAGGTCCAGTCGCGCGTCATCCGTGACCGCCTGCTCAAGGAAGCCGAGGCCAATGTCGCCATCCGCGTGACCGAGACCCCGGGCGCCGACGCCTATGAGGTCGCCGGCCGCGGCGAACTGCAGCTGGGCGTGCTGGTCGAGAACATGCGCCGCGAAGGCTTCGAGCTGTCGATCTCGCGTCCGCGCGTGGTCTATCAGACCGGCGAGAACGGCGAGCGGCTGGAGCCGATCGAGGATGTCGTCATCGACGTGGACGACGAATACACTGGCGTCGTCATCGAGAAGCTCTCGACCCGCAAGGCCGAGCTCAAGGACATGGGTCCGTCGGGAGCCGGCAAGACCCGTATCCAGCTGGCCTGCCCGTCGCGCGCCCTGATCGGCTACCAGGGCGAGTTCCTGACCGACACGCGCGGCTCGGGCGTCCTGAACCGCGTCTTCTCGCACTACGAACCCTACAAGGGCGCTATCGAAGGCCGTCTGAAGGGCGTGCTGGTCTCCAACTCTGACGGCGACACGGCGGCCTACGCCCTGTGGAACCTGGAAGAGCGCGGCGTGATGTTCGTCGGCGCCGGCGAGAAGACCTATCAGGGCATGATCATCGGCGAGAACAGCCGCTCGGACGACCTCGACGTGAACCCGATCAAGGGCAAGCAGCTGACCAACGTCCGCGCCACCGGCAAGGACGAGGCCGTCCGCCTGACCCCGCCGCGCCGCCCGTCGCTGGAACAGGCCATCGCCTATATCGAGAGCGACGAACTGGTCGAGGTCACACCCAAGTCGATCCGTCTGCGGAAACAGGTCCTGAACCCGTCCTTCCGCAAGAAGCGCGTCAAGGACGACTAGAATTGAAGACGCCCGGGGCCTCTAGCCCCGGGCGCTTCTCTTTCCGGCTTGTGGGCCCGGCCTAGAGGCCCAGCGCCCGGCGGACCTCGGCCCAGTCGACCAGCTTGAAGTTCTGCTGGGCCCGGACCGTATCCAGATCCTCGCCCTCCGTATCGGCATCGTCCTGCATGACCACCAGACCCGAGCCATAGGGCCCGACCTGACCGCCGAGCGCCGCCACGCCATCGGTCCCGGTCACGGCATCCACGCCATTGGCCGGATGGACCGAAAATCGGCCCCGGTACTCCAGCTCGGCCCCATCGGCCCGGTAGACGGCGAAGGCGCTATCGCCCTGCGAGGAGACGATCAGCCACGACGGCCCGCCCGGTTCATGAAGCAGGGTCATGCCCTCGACATCGGGGACCAGCCGCTCTGACGGCGCCGGATCGACGATGCGGCCTACCGCCTCGCCCGTCGCGGCCGTGTCGAACAGCCAGATGCCCGCAGCCTCTTCCCCGACATAGAGCCGGCCGCGCTGGTCATCGACCGTGCAGCCTTCCGGCTGGCTCGGCACCGCGAATCGACGCTCGCCGCGCGCCTCGATCGCGCCGTCCGCCCCGGCCCGCACCGCGACCTGGCGGATCTGGCCATCGGTCGAGTTGATGAAGATGAGGAAGTCGTCCCCGCGCCGCCCGACGCACAGGCCGTAGGGCTCGGTCAGGTCCAGAGGCACCACGCCCCAGGGCGTCAGCTCGAACGTCTGCGGGTGCATCAGATAGAGCGCCGCTCCCATCCGGCCCCGGTCACTGGCCGCGACCAGAACCCGCTCGCCGTCCGGCGTGGGAAAGCCGCCGCGCAGGTCGACATTGTTCAGCCGGCCATCGGGAATGAAGTTGAGCACCTGACCGTCCAGCCCATAGGCGTAGAGGCCCGCCTGCTTGTCCGTGCCCAGAATGACCGCCCGGATCGGGTCGGTGGGATCGACCCAGATTTCTGGATCGTCCGCGGCGTCCGCACGGGTCGTGCCGACCGCCACCGTCTCCGCCGCCGCCGGCACCGGCGTCCCCACGCCAATCGCCATGCGCCGGGAATCCGAAAAGGCCTCAGGAGCGAGAAGGGCGCAGCCGCTCAAAGATGTCAAACAAATCAGTCCAAGAACAAATCTGTCACGTTTCTTTTGGATAAACATCACTGGCGCTCCGAGTACAGCCTAATCTATGGCGTCGCTGTTCACACATGAACATAGATCAGTCAATGACTGATTTGTTACTCGGGGATGACATTAAAATGAAGCGCAGCCTTCTCATCGCGGCCGCCGCCGCGCCGATCCTGCTGGCTATTCCGGCCAACGCCCAGGAAGTCACCAACACCGCAGAAGGCCAGCCGGTCGCGGTTGAGGACATCATCGTCACCGGCGCTCCGGTGTTCCGGAACCGGACCGACGACACCAATCCGGTGCTGTCCTACGATCAGGAGTACTTCCAGCGCTTCGAGCCGCTGTCGGTCGGGGACGCCCTGCGCCGCGTTCCGTCGGTGACCTTCCTATCGGACGTCCTGGAATCGGATGGCGCGCGTCTGCGCGGCCTTGATCCGGGCTACACCCAGATCCTGATTAACGGCGAGCGCGTTCCCGGCGCCGGTGATGACCGATCCTTCTTCGTGGACCGAATTCCGGCCGAGCTGATCGAGGGGATCGAGATCGTCCGCTCGCCATCGGCCCGCCGGTCGGGCGATGCGGTGGCCGGCGCGATCAACATCGTGCTGCGCGACGCCTACACCCTGGACGGCGGCTATGTTCGTGGCGGCGTGCGCCTGTTCGACGACGGCGAGTACCGCGAGCACTTCGGTGCGACCTGGGGCGGCGAGTTCGCTGGGGGCCGCCTGATCGCCAGCTTCGACATGCAGGACCGCTACAACCCCAAGGTCAAGTTCTCGCAGCGCTTCGACGAGCCGGCGGACGCTCCGGGCAATCCGGACAACTGGGAGCTCCAGGACGACACCCGCGACGGCACCGACTATTCGTTCAACGGCGCCTATGAGGTCGAGCTGGGCTTCGGCACGCTGGAGTTGTCGGGCGTATATGTCCGCACGGACCGCACCGAAACCGAGAACTCCTACGAGTATCCGGACGGCATCGTCGATCCGGACAACCTGGAGGTCTATACCCCGCAGCTGGAAGAGATTGAGTCCGAGAACCTGTCGGTCAGCGGTGAGTACAGCTTCGGCATGGCCGGGGGCGAGACTAGCCTGCGGCTGGGCTACGCCCGCTACAGCGACGACATCCAGGGCGTGGAGACCGAGTTCGCCTATCTGGAAGACGCGACGCCGTTTCCGGATGCGGATGAGGTCGAATCGGAACTAACCGACACCCAGCTGGAAGACACCGAATGGTCCTTGCGCGCCGAGCACCAGCGCGACCTGGGCCGTGGGCTGAGCGTCGAGTTCGGCTTCGACTACCTCAGCAAGGAGCGCACGATCCTGCTGCAGTCGGCCGAGTTCGAGGATGACTCCCTGGCCGACTTCCCGGCCCCGCTGCCGGCGTTCGCCTATGAGCCGTGGGAGATCGCGGACGGCGGTGACTCGACTATCGAGGAACAGCGCTTCGAGCCCTACGTCGTGCTGGAAGGCGTCTACGGCATCGCCAGCTGGGAAGCGGGCCTGCGCGTCGATATTTCCGAAACCACCATCGAGGACCGAACGGTCTCCGAGACAGTCGAGAGCGATGAACAGCTTCTGCTGCCTTCGGTCTCGGTGCGCTTCGACGTGACCTCCGAGGACCGGATCATCGTCTCGGGCGGCCGCACGATCCGCCGCGCCAACTTCAACTTCCTGTCGCCCGCGCTGCTGGAAGAAGAGATCGGCGACTCGGACTTCATCGGCAATCCGGACCTGGAAGCGGAATCGGCCTGGGGCTTCGACGTCGGCTATGAGCGCCGGCTGGGGCGCCGGGGCATCGCGGGGATCAACTTCTTCTACCGCGACGTCACCGACCTGATCGAATACGTCAACACGGGCGCCGAGGGCTCGGAAGGGCCGGGCACCTTCATCTACACAGTGGCCAACGTCGGCGACGGCGAGGTATGGGGCGTGGAGCTGGACCTGTCGACCCCGCTGGACGTGGTCGGCCTGCCCAACACCGGCGTCTACTTCAACCTGTCGTGGCTCGACTCGCAGGTCGAGGACTTCATGGGCGAGCGCCGGTTCAATGGCCAGTCGGACTATGCCTTCTCGGCCGGCTTCACCCATGACATCCCGGCCTGGCAGGCGGCGTTCGGCGCCAGCTACTACAGCCAGGGCGACGCCTATGACCGGTTCCTGGCCGAGGAGATCGCTACTTCGTATGGCGACAACCTGGAAATCTTCCTGGAGCGTCGCTTCGGCGAGAACGTGGTCCTGCGCCTCACCGGCACGAACCTGCTGGACGCGTCCAAGGACGAGGTCTTCGACAAGTTCGACAACCTGGCCGACCAGCTGGCGCGCGACTACGACGAGTACGAGCTCGAGACGGAAGCGGCCGGTCCGGTCTGGCAGGTCGCCCTGCGCTGGACCTTCTAGACCACACGAGGGGCCTCCGGGGGGAGGTAGGGG
>JAEYWU010000056.1 GCA_023428785.1 Pseudomonadota bacterium
GGCCTCAGCCCTATCCTTCACCCGTCTCCGTCGCAGGAGAGGCGCCTCGGTACCAGGCTCCGACGCGGCGGCGGGGATCGGTCGAGCGGGTTTGAAGGACCCGGGTTGCGGCCGGCTCATACCCCTGGCGGGTCCGCGCGGCGATCGTCGCGGGACTGGCCCCGTGGAGCAGGCCGGACGTCCGGGACCGAACTGTCGTCGGAGAAGAACCGGCGAAACCTGGACTTCGTCTGGAAGTCCAGCCCGTCGCGGGCCCAGTACGAGGGGCAGGCCTAAGGGTGAAGCCAAGCCGTCGCGCACCGGCTGTCAAGCGCAACGGTCCCACAGGACGCCGCCTGTCGTACGCTCGCGTGAACCGACCGGGGGCGGCGCTTGTCCTGCGCCGAAAACATCAGCGCGTCCTACGGCGAAAGCACGGACGCATCCCAACGGTTCCCGGGGGAAAGGCCCGGCGCCGCCCCGGCCTCTCCATCCCTTCAGCCGGAACCGGCGTGAAGACGATAGCGCGCGCCCGAAGAAAAAGGGGCGGAGCCTCGCGGCCCCGCCCCCTTCGATTTTCTCCGATGCGACGGGGACTACAGGCCGTCGGGGCCGCAGTCCGTGCGCAGGTACTGTTCAACCGACGTCAGCATGCCTTCGATGTTGGCGGGCGTCCACGTATTCAGGGTGTGCTCCATGTCCGGCAGGATCCGCAGGGTCACGGGCTTGCCGGCGTTGCGAAGCGCCGCCTCGAGCCGTTCCGATTCTTCCGGCTGGACCCGGGTGTCCCGGTCGCCGGTGTAGAGATAGATCGGGATCGAGATCTCGTTGATGTGGTCGATCGGGCTCATGCCGTTCAGGTGCGGGTGCTGGAACTCGCGGATGAAGCGGCTGTTGTAGGTGTCCTGGCGGATGTCGTTCAGCGACGACGGGCCGGCTCCCGCGACGGCGCACTGGTACAGGCCGTTCGGGCGAACCGCCGCCACCATCGAGGCGTAACCGCCGTAGGAATAGCCGTGCATGGCGACCCGGTTCGGATCGGCGATGCCCTGTTCGATCAGGTAGCGGACGCCGTCGTCCTTGTCGTCCTGCATCCGGCCGCCCCATTCGGAATCGCCGGCGCGCCACAGGCGCTGGCCCCAGCCCTGCGAGCCGCGGTACTGCGGCTGAAGCACGGCGTAACCGCGGGCGGCGAAATACTGGGTCCAGCCCGTCGGATCCCAGTCCAGGTCATCGCGGGCCCAGGGGCCGCCGTGCGGCGTCACGATGGTGGGGTAGGGGCCTTCACCGAAGATCGACGGGTTCGGCGTGGTCAGGAAGGCCGGCACCATCAGGCCGTCGCGGGCCTCGTACTGGATCAGCTGGGTGTCGCCCAGCGCATTCACGTCGATCTCGGGATAGGCGCGGCCCAGCAGGCGGGCGCGGCCGTCCTGAAGCAGATAGTACTCCGGCGGCTGGCGCGGGCCAGACTTCATGACGATGATCTCGCTGAAGTCGTTGGACCAGCTCAGGATCTCCACATCGGCGCCGTCGCCGACCGAGAAGCGGCGGCGCTGGCCCGAGGCGATGTCGGTCCAGCTGACCGGGGTGGTCTGCACGCCCATGGCCTGACGCAGGGTCTCGGCCACGGTCGCCAGGTTCTCATCGACCCAGTAGGTCTGGCCGCGTTCGCCGGCGTAGTTGAAGCCCAGGATTTCGCCGTAGCGCGCCGGATCGCGCGAGCGGATCACGCCGGTGGCGTCGAACAGCGGGTGCGCAAAGGCCGCTTCGCCCATCTGGCGATTGCGGATGTCATACTCGTAGATGGCGGCGTGATCCGTGCCCTGGGTCGACAGGATCAGGACGATGTTCGGGTCATTGGTGAAGCCGGCGACGGAGATGGGCTCGCGGTCGCGGGCCGACCAGCGGAAGTGCTCCGACCAGTTGCCGTCGGCGTCCCGGAGTTGCACGCCGATGTAGGCGTTGCCGCCCTCGGTGATGAACTCCTGGCGAGCGCGGATATTGCCCTGGAGGTCGGCCTGCGGGCTGGAATAGCGGGTCGAACCGCGTTCCACCCGGCTCATGCTGCCGGTGCGGGTGTTGAAGCGATAAATGTCCCCGCGCATCGGGTCCTGGATCAGGATGTCCGTTTCGTGGTTGGCGAGGGAGCTGACCAACTGGCCGAAGCCGACATAGGAAAGCTGGCGATCCTCCAGGCCTTCCCACTGGGGCGTGCGAATCGCATTGCCTTCCAGGTCGATCATCTGGGTGCGGTAGCGGTAGGTCTGTTCCGGCTGGCCCGAGAACGGATTGTAGTTCGACAACTGCTGGGTCGTGACGAACAGCCGGTCATTCTTGACGAACTGCAGCGACAGGAACTCCGAGCGCTCGTCCGAGCCGACCAGGAAAGGCTCCGCCGAGAGATTCGAAGTGTCCCAGATGGCGATGGCGCGCTGGCGGCCGTCCGGCGAGACGATCGCGGCCATGTGACGGCCATCGGGGGACAGGACCACAGAGGCCATGGCCGCCTCTCGCGCCCAGGCGCTGGCTGGCGGCGGGGTCGGCGTCTGGGCCATAACGGCCGGGGCGGTTGCGGTGAGCGCGACGGCCGCGGTGGCGGCCAGAAGCAGGTTGCGAAGGACCATTGGACGACTCTCTCTCCCAGGGGCTCGAACTTCGGCCCCCCTCTCAGTCTAGGCGCCATATAAGCAGGCAAGCGCGTGTCCGCGAAGTGCCTAGTGAGGCGGATCGTGTCCCAATGGCGCCCCAACTGTGGCGGATGCGTTACGGTTCGGTTGGAAATCGCACAATGCTGCCGCGAACTGCTTGGACCTAGGCGGAAAGTTGTTAGGGTCGCCACGATCGGAGGGGGACCCTCTCCATCGGGCGTTTGCGCGTCCGCCGTTTTAACCGCCGACTGGGGGAAGTTCTCTATGGCGTTCGACAAGAAGTTTCTGCTGGCTACGACCTTCATCGCGGGCCTCGCGATGGCGGTTCCGTCGCTGGCGATGGCTCAGCAGCAGCCGAGCACTGACGAAGACGATGACGATCAGGTCGAAGAAGTCGTCGTCACCGGTTCGCGTATCCGTCGCGACGAGTTCTCCTCCTCCGCTCCGGTTCAGATCATCACCGGTGAGCAGGCCACCCTCGAAGGCCTGGTCGACACCGCTGAACTGCTCCAGCAGTCCACGATCGCCTCGGGCTCGTTCCAGCTGAACAACCAGCTGACCGGCTTCGTCACCGAAGGTGGCGGCAACATCAACTCGGTGTCGCTGCGCGGCTTGGGCGCCCAGCGCACCCTGGTCCTGCTGAACGGCCGCCGCGTTGGTCCGGCCGGTACGCGCGGCCAGGTTCAGGCCGTCGACCTGAACGTCATCCCGCAGTCGATGATCGAGCGTGTTGAAATCCTGAAGGACGGCGCTTCGTCGATCTACGGTTCGGACGCCATCGCCGGCGTCATCAACATCATCACCCGCACGAACCTCGACGGTCTGGAGGCTTCGGCCTACGTCAACCGTTCGTTCGACGGCGGTGGCGACCTGCAGCGCTACAACATCGGTTGGGGCACGACCTTCGACCGCGGTTACCTGCAAGCCGGCTTCGACTACTACCGTCAGGATCCGCTGACCCGCGGCGATCGTGAAGACACCGCCTGCGCCGCCGACTACCTGTTCAACCCGACGACCATGGAACGCATCGATCACCGCGACCAGGTCACCGGCGACTATCAGTGCTACAACATCTTCGCCCAGGCCCTGCGCGCCAACCCGGGTCCGGGTACGATGGACCTGATCTACGGTCAGCCGGGCTACAACTACACCACCCTGGGCAACAACTCGCCCGTCGCCGGCATGGCCCGTCAGGGACGCGCTGGTTACCCGGACACCTTCACCTACTACCGCGGTGAGCATCCGTTCTACGACCGCGCCCACGTCATGAGCCCGGTCAGCCGCTACACGGTTTCGGCCTTCGGCGGCTTCGACCTGACCCCGAACATCGAGGTCTACGGCGAGTTCCTCTACAACCGCCGCGAATCGGAACAGGACGGCGTCCGTCAGTTCTTCCCGACCGTCAGCGCGTTCATCCCGGGCGCCATGCGTCCCGACACGGGGACGCCGTTCGTCGGTTCGACGATCCTGCCGATCATCCCGTCCACCTCGGACAACGATCAGCAGATCGACTACTACCGTGGCGTCGTCGGCATTCGCGGCAACTTCGGCAACGCCGGCTTCCTGTCCACCTGGGACTGGGATCTGTTCGGCCAGTGGGCCCGTTCGGATGGTGATTACCAGACGGACTCCTACTACGCCGACCGCGTCGCCGCCGTCACCGGCGTGAACGTGGGCGTCACCGCCCTGACCGGCGTCAGCCCCTGCTATTCGGGCCCGCTGATCACCAACGTGTCGGGCTACAGCTGCGCCACCTTCCTGGCCGCTCAGCCGGGCGGCGTGCCGTGGACCTCGCAGCGCGTCCTCGAAGGCAACTTCACCCAGGCCGAGCGCGACTTCCTGATCTTCCAGCAGGAGGGCAACACGACCTACGACCACCGCTACATCGAAGGTTCGATGGCCGGTGACCTGTTCGAACTGCCCGCCGGCATGGTCGGCGCCGCCATCGGCTTCCAGATCCGTCAGGAAGAACTCGATGACACGCCGGATCCGCAGGCCCAGATCGGCAACCTGTGGGGCCAGAGCGCCGCGGGCCGCACGACCGGTGACGACACCGTTCGTGAAGCCTTCGCCGAATTCGAAGTCCCGCTGATCCGCGGCTTCACCGGCATCGACGAACTGACCCTGAACCTGTCGGGCCGTTACTCGGACTACGACTCCTACGGTTCGTCGGACACCTACAAGGTGGGCCTGAACTGGCAGATCACGCCGGCCTGGCGCATCCGCGCCACCACCGGCACCTCGTTCCGCGCCCCGGCGCTGTACGAACTGTATCTCGCCAACCAGACCTCGTTCCTGGGCCAGACGGGCGTTGACCCCTGCATTCAGTGGGAAGACAGCTCGAACCCGTTCATCGTCGCCAACTGCGGCGCTGACGGTATCCCGATCGACTACACCGCCGGCGGCACCTCCTCGGCCACCATCATCACCGGTGGCGGTCTGGGCGTCCTCGAGCCGGAAACGGCCGAAGCCCGCACCCTCGGCGTGATCTGGACCCCGGCGTTCATCGACCTGTCGGTCGCCGTGGACTACTTCGAGATCGACGTGGAAGACGAAGTCCGCACCTTCGGCGCGGCCAACATCGTCGGTTCGTGCTACCGTTCGGACACCTTCCCGACCGACCCGTTCTGCACGCTCTTCCAGCGTAACGGCACGGCTCGCGCCACGGCTCCGCAGACCGCGGGTCCGAACGCGATCCAGTTCGTCAACAACAGCTACGTCAACGTCGCTTCGCAGACCAACCGCGGCATCGACCTGACGGTTCGTTACGGCCACGAGTTCGGCTTTGGCGACCTGACCGTCGATGGTCAGTTCACCTGGCAGCTCCAGGACGAAACGCAGCTGTTCGGTTCGGGCGTTCCGGAAGACACCAACGGTGAAACCACCGAGCCGGACTTCACCGGTCAGCTGAATTTCCGCTTCGACCGTGGTGACTGGACGGCCTTCTGGGGCATCGACATGATCGCCAAGGCTTCGGACACCGAAGACTTCGGCGGCGACGTGTTCAACTACACCCGCTACAGCGCCACGCCGGGCGCGCCGGCTCCGGTGTACTACAAGCAGTACACCGAGTTCCAAACCTACCACGACTTCTCGGTCCGTTACCGGATGGACGACTGGACCTTCCAGGCCGGCATCCAGAACGTGTTCGACGACCGTCCGCCGGCTCAGTCGGCTGGCCAGTTCCGGATCGGCACCGCCGCTCTGAACCTGTACGACATGGTCGGACGTCGTGGCTTCGTCCAGATTTCGCGCCGCTTCTAAGCGACACGAGCTCTAGAACGACCAGGGGCGGCGGGGAGAAATCCCCGCCGCCCTTTCGTTTGTCCGGCCTGCAAGCATGCCTTGCGAGCGCCTTAAATTCGGCGTTTGATCGCCATCTCTGCTTTTTGGAAGGAGACTGGCATGCGTTTGCTCGCCCTGGCCGTTTCGGCCGCTATCGCTTCCACCGCCTTTGCCGTCGTCGCCGCCGCGCCGACGCTGGCTGCTGCGCAGGTGGAGGGCTACCCGACCTATGAGGATGTCGGCCTCGTCTGGACCCGCAGTCCGTCAGTCCGTGACATGGCCCGTTTCTACAGGACCACGCGCCACGACGGTCGACGGGGCCTGGCCCAGGTGCTCTGCACCTCCGACGCCGAAGGGCGTCTGGATTGCTCCATTCTGGATGAGCAACCCGGCGATCGGCAGTTCGGCCTGGCCGGGGTGCGCGTCATGGAGCGCGCCCGGGTCGCCGCCCGCGACGGCGGTTCCCCCGCCGGCCGCCAGTTCGCCTTCACCCTGCGCTTCGGCAACTGGCCGGAGGGCGCCCTGCCGGACCGCTTCCATCCTCTGGATCAGAACCTGATGTGGGTCGAGCGCCCGACCCTGGTCGGCGTCTGGAACATGCGGGGCCAGGACCGGGGTGAACGGATCGCCGCCACCGTCGACTGTGTGGCCCAGGCGGACGGTTCGCTTTCGAACTGCAACCTGGTTTCTGCCGATACGGTCGACTTCGGCCGTGCAGCCCTGACCAGCATGGGTGCGGCCCGCGTCGAGCGCGCTGACTCGGCCCCGCTCGCCGGGTCGCCGATCCGCTGGACCTTGGCGGTCGAACGCCAATCCAGCTGCGGCACCGGCGGCAGCGGTTCGGGCCGCTCCGGCCAGGCCCAGACCGGCAGCACTGGCACCTCGCCGAACGTGATCGGCGCGGACTCCAACGGCAACAGCGTCTTGCCGGGCGACATCGCCGGCATGGGCGCCTCCGTCGGTCGGGGTGTGTCCGAGACCCAGGGGGGCATGCCCGGCTGTCAGTCGGCGATGGTCCAGGTTCACGCCGGTCGTTGATCGATCAAAGGGCGCGCCCTTGCGGCGCGCCCACCGGCGTAGGCCCGGCAGGACTCGAACCTGCAACCAGACCGTTATGAGCGGTCGGCTCTAACCATTGAGCTACGGGCCCGCCGTGGCGGTCCTCGCCCCTAGCAGGCGTTGGCGCGCGCCGTCAAAGGGCCGCGCTTTCGCCCGAAGCCTGCACGGAGCCTGACAGAGGCTTCCCGCGTTCGTTCATCCTGGAACCGCCAAGGTGAGCGTCCTTGCTCACGCTTCCGATAGGGGAAAACGATGAAGTCTCTCATGCGCGCCTCCGCCCTGGCCCTGACGTTGGCCATGGCCGCACCCGCCGTGGCCCAGGCCCAGGCGATGTCCGACCACCACGCCCAGATGGCCAGCCCGACTTTCAATCTGTCGGCGACCGGCGAGGTTCGGCTCGCGCCCGACATGGCCAGTATCTCGACTGGCGTTCAGACCGAAGCCGCCACCGCCCAGGAGGCCATGGCCCAGAACCGCGCTCGCATGACCCAGGTCATCGCGGCCCTGCGCCGTCAGGGCATCGAGGAACGCTACATCCAGACCTCGGCCCTGAATCTGAACGCCGTCTATGACTACCCCCAGAACGAACAGCCGCGCCTACGGGGCTATCAGGCCTCCAACCAGGTGACCGTCCAGGTCCATGATCTGGATAATCTGGGCCGGGCGATTGACGCGGTCGTCGCCTCTGGCGCCAACCAGATCAACGGCGTGACCTTTGGTCTGCGCGATCCGCGCGCGGCCGAGGACCAGGCCCGTCGCGCCGCTGTCCAGGCGCTCCAGGCCCGGGCCCAGCTCTACGCCGAGGCGACCGGCATGCGTCTGGTCGGCCTGCGGACCCTGAGCGAGAGCGGCGGCTATACCCCGATGCCCCCGATGCCCTACGCCCGCGCCGAGATGGCGATGGACGCCGGCGGCTCAACCCCCATCCAGGGCGGTGAGGTCGTGGTCCGTATCGACATTACCGGAGTCTTCGACGTCACTCGCTAGGGCCTGACCAGCCGGAGAGGGGCCGTTCCAGCCGGAGCGGCCCGTTCCCCGTTACGGGGTCTTCATTTGACGGTGAGGTCCTGCGGCCTATATCGCCGGATAAGCGGACCGGTGTCCGCAGCCTGGGGATGATCGTCGGTCCATGAAACAGTTCTTCGTCACCGTCGCGGCGGTGTTCACCGGTCTGCTGGTCTTCGCCGGCCTTCCGTTCCTGCTCTTCACCTTCTGGCTCGTTTCAGCCGTTACCTCGCCCCGGCCCTCGGGACCGGCGGGCGCCGTGGTCATCGAGCTCGACCTGCGTCAGGGCGTGACCGACCAGACCCCGCAGAATCCCTTCGCCCTCCTGTCGGGCGGCGGCCTGTCGGTGATGGATGTGGTCGAGGTGCTCGACCGCGCCCAGGATGACGACAATGTCCGCGGCCTGTTCGTGCGCCTGCCCGAGGTCGGCATGACCCCGGCGGCGGCTGACGAGATCCGCCAGGCGATCAGCCGTTTCCGCCGCGCCGGCAAGCCGGTCATCGCCCATAGCCAGGGCATGATGCAGTCCGGTGCGGTCGTGTCGTCCTACATGGTCGGCGCCTCCGCCGATGAGTTCTGGCTGCAGGGCAACGCCGCCCTCCAGGCCGCTGGTCTCGCCACCGAGGAAATCTTCTTCGCCCGCGCCTTCGAACGATATGGCGTCACGGCCCAGTTCGAGCAGCGCTACGAGTACAAGAACGCGGTCAATCCGTTCCTGCAGAGCGACTATACGGCCGCCCACCGCGAGGCGACCCTGTCGTGGATGAACTCCGTCTATCTCTCGGCCGTGGCCAACGCCGCGCGGGACCGCGACATGGACCGTGAAGCCCTGCAGCAGGCGCTGGAAGCCGGACCCGCCGTCGGCGAGACGGCCATGGAGCGCGGCCTGGTCGACCACCTGGGCCAGGTGGAAGAGGCCGAACAGCGCGCTCTGACCCGCGCCGGCAATGACGCCGAAACCATCAGCTTTGGCGAATACGCCGCCCGTCCGGCGCCGACCCAGCGGGGTTCCGTGATTGCGGTCGTCTCGGCCGAAGGGCCGATCGTGACCGGCTCGGGAGGCTCGGCCAGCCCCTTCGGCGATTCCTCGACCATCTATTCCGACCAGATCGCCGAGGCGATCTATGACGCAATCGAGGACGAAGACGTCGAGGCCATCGTCTTCCGCGTGTCGTCGCCCGGCGGCTCGGACGTCGCGTCCGAACAGATCCTGGCGGCGGTGCGCGCCGCCGTCGCGGCCGGCAAGCCGGTCGTGGTCTCCATGGGGGCCTATGCGGCCTCGGGCGGCTACTGGATCAGCTCGGAAGCCAGCCACATCGTGGCCCAGCCCTCGACCCTGACGGGCTCCATCGGCGTCTTCGGCGGCAAGTTCGTCCTGACTGAAGCGCTGGGCCGGTTCGGCGTTGACCTGCACGGCCTGTCGGTCGGCGGCGAGACCGCGGACCTGTTCTCTTCTGCGGACGAATTCTCAGAGGCTGACCGCGCCGCCTTCTCGGGCTGGATGGACGCCATCTACGAGGACTTCATCGCCCGCGTGGCCCGCGGCCGTGAACTGCCCGAAGCCCGTGTCCGCGAGATCGCGCGCGGCCGGGTCTGGACCGGAACCCAGGCCCTGCGCCTTGGCCTCGTCGATGAGCTGGGCGGCTTCCACGAAGCTGTTGAGCGCGCCCGCATCCTGGCCGAGATCGACGAAGACGCCGACATCCAGCTGCGTCGTTTCCCGGCCCAGCAGGGCTTCTGGCAACAGCTCGGTCTGGCCTTCGGCGGCGGCGCCGACGCCGCACGCGCCCTGATCACCCTGGGCGCCATCGCCAACGATCCGGATGTCCAGGCCGCGGCGCGGGATATCCAGCGCGCCCGCGCCCGCTCCGAAGGCGCAACGATCCTGGCGGACGAGCCCCTGTAGTCAGGCGCCGGAGCGGCCGTAGCGCCACTTCAGCACCAGCACCGTCAGGGCCATCAGGAAGGCGATGGCGTTCGACCCGGCCACCGGCCAGGCCGGCGCCAGCACGCCATAGGTGGTCCAAAGCGCGAAGGTCGTGACTGTCAGGGCATAGGTCTTGAGTGACACCGACGAGGCGTCCTTCTCGCGCACGATCTTGACGATCTGGGGCGCGAAGCTGGCGATCGAGCACAGGGCGGCGGCGACACCGATCCCGTTGACGATCCAGGGGCTCAAGGCAGGAAGCGGGGAGGGCGGCGCGCCTGCGTCCGCTGTTCGAAGGCGTAGCCCAGGCTCAGCACCCGCGCATCCGACCAGGCCGGGCCGATGAAGCTCATGCCCACCGGCAGGTCGCCGACGAAGCCCATGGGCACCGTCAGGTGCGGATAGCCCGCCACCGCCGGCAGTCGCGAAGCCGAGCCCGAGAAGGTGTCGCCGTCGCCTAGCGTGATTTCCCAGGCCGGTCCCGTTGTGGGCGCGATTAGGACTTCCACATCATGCTCGGCCAGCAGCCGGTCAATGCCTTCCGGTCCGGCCATCCTGCGCGCTTCGTCGCGGGCCTGGATATAGGCCGGATCATCCAGGCCGCCGGTCTGCTCGGCGGCCTCGAACAGCTCCTGGCCGAAATGCTCCAGCTCGGCCGGAGTGTCGCGGTTGAAGGCGATCAGATCGGCCAGGGTCCGCGTCGGGACCTCCTCCGGATCGGTCGTGGCGAGGTAGGCGTTCATGCCAGCCCGCAGTTCGAACAGCAGAACCTGGATTTCGCGCTGGCCGATGGCGCGGCTGTCCGGACCTTCGGTGATCTCGACCAGAATGGCCCCCGCATCGCGCAGGTCCTGCAGCCGCTGTTCGAACACGGCGTCGGTCTCGGCCGAATAGCCGGTCAGGAAACGGGCGACGCCGATCCGCGTCCCCCTCAGGCTGTCGGCGTCAAGCGCGGCGCGATAGTCGGTCCTACGCGCGTCCGCCTCGGCGGTGCGTGGGTCCATCGGATCGCTGCCGGCGATGACGCTGAGGATGACGGCGGCGTCCTCGACGGTCAGGGTCATCGGGCCCGCCGTGTCCTGGCTCTCGGAGATCGGCACGATATGGGTCCGGCTGACCAGCCCGACCGTGGGCTTGAAGCCGACGATCCCGTTCATGGCCGCCGGGCAGGTGATCGAGCCGTCCGTCTCAGTGCCGATGGCGGCCGGAGCCAGCCCCGCCGCCACAGCCGCCGCGCTGCCGGACGACGAGCCGCAGGCCGACTGCGACAGGTCGTGCGGATTGCGGGTCAGGCCCCCCACGGCGCTCCAGCCCGAGCTGGACTCGCCCGAGCGGATATTGGCCCATTCAGACAGGTTCGCCTTGCCGATGATGATGGCCCCGGCGGACCTGAGGCGTGCGACCAGGGGCGCGTCGCGTTCGGTGTCGTTGTCGAACAGCGCCAGCGAGCCCGCCGTGGTCGGCAGCTCGATGGTCTCGATGTTGTCCTTGATGAGCACCGGGACCCCAGCCAGCAACAGGTTCGCCTCAAAGGACCGAGGGTCCCAGGCGTCGGTGTTCCACGACAAGACAGCGTTGATCTGTTCTTCGATGGCCGCTCCCAGACAGGGCCGCTGGCGCGCGCCCGCATAGTCGGCGATGGTCGATGCGCCAACCGCGCAGGCGACTGGCTCGGCTTGCGCGCGAACCATGGTGGGCGAGACCGGACCGGTCGCACAGCCTGCCAACACCAGCGCCCCGAGCGCGCATCCGATCAGCCCCCGCATCAATCAGTCCTCCTCGCCGATCGTCCGGCCGAAGAAGTCCAGCCAGGTCCGCCACTGCAGCAGCAGGCGCGGATTTCCACGAACGCCGTGCCGCTGGCCGGGCCACAGCATCATCTCGAACGGCTGGGAGCGTTCCTGCAGGGCGTTGATGACCCGCGTTGTGTTCTCGAAGATCACATTGTCGTCGGCCATGCCATGCATGATGAGCAGGCGACCCTCGAGGTTCTCCAGACGCGGAATGACGTCTGACGCCGCATAGCCGTCGACGTTGTCCTCGGGCGTGCCCATGAAGCGCTCGGTGTAGTGCGTATCGTACAGACCCCATTCGGTCGGCGGGGCGCCCGAAGAACCCGCCGCCAGCTCGAAGCGCGGATCGGTCATCATCATCAGGGTCATGAAGCCGCCGTAGCTCCAGCCGGTCACCCCGATCCGGTGCGGGTCGACATAGGGCTGGTTCCTGAGAAAGCGCAGGCCCGCGTACTGGTCATCGACCTCGACGGTGCCGAGGTTGCGGTCCAGCGCCGTCTGGAAGTCGGCTGACCGGTTCGAGGAGCCCCGGTTGTCCAGCCGGAAGACCACATAGCCGGCCTCCAGATAGAGCCGCGAGGCGAGCGACTGCCAGTTGCGCATCACGCGCTGGACGCCGGGCCCGCCATAGACCTCGATGATCGCCGGATACTGGCGGGTCGGATCGAAGTCCGGCGGCGTCAGGATCTGGTACCAGAGGTCCGTGCCGTTCGGCGTCTGGATCGTGCCGTACCGGGGCACGGTATGGCGCGCCATGTACGGATAGTAGGGGTGGGTGCTGTCGAGGGGATTGGCCTCGATCCAGCGCAGCCGCTCGCCGTCGGCGCCGTACAGCGCCGTATTGGGCGGGGTGACTGGGTCGGAATAGTTGCCCACGAAGACGCCGCCTTCGCCCACGTCGGCCGACCACCAGCCTTCGCCCGACGTCACCCGCACCGGCTCGCCCGAGCCGTCCAGGGCGGCGACATACAGATGCTGCTGGGTCGGGTCCTCGGTCGAGGCCATGAACCAGATCCGGCCGCTCTCCTCGTCGACAGACTGGACGCCGCGCACCGGCCAGTCGCCGGACGTGACCTGGTTCACCAGGCTGCCGTCGGCGGCGTAGCGATAGATGTGCCGGTTGCCGTCCCGGTCCGATCCCCACAGGAAGCCGCCGTCGGCCAGCGGCGTGAAATCGTCGGTCAGATCGACCCAGTGGTCGTTCGTCTCGGTCAGCAGGACGGTGCTGTCCCCGGTGCGCGGATTGATGGCCAGCAGGTCCAGGGTGCGCTGATCGCGCGACTGGCGCTGGACGTAGAGGATGCGGCCGTCCTTGGACCAGTTGACCCGCGCGACATAGATGTCCTCGTTCTCGCCCAGATCGACGCGGCGGCGATCGCCGACCAGCATGTCGTGGACCCAGACCTGGACCGCCGCATTGGGCCGTCCGGCGCGGGGATAGCGCTGCTCGATCGTGGTCGCGCCCTCGCCCGAGATGTCCAGGCGCGGGATGACGTCCACGCCGCTCTCGTCGACGCGGGTCATCGCGATGAAGCGCTCGTTGGGGCTCCACCAGTAGCCGGTGTCGCGGTCCATCTCCTCCTGGGCGATGAACTCGGCGGTGGCCCAGGTGACCAGACCCTCACCGTCGTGGGTGATCGGAATTTCGAAGCCGTTGTTCAGGTCATAGACCACCAGGTCCTGGTCGCGGACCCACGAGACATAGTTGCCCTGGGGCGAGACCTTGGCGTCGATCTCGTCGGCCTCGGTTTCTGTCAGTCGGCGGACGGTCCCGTCCTCGCGGCTGGCGACGAAGACATCGCCCTCCAGCGGGGCCAGGATGAACCGGCCCTGTTCGTCCCAGGAATATTCCACCACGCCTCGCTGGCTGATGCGCATGCGCTCGCGCCGCGCCCGTTCGGCCTCGGACAGTTCGCCCGCGTCCGGGACAAGCGCCCGGGCGTCCACCAGCCGGAACGGCTCGCCGCCCTCGACCGGCGCGGCCCACAGGTCCAGCACGTCCACATCGTCCTCGCGCGGCAGCAGATAGGCCACCAGCTCGCCGTCTGGCGACAGGGTCACCGACCGGGCCGAGGGGCCGTTCAGGCTGGGATCGGAGAAGACCCGCTCTGGCGTCAGCACCTCCTGGGCCGAGGCGGGGAGGGCGAGGGCGAGAAGAGCGGCCACGGCCGCCGAAGACATCAGGGTGCGCATGGAGTGCGACGCTATAGCGCCTTCCGGCCAAAGCCTAGTGCCCCGACCGCGCCGCACGAATGCAATCAGCCGGGACGCGGAATCGCGTGGCTTCGCCACCGGCGCTATAGGAGAGGGATGTCGCGCCCCGCCATCCTGATCGCACAGAGCCACCTGCATCCTCTCGCCGGGTTCCTGGAGGGCAGTTACGACGTCTACCGGCTGTGGGAAGGCCCGCCGCCCGAGGCGGCCTCGGCTATCGGCGCCCTGGTGGTGGCGGGCGAGTTTCCGCTCGACAAGGCCCTTATCGAGACCCTGCCGAATCTGGGGCTGATCGCCTGTTTCACGGCCGGCTACGACGGGATCGATGTCGACTGGTGCCGCCAGCGCGGCTTGCCGGTGACCCATGCGCCGGCCGTCAACCACGAGGATGTCGCCGACCATGCCCTGGGCCTAATCTTGGCCGCGCGGCGCGAGATCGTGCGCGGCGACCGGGAGCTGCGCGCCGGAGCCTGGACGCCCGAGAGCCGCATTCTGACGCCGTCGATGAAGGGGCTGAAGGTCGGCATCGTCGGTATGGGCCATATCGGTCAGGCCCTGGCCGAGCGGCTTGGGCCGATGCGGACCACGGTTTCCTGGTGGGGCCCGCGCGAGAAGCCGGGGCTGGCCTGGCCTCGCGCCGAAAGCCTTCTGGCGCTCGCCCGCGACAGCGACGTCCTGGTCCTGGCCTGCAAGGCCGACGAGACGAACCGTGGCCTGATCTCGCGCGAAATCCTCGAAGCGCTGGGACCTCAGGGCCTGGTGGTCAACGTCTCGCGCGGTCAGGTGATCGACGAAGACGCCCTGATCGATTGCCTCAAGTCAGGCCGTCTCGGCCAGGCCGCGCTCGATGTTTATGAGACCGAGCCGACCGATCCCAACCGATGGGAAGGGGCGCCCAACACCGTGCTGACGCCCCATACCGGCGGCGCCACGCGCGAGGCCGTGCAGGGCATGCTGATGCTGCTGATGCAGAACCTGGCGGCCCATTTCTCGGGCCAGCCGCTGGTCACCCCCGTCGCCGAACTCTAGCCCGGCGGCCGCATCCCCGCCGGGCGCTCGTCGTCGGACAGGACGCCGTCGCCGTTGGTGTCTGCAGCCCGGAAGCGTTCTGCGGCGCCGTCCAGCGCTTCCTGGCGGGTTACGCGCCCGTCGTTGTCGGCGTCCAGCCTTTCCAGGAACCGCCCGCCTGCTCGCCCGCCGGCGCGCTCGGCGGCGTCCAGACTGCCGTCCCCGTTGGCGTCGAGCCGGTCGAACGTTTCGGACGTCCGGGCCACGATCGCGTCACGGCCACCGAAGGGGGGCGGCTCGGGCGTAGGACGGCGCTGAGCCGGAATCGGTTCCACGCCAGGCGTCGGGGCTGACGTCGTGGCCCTCTCGACTTCGGGGTCGGCCCCTTGCGCCGCCTCAATGGGCGACTGGTCGACCAGCGCCGCCGGCTCGGCGCGCGGCAGATCCTCGGCCTGATCCGATTCGCTCCCGGACGCCCCGCAGGCGGCCAGAAACAGGAGCGCCGCGAACGGCGCATGGTGGTGGATGGACGTCATCGGCATCTCCTCATGCCCCCGGACTTCAACGAGGGGATCAGCCAAAGCCGTCGTCGGCTGCGATTAAAGCTTGAAAAAATCATATAAGGATATCTTTATATCCCTTATGAGTTGGACCGCCGAACACCTCGTTCAGACGCTCAGCGCCGCGGGCGAACCTACCCGGCTGCGCGTTCTTTCCCTGCTGGCGGGCGAGGAGCTTTCCGTCATGGAGCTGTCGCGCGTGCTGGATCAGAGCCAGCCCCGGGTCAGCCGCCACCTCAAGCTGATGGCCGATGCCGGTCTGATCGAGCGGTTCCCCGACGGCGCGCGCGTCTTCTACCGGTTGTCGCACGATCCGAGTGCTCGCCGCCTGATCGATGCGGTGCTCGACCTCATGGCCGATGGCGCCCACGATGCGGACCACGACAGGCTTCAGGCCGTCCGAGCCGAGCGCGCGGAAGAGGCCGCCGCCTATTTCGAACAGATCGCCCCGACCTGGGACCGGGTCCGCTCGCTCCATGTCTGCGAGACAGACGTCGAGGCCGCGATCGCCGCCGCCGCCGGCCCGGGCCCCTATGACCGGCTGGTCGATCTTGGCACCGGCTCCGGGCGGATGCTGACCCTGCTGGGTGAGCGGGCCCGGCTTTCGGTCGGCCTCGACCTCAGCCAGAACATGCTCAACATCGCCCGCACGAGGGTCGCCGAAGCGGGACTGGGCAAGGTCGAACTGCGCCACGGCGACATCTTCTCGACGCGCCTGCCGACCGGCAGCGCGGATCTGGTGGTCGTGCATCAGGTGCTTCACTACCTCGCCGATCCCGCCGCCGCAGTGGCCGAGGCCGCGCGTCTGGTCGGAGAGGGTGGGCGGCTCGTCATTGTCGACTTCGCCCCGCACCAGCTGGAGACGTTGCGAGAACATCAGCACCGTCGTCTGGGTTTTCCCGACGACGAGGTCCACGGCTGGCTGTCCGAGGCCGGGCTCAAGCCCTCGGCGCCGATTGTGCTGCCACCGGACACCGACGGCCTGACGGTGGTCATCTGGACCGCTGATCGCATGGCCCTGAAGCAGGCGAACGCAGCATGAGCATGGGTCAGGTCAGTCTCGCCGAGGCGCGCGCGCTTCTTCTTTCACCGCTGGGCCCGGTCGCACGTGCGGGTTCCGACACCTCACGGCCCAATGTGTCGTTCGAGTTCTTCCCGCCGAAGACCGACGCGGCCGAAGCCAATCTCTGGCAAGCCATCCAGCGGCTCGCGCCGCTTGATCCGGCCTTCGTTTCGGTCACCTACGGGGCGGGCGGATCGACGCGGGAACGCACCCATCGCACCGTGACCCGCATCCTTGCCGACACGGCCCTCAAGCCCGCAGCCCATCTGACCTGCGTCGAGGCCGCCCGCGGCGAGATCGACGAAGTGATCCAGGACTACAAGGCCGCCGGCGTGAAGCACCTGGTGGCCCTGCGTGGCGACCCGCCGGGAGGCGGTGGTATCGGCGGAACCTACACACCCCGCGCCGACGGCTATGCCAACGCCACTGAACTGACGCGGGCCATCTCTGATGTGGGCGGCTTTGACATCTCGGTCGGCGTCTATCCCGAAAAGCACCCAGAGAGCCCGTCGATCGACCACGACATCGATGTGCTGAAGGCCAAGGTGGACGCCGGCGCCACCCACGCCATCAGCCAGTTCTTCTTCGATATCGACGCCTTCCTGCGGTTTAGGGACCGGATCCGTGCTGCGGGGATCACCATCCCCCTGGCGCCGGGGATCATGCCCGTTTCCAACTTCGCGGGACTCCAGCGTATGGCGGGATCATGCGGCGCCGCCGTGCCGACCTGGCTGGCGGCCCATTTCGACGGCCTGGATGACGATCCCGACACGCGCCGCCTGATCGCCGCCTGCGTCGCCGCCGAGACCTGCGCTCGCCTGCAAGAGGAAGGCTTCTCGGACTTCCATTTCTACACCCTGAACCGGGCGGACCTGGTCTACGCCATCTGCCGGGTGTTGGGTGTGCGTGAGCGCAAGGCCGTCGCATGAACCGGACTGACCGCATCGCCGCGCTGCACCGCGCGGCCGCCGAACGCGTCCTCGTGCTGGACGGCTCCTGGGGCGTGATGATCCAGCGGCGCGGCCTGACCGAGACCGACTTCCGCGGCGACCGGTTCGTGGATGCCAATGGCTATGATGAAAAGGAACAGATGAAGGGGAACAACGACATCCTCTGCATCACCCGGCCAGATGTCATCTCCGACCTGCACGACCAGTATTTCGCCGCCGGCGCCGACATCTCCGAGACCAACACCTTCTCTGCCACGGTCATCGCCCAGGACGACTACAAGCTCGACGAACAGGCTGTCTGGGACATCAATCTCGAAGGCGCGAAACTGGCTCGCGCCTCAGCCGACCGATGGACCGAGAAGCAGCCGCACAAGCCCCGTTTCGCCGCCGGCTCGATCGGGCCGCTGAACAAGATGCTGTCCATGTCGTCGGACGTGAACGACCCCGGCGCACGCCTGGTCACTTTCGACCAGGTCTATGAGGCCTATCGCCAGCAGGTGAAGGCGCTCAACGAGGGCGGCGTGGACCTCTATCTGATCGAGACCATCACCGACACGCTCAACTGCAAGGCCGCGATCAAGGCCATCAAGGACCTTGAGGACGAGGGGGTGGAGCCGCTGCCGATCTGGATTTCGGGCACCATCACCGACCGCTCGGGCCGCACGCTCAGCGGCCAGACCGCCGAGGCTTTCTGGAACTCCGTGCGCCACGCCAAACCCTTTGCCGTCGGCTTCAACTGCGCGCTCGGCGCCGACCTGATGCGGCCCTTCATCGCCGAGCTCAGCCGCGTGGCCGACACCCTGGTCGCGGCCTATCCCAACGCCGGCCTGCCCAACGCCATGGGCCAGTATGACGAGCAGCCGCACGAGACGGCCCACTTCATCGAGGAGTGGGCGAAGTCGGGGCTGGTCAACATCGTCGGCGGCTGCTGCGGCACGACGCCGGAACACATCCGGCATGTGGCCCAGGAAGTGGCGGGCGTCACGCCACGCGCGGTCCCGGAGCGGCCGGTGGCCATGCGGCTGAGTGGCCTGGAACCCTTTGAACTCGTAAGCTGATGCGCCCCACCTTCATCAACGTTGGCGAGCGGACGAACGTCACCGGCTCGGCCAAATTCCGCAAGCTCATCGTCGAGGGCGACTATCCGGCGGCGCTGGATGTCGCGCGCCAGCAGGTCGAGGCAGGCGCGGCCATCATCGACATCAACATGGACGAGGGCCTCCTGGACGGCGTCGTCGCCATGCGGACCTTCCTCAACCTGATCGCGGCCGAACCGGACATCGCCCGCGTGCCGGTGATGATCGACAGCTCCAAATGGGAGGTGATCGAGGCGGGGCTGAAGTGCGTTCAGGGCAAGCCGATCGTCAACTCCATCTCGATGAAGGCGGGTGAGGCCGAGTTCCGCGAGCAGGCGGTCAAATGCCTGCGCTACGGCGCCGCCGTCGTCGTGATGGCCTTCGACGAGGTCGGTCAGGCCGATACCGCCGCCCGCAAGATCGAGATCTGCACCCGCGCCTACCGCATCCTCGTCGACGAGGTCGGCTTCCCGCCCGAAGACATCATCTTCGACCCGAACATCTTCGCGGTCGCCACCGGGATTGAGGAGCACGACAACTACGCCGTCGATTTCATCGAGGCGACGCGGGTCATCAAGCAGACCCTGCCCTATGCGCGGGTGTCGGGCGGCGTCTCGAACGTCTCGTTCAGCTTCCGCGGCAACGAACCGGTCCGCCGCGCGATCCACTCGGTCTTCCTGTACCACGCCATCAACGCCGGCATGGACATGGGCATCGTCAACGCCGGCGACCTGCCGGTCTATGACGACATCGACCCGGCGCTCCGTGAGGCCGTCGAGGACGTGATCCTCAACCGGCCGCAGCGGACCAACGTCTCAAACACCGAGCGCCTGGTCGACATGGCGCCGACCTACAAGGGCGAAAAGGGCGCCGCCCGCGTCGTCGATCTGACCTGGCGCGAGGCCCCGGTCGGCAAGCGGATCGAGCACGCGCTTGTCCACGGCATCACCGAATTCATCGAGGCCGATACCGAGGAGGCGCGTCTCGCCTCCGAGCGCCCGCTGCACGTCATCGAGGGCCCGCTGATGGACGGCATGAACGTCGTCGGCGACCTGTTCGGCTCGGGCAAGATGTTCCTGCCCCAGGTGGTGAAATCCGCCCGCGTGATGAAACAGGCCGTGGCCTGGCTCGAACCCTTCATGGAGGCCGAGAAGGAGGGCCAGCCCCGGTCCTCGAACGGCCGCATCCTGATGGCGACGGTCAAGGGCGACGTCCACGACATCGGCAAGAACATCGTCGGGGTCGTGCTCCAGTGTAACAACTACGAGGTCATCGACCTGGGCGTCATGGTCCCGGCCGACCGCATCCTCGACGAGGCCAAGGCCAACAACTGCAACATCATCGGCCTATCGGGCCTGATCACGCCGTCGCTGGATGAGATGGTCTTCGTGGCCTCGGAGATGGAGCGGCGTGGCTTCGACATTCCTCTGCTGATCGGCGGCGCCACGACCAGCCGAACCCATACGGCCGTCAAGATCGAACCGGCCTACCGCGCAGGCTCCACCACCTACGTCATCGATGCCTCCAGAGCCGTCGGCGTCGTCGCAGGGCTCCTGTCGCCGACCGACAAGGCCGCCAACGAACAGGCCACCCGCGACGAATACGTCAGGATCCGCGAGCAGTACGCCCGGGGCCAGGAGGTCAAGGCGCGCTTCTCCATCGACCAGGCCCGCGCCAACCGCTGGAACCCCGCCGACAACCAGTCGCCGGCGCCCAAACCCGCCGTCCTGGGCGTGCGCGCCTTCGACAGCTGGGACCTGCAGGATCTCGCCGATCACATTGACTGGACGCCCTTCTTCGCCAGCTGGGAGCTGATCGGCCGCTATCCCCTGATCCTGGAGGACGAGGTCGTCGGCGAGGCCGCGCGCGACCTGTTCCGCGACGCCCAGACCATGCTGAAGCAGATCATCGACGAGCGGTGGTTCACCGCGAAGGGCGTCGTCGGCTTCTGGCCCGCCAATGCGCGCGGCGACGACATCGTGGTCTGGACCGACGAAACCCGCACGACCGAGGCCGCCCGATTCCACGGTCTGCGCCAGCAGATCGCCAAAACCAACGGCAAGCCCAACCTGTCCATCTCGGACTTCGTGGCCGAGGATGGCGACGATTACCTCGGCGCCTTCGCCGTCACCGCCGGCCATGGCGAGCTGGAAAAGGCCGCCGCGTTCAAGGCCGCCGGTGACGACTATTCCGCCATCCTGGCCACGGCGCTGGCCGACCGACTGGCCGAAGCGTTCGCCGAGCGCCTGCACAAGGAAGTCCGCACCCAACTCTGGGGCTACGCCCCCGACGAACAGACCAGCGTCGATGACCTGATCGCCGAGCAATACCAGGGCATCCGCCCCGCGCCCGGCTATCCGGCCCAGCCCGATCACACCGAAAAGGCCACGCTCTTCGCCCTGCTGAACGCGGGCGAGAACGCCGGCATGGCCCTGACCGAGAGCTTCGCCATGACGCCGCCCGCCAGCGTCTCGGGCCTCTACTTCGGCCACCCCGGCAGCCACTATTTCGGCGTCGGCAAGATCGACCGTGATCAGGTGGAGGACTACGCCCGCCGCAAGGGATGGGACGTCGCGACCGCAGAGCGTTGGTTGGCGCCGATCCTGAACTATGACGCGAGAGCCGCGACGCGCGAGACCGCCGCCTGATCTGATCCTCCGATCCCGGCGGAAATTTTTCCATACGTCAGCGAGCCGACAGACGGCCCTGCCGACGCCGCCTATTGCTCGCGCCGGAGTGGGGGGCGCATGGGCGATTCCATCGGAGTTTGGACAGCGCTGACGCAGTCCGCGGCCCGTGGTCGCGGACGATGACCCGCATCCCGCCGCCTGACCCCAGGGCTGGACATGTCGCGGGGAATGGCGCGTTCTATGCGGCCAGAATGACCCTGCCGGACAGCAATGCCCTGATCGCCGCCCTGGCGCCGGAGGATCGCGCCGCGCTGCTTGAGGCCGCGACGCCCTTCGAATTCGAGGTCGGCCACGTCTTCTGCGAGGCCGGCGACGAGGTCTGCGCGCTCGAGTTCGTGGAGCGCGGGATCATTTCCGCCGTCGCCACTCTCGAGGACGGCCGCACCATCGAGACCTTCATGATCGGCCGTGAGGGATGCAGCCATCCTTTCGCCTCGGACGCGGTCACGCGCTGCTATTCGCGGCTCGTCGCCCAGTTCGCCGGCGTCGCCCGCAAGATCGACGCAACCCGCTTTCGCGCCCTGGTCGACGAGCGTCCCGGCATCCGCGACGTGCTGGCCGCCTATGGCGTGCGGCTGATGGGAGAGCTGGAACAGTCCGTGGCCTGCAACGCCCTGCACCGGGCCGAACAGCGCTTCGCGAAATGGCTCCTGCGGTGCCATGACCGCATTGAGGGCGACCAGTTGTTCCTGACCCAGGAGTTTCTGGCCTCCATGCTCGGCAGCCAGCGCACCACGGTCAACGAGGCCGCCCAGCAGCTCCAGCGCGCCGGCGCCATCCGCTATTCGCGTGGTCGCGTGATGATCCTGGACCGCGTCGCCCTCGAGCGGGCGTCCTGCGAATGCTACGGCGTCCACCGCGCCACCCTCGACGCCCGCGTCCTGCACCCCCGCAGCTTCCAGAACCGCTAGGCGCCCGCAACGAAGCGGGCAAAATGGCGCCCTTCGCCGGTTTCTCTCGTCACCCTCTGAATTGACCCGAGGGTCGGACCGTCGGCCGCTCAGCCTTGGCCGGACAAGCCTCTCAACCCCACGTCCGATCCCCGGGTCGCGGCTCTGCCTTGCCCGAGGATGACGATTGAAGGGCGGGGACGAGAAAGAATTCTCACCCTCTAGATCCCCGCCGATCCGCAGCAACCCCATACTCCTGAGGTCCCCACGCCAGGGGAGGGCGCATGGCCAGCGACCTTGTCGGTGTGGAGATGCGGACTGAGCGGATAGCGGCGGGGCGGAGTACCCGTCGGTTCCGGGACCCCTGTCGCTGTGCAGGGGCCCGACCGTCCGGGGCTGACCCAAAATCTGCGTAGGCCCTAATACGGCTGCCCAGCAGGAGCTCCGGGAAAACAGATCGCGGCGGGGCGCCCTCTTCAGGTCGAAACGCTCACTACCCCCTGCGGTCACCGGACCCGAAGTCCGGCGCTCCGCCTGCCCTCCCAACCTCGCAGCGAAGGCGCGAGGCCGACGACTCCTGTCTCCTTCCCATGAGCGCAGCGACCCGAAGGGCAGCGCGGAGCCTGAAATGGGGAGGGGGACCCCGAAGGGGTGGAGGGGCCGTCGGCCGCAGGACGCCGGTGCGGCGGAACGAGTCCCCTCCGGCTCGCCAAGGCTCGCCCCCTCCCCATCACAAGCGATGGAGAGGAGACATTAATCCCAGGAACCCCCATGCACCCCCGAGACACCCCCGGCCTGGACAACACCTTCGGCCACCAGCTCAACCGCCGGCTCGCCGAGGCCGAAATCCGCCGCACCCTCGCCCTGCGCTTCAAGCGCCTTTACGACCTCAATCTCGAGGCGATCCGCACAGTTGGCGACGTCTGCAAAAGGCCGCACTGGGAGGCCCTGACGCTCGAGGCCGAACCTCTGGATATGATGGATCCCATCGACGTCCTGGAGCGGCTCGGTCCGGTCGATGATTCAGAGTGACCCGCTGCGCGTTGCCCGACTCCGCCCCAGCCGCTAACAGGTTCGGCTTCTCCCAACGGGTCCACGACCATGCACGACATCAAGGCCATCCGCGAAAACCCCGACGCCTATATCGCCGGCTGGTCGTCGCGCGGCGTCGATGACGCGAAAGACGTCGTGGATCAGATTCTCGCCCTCGACCGCGACCTGCGCGCGGCCCAGACGACCGGCCAGGAAGCGCTCGCCCAGCGCAACGCCGCCTCCAAGGCCATCGGCGCCGCCATGGGCCGCAAGGACATGGCTGAGGCCGACCGCCTCAAGGCCGAGGTCGAAGCCCTCAAGGGGCAGATCGCCCAGGCCGAAGCCGTCGAGGCCGAAAAGGGCCGGGCGCTCCGCGACCTCCTCGCCGGCCTCAAGAACCTGGCCGCCGACGACGTGCCCGACGGCGAGGACGAGGCTGGCAACGTCCAGGTCGGCGACGCCTTCGTCTCGACCCGCCCCGGCGCCCCCTCGACCGCGCTCTCCAACAGCGCCAAGGACCACGCCGACCTCGGCGAGGCCCTTGGCCTGATCGATTTCGAAGCCGCCGCCAGGATGTCCGGCGCCCGCTTCGCCGTCCTGAAGGGCGGCATCGCCCGCTTGGAACGCGCGATCGGGCAGTTCATGCTGGACCTGCAGACGGGGGAGCATGGCTATCTGGAGGTCAATCCGCCCCTAATGGTTCGGCGGCCTGCCATGTACGGGACGGGCCAGCTGCCCAAGTTCGAGGACGATCTCTTCAAAATCCCCGACGCCGAACTGGAGTTCTCGCTTCCGGACGGTTCGAAGGTGCCGGATGCCGGGACCGCAGACCGTTTTCTCATCCCCACCGCCGAGGTCTCCCTGACCAACCTCGTGCGCGAGACCATCCTCTCCGAGGACGAGCTCGCCACGCCCATGCGCCTCACCGCCCTCACGCCGTGCTTCCGGGCCGAGGCCGGCTCGGCCGGACGCGATACGCGCGGCCTGATCCGCCAGCATCAGTTCTCCAAGGTCGAACTGGTCTCCATCACCCGCCCCGAGGACTCCAACGCCGAGCACGAGCGCATGACCGAATGCGCCGAGGCCGTCCTCAAGGCGCTCGAACTGCCCTTCCGCCGCATGCTCCTCTGCAAGGGCGACATGGGCTTCTCGGCCCGCAGGACGTACGACCTCGAGGTCTGGCTCCCCAGCCAGAAGACCTACCGCGAGATCAGCTCCTGTTCGAACTGCGGCGACTTCCAGGCCCGCCGCATGGACGCCCGCTTCAAGCGCGCCGGCGAGAAGAAGACCGAGTTCGTCCACACTCTCAACGGCTCCGGCCTTGCCGTCGGCCGTACGCTGGTGGCCGTCATGGAGAACTATCAGCAGGACGACGACAAGATCGCCGTCCCGGCTGTGCTGCAGCCCTACATGGGTGGGGCGACGGTAGTCGGATGAGAATTCTCCTCACCAACGACGACGGCATCGAGGCCGAAGGCCTTGTGTCCCTCGAACGCATCGCCCTGTCGCTCTCGGACGATGTCTGGACCTGTGCGCCGGCCGTCGAACAGTCCGGCAAGGGCCGGGGCCTGACCCTGACCGAGCCGCTGCGCGTCCACAAACACGGTGACAAGCGCTTCTCCGTCACCGGCACCCCGACCGACTGCGTGATCCTGGCGGTCAATGATCTGATGCCCCAGCGGCCCGATCTGGTGCTGTCGGGCGTGAACCGGGGCCACAACATCGGCGAGGACGTCTCCTATTCGGGCACGGTGGCCGGCGCGCTCCAGGGCATGGCCATGAGCATCCGCTCCATCGCCCTCAGCCAGTCGCTCGAACGCTTCCACGACGAGGTGATCGCCCGCTACGACACGGCCGAGGCCTTTGCTCCCGCGATCATCCAGCGCCTGCTCGATGTGCGCTGGGGCGACGGCGTGATCATGAACCTGAACTTCCCGAATTTGCCGCCCGAGCTGGTCAAGGCGGTCGAGGTCACCTCCCAGGGCTTCCGCGACGTGGCCGAGATGCACGCGACGCGTCGCACCGATCTGCGCGGCCGCGACTACTACTGGATGGGCTTCCGCGCCGGCGAACAGAGTCCGCTGGAAGGCACCGACCTGCGCGCTATCGCCGACGGCAAGATTTCCGTCAGCCCGCTGCACATCGATCTGACCCACCACAAGACCATCCACGATCTGAAGGGCGTCCTCGGCGGCGTACCGCCCCGCCTGAAGGAATGACTGACGAACGCGCCGCCCGTCTGATTCTCGGTTTGCGCCGTCAGGGCGTGACCGACGCGCGCGTGCTCGAGGCCATGGAGGCGGTCGACCGCTCGGTCTTCGTCCATCCCCAGTTCCTCGATCAGGCATGGGAAGATTCTGCCCTGCCGATCGATTGCGCCCAGACCATCAGCCAGCCGTTTGTGGTGGGCCTGATGACCCAGGCCCTGGACGTCGGTCCTCGCCATCGCGTGCTCGAGATCGGCACCGGCTCCGGCTATCAGGCCGCCGTGCTCTCGAAGCTGGCGCGCTTCGTCTATTCCGTCGAACGGTACAGGCCTCTGCTGGTCGAAGCCGAGCAGCGCTTCAGGACACTGGACCTGCAGAATGTCATCACCCGCCACGGCGACGGCGCCCAAGGCTGGCCCGAGCAGGCGCCGTTCGACCGGATCATGGTGACGGCCGCCGCCCCCCATGAGCCGCACGAACTGATCGCCCAGCTCAAGCCCGGCGGCGTCATGGTGGCCCCGGTGGGCAAGGCCGGCTCGCAGTTCCTGCACCGCTATACCGCGGAGGAAGGCGGAACCTTTCGGCGCGAGAGCCTGATCGAGGTCCGTTTCGTGCCGCTCGTGGAGGGCGTCGCCCGCGAGCTCTAGGTGATGTGCTTGGGCGTGGCCGGATCGGATGCCGGGAAGCTTTCCTCGACCGCTTCATCCACCAGGGCTTCCTGTCGGCTCTCGGCCTTGCCGGTCTCCTTCAGATGATCGGCCTTCTCGCCCGGCTTGAGCGGCGTGGTGCGTTTCGCCGCGGGGCCTTCGGTGCTCTTGTCGATCTTCTTGTCGTTCATGGTTCAGTCCTCGTCTGAATAGCCCAGCGCCTCGACGTCATCGTCGCTCAGCGGCGCTCGGGGTTCGAAATGGGCGGCGGAGCCTTGGGCCCCCCGCAGGTTCTCGACGTCGCCGACGTAGATCAGCGTGGCGTCCTCGGAGTCTTCGTCGTCGACGCCGTCGCGGGCGTCCCGATCACTGACGTCGTCCAGGTCGCTCTCGTCATAGCCGTCGACCCTGACACGTTCGATTTCCTCCTCCAGATCGGCGTCATCCGCCTGATCCGCCGACAGGTCTTCTGAAAGCTCGGCCTCTTCGTCCTCGTCCCCCTCGGCGTGGGTAAGATCCAGGAGGTCGGGATTCTCTTCGAAGGTGCGGAACTTGTACGTCTCGGTGTCGTCGAGGTTTTCCTCGTCAAACGCTTCCGCGGTGTCCTGCGGATCGTGGTCAGTCTGGGGTTCTGCCATGGCGGCCTCCTGTCGCTCAGGAAAACGCAGGGCCGGGGAGGGCCGTTCCCGACCTGATCATGGTTAAGCCGCCGCTAACCATGATTGGAGCAGACAGGACACTCTGGATTAACCGCCCGCCCGTATGACGGGCTCGTGGAGGGCTGAATGCCGCTCAAGTTGTCGCTCAAACCCGGGGAACGCTTCGTGCTGAACGGAGCGGTTGTCCAGAACGGCGACAAGCGCGGCGTTCTGATCCTCCAGAACAAGGCCTCGGTCCTTCGGGAGAAGGACATCATGCAGCCGGACGAGGCGACGACGCCGGCCCGCCGGATCTATTTTCCGGTCATGATGATGTATCTGGACGAGGCGTCGGCCGAAAAGTTCTACGACGAGTTCGCCCAGCGCCTGACCGAGTTCATGGGGGTCATCAAGAATCCTCAGGTGCTCGCCGACGGCGTGGCTGCGTCGAAGCACGTGATGGCCCGCGAATACTACAAGGGCCTGCTCGCGGCCCGTAAGCTCATTGAGTACGAAGACGAAAGGTTGGGGCATGGGGCTGCAGGCCTACCAGCAGACCGCCCAGCGGACTGAGAGCCCTCGCGCGCTCGAGTACCGGCTGTTCGGACAGGTCACGCGGGCCCTGATGGCCGCCGCCGAGACCGATCCCAAGGACTTCGCCACGCGCATCGACGCCCTGGGCTGGAATCGTCAGCTCTGGGCGACCCTGGCCAGCACCTGCTCGGAGCCGGACAACGCCCTGCCGCCCCAGGTGCGGGCCAACATCATCTCGCTCAGCCTGTTCGTTTCTCGTCACTCCTCGGCCGTGATGAAGGGCGACGAAGACTTCCAGACCCTGATCGACCTGAACCGGATGATGATGCAGGGTCTGTCCGGCGAGGCCGGCGCCGAGCCCTCGGCTGCCTGACCGGGAAGTCCTGACTCGGCAATTCATGCCTCGTTAGGAATTTCCTTCCTCCACTGGTGGGGCCGGCTGCGGTAAAATCTCAAGGAAAACAATAGCCGAAATCGATCTGGCGCCCGTGCCGGGTCTGGCCCCGTGCTTGCTCCCTGTCGTTCCGAGCAAAACGCTCCCTTCGCCAAAATGGCGTTGGACATGTCGAAGACAGCAAGGACGCCAAAATGGCCTCGATCAATACGAACTACGGCGCGATGATCGCCGCCCAGAGCTTTGCCGCCACCAGCCGCGAGCTCGACAAGGTCCAGAACCGGGTCACCACCGGTCTGAAGATCGCCAATGCCAAGGACAACGGAGCCGTCTGGGCCATCGCGCTGACGCAGCGCGCTGACGCCATGGCCCTGGATGCCCGCCTGAACTCCCTGAACCGCCAGCAGGCGATCGCCGATGTCGGCCTGGCCGCCGGCGAGACCATCATGGCCGCCCTGACGGAAATGAAGGCCCTGGCCGCCGCCATCGAAGCCGGCGGTACGACCACCGCCTATCAGAACGATTACACGGCCATGGCCGCCGAGATCACTGCGGCCGTGGCCGCCGCCAGCTTCGACGGCACCGCCGCCCTGACCGCTCCGGGCACGACCCTGAACGCCGCCGGCACGGCCACCGCCGCCAACGTCCAGGCCGTCATCGACGCCTGGGCCGGCACGCTCCAGACCGTCGGCACCAACGCCAAGTCCGTCGAGCGCCAGCTGGCCTTCACCCAGAAACTCCAGGACGCCCTGGAAGCCGGCGCCGGCAACCTCGTTGACGCCGACCTGGCCAAGGAAAGCGCCAAGCTGACCGCGCTGCAGACCAAGCAGCAGCTCGGCGTCCAGGCCCTGTCCATCGCCAACCAGGCCGGCAGCGCCCTGCTGGGTCTGTTCCGCGGCTAAACCGCCTCAAAAAGCTTCCTTGCCTGAGCGCGTCGGACCAAGTCCGGCGCGCTCTCGCGTGTCTGAAAAACGAAGTAAATCCATCATTTACGACGTAGATCTGGCCCGGGAATTGCAGGGGAGAACGCGAGCAAAATGCTCCCGGATGGCAAAAAGTCGCCCGGACATGTCGAAGACAGAAGGAAGGAGAGCGCCAAAATGGCCTCGATCAACACGAACTACGGCGCCATGGTCGCCGCTCAGAGCTTTGCGGCCACCAGCCGCGAACTCGACAAGGTCCAGAACCGCGTCACCACCGGCCTGAAGATCTCTTCGGCCAAGGACAACGGCGCCGTCTGGGCCATCGCCAACACCCAGAAGGCCAACGCCAAGGCCCTCGACGCCACGCTCAACAGCCTGCTGCGGCAGCAGTCGATCGCTGACGTCGGCATCGCGGCGGGTGAAACCATCATGGCCGCCCTGACCGAGATGAAGGCCCTCGCCGCCGCCATCGAAGCCGGCGGGACCGTGACGGCCTACCAGGCCGACTTCACGGCGCTGGACGCCGAGATCACCGCGGCGGTCGCCGCCGCGACCTTCGACGGAACTGCGGCCTTTGCTGCCGCTCCGGCGAACCCGGCGGCCCAGACCGCGGCGGCTGTCCAGACGTCTATCGACGCCTGGGCCGGCGCGCTTCAGACGATCGGTACGAACGCCAAATCGTACGAGCGTCAGATCGCGTTCAACACCAAGCTTCAGGACGCCCTGGAAGCCGGTGCGGGCAACCTCGTCGACGCCGATCTGGCCAAGGAAAGCGCCAAGCTGACCGCGCTGCAGACCAAGCAGCAGCTCGGCGTCCAGGCCCTGTCCATCGCCAACAGCT
>JAEYWU010000058.1 GCA_023428785.1 Pseudomonadota bacterium
ACCCACAGGTGGACGATCCACCAGCGCCAGTACTCGACCATCGAGATGTGGGTGTGTTTGCCCCACATGAAGCCGGCCGCGTAGAACAGGCCGATAGCGATGGTCGACATGAACAGCACCGCCAGAACGGGCTTGCTGTCCGAGGGCGAGCGCAGCGCCGGCCACAGGGCGCGGCCGACCAGCACCAGCCACAGCATCAGGCCCACGAACAGCAGGATCTGCCAGAAGCGGCCGAGATCGACGTACTCCCAGCCCTGATGGCCGAACCAGAAGTTGGTGTGGATGTCGAAGACCTGCTGGACGCCGAGCCATTCGCCGGCCATCGAGCCGAGGACGACGACGACCAGCGCGACCCACAGGATGTTGACGCCCAGCTTCTGAAAGCGGGGTTCCTTCCCGGAGATCATCGGGGCGATGTAGAGGCCCGTGGCCAGCCAGGCGGTGGCGATCCAGAAGACAGCCAGCTGGGTGTGCCAGGTCCGGGTCACCGCGTACGGCAGCCAGTCCGACAGCGGGAAGCCGTAGAAGTCTTGGCCCTCGACCGCATAGTGGGCGGTCATGGCGCCGAGGCCGATCTGCAGCAGGAACAGTGCGATCACGGTCAGGAAGTACTTGCCCGTCGCCTTCATCGAGGGCGTGGGCTTGAGGCTGAAGAGGGGATCGGTCGCCGGCGCGGCGTGCGGCGCCTCGTGCTTGGACTTGGCGTGCCACAGGATCAGGGCGGCGACGCCGAAGATCAGCAGCAGGATGCTGGCCGCCGACCAGAACATGTTGGCCGAGCTCGGGACGTTTTCGATCAGCGGCTCATGCGGCCAGTTGGAGGTGTAGGTGACGTCGTCGCCGGGACGGTTGGTCCCCGCGGCCCAGCCGGACCACCACCAGAAGGACGCGATGTCCGAGCGCCGGGCGGCGTCCGGGACCGGGTTCTCGGCGATGGCGTACTGCTCGCGCAGCTCGGCCAGGCCCGCGTCGTCCCCGAGCAGACCCTCGTAGTGGGCGCGCACCTCGGCCATGGCGGCGGCGCGGTCGTCGGAGACCGTGATCGTGCCGGTGGCCGCATCATAGGTGTTGGTGCGGAACTCAGTCTTCAGCCGGCTCTCGAGCGCGGCCTGGCGCGCGTCGTCCAGCTCGGCGTAGGGAACGCCGAAGTCGCGCCGCGCCCAGATGTCGAGCGTGGCGACAAGTTCGCGGTGGAGCTGGTCAGCCGACCAGTCCGGGGCGACATAGCCGCCGTGGCCCCAGACCGAGCCGACCTGCTGGCCGCCCATGGATTGCCAGGCGAGCTGGCCGTCCTGAATGTCCTGGCGGGTGAGCAGCACCTCGCCGGACGCGCTGACGACGCGATCGGGGATCGGCGGCGCCTGCCTGTGTATCTCGCGTCCCATCAGCCCCAGGACGGCGAACGAGGTCGCCATGATCAGGGCGAGGACGATCCAAAGTCTCTTGGTTGTCATCTCTCTGTCCTCGGCCGTCGGAGACTCCCCCCCGTCGGCGTGTTTGAAGGTCTCCATGGCCGTCGCGCTTCGTGGTGACGTTGCGCCGGCGCAAACTCCGGTCCGCCTCAGACCGCCCGCGTGTGGCGGCGACCTCCCTTTGACAGGTTGGCGTCGAAGCAGGCCGCGACGGTCCGCATCAGGCGTCGCGCCTGCTCGGGAACGACCACACGCCGGCCGTGCATGCGGCACAGACCCTCCCGTTCCAGCGCCTCCAGCTCAGGCAGGCATGCGTCGAGTGCTCCGGCAGGCGCGCCCGCGCCTGCGCAGACGGCGCCAAAATCGACAGCGAGGTCGCACATCAGGCGTTCGATGACTGCGGCGCGCAGTTCGTCGTCCGCCGTGACAGCCAGCCGGCGCGCGACGGGAAGGGAGCCGGCCTCTACGGCGCGGCCCCAGTGGTGAGTCTGGACCTCGTTCTGAACAAACCCCCCACCCAGCCGACCGATGCTCGAAGGGCCGATCGGCACCATCACCGGCGCGGGGTCGTCCGTGTAGCCCTGGAAGTTGCGGCGCAGCCGACCTTCGCGCTGTGCGATGACAAGCGGGTCTCCCGGCAGGGCGTAGTGATCGAGGCCTACCCGGACGTAGCCCGCCGCGACGAGCACCTCGTCGGCTGCCTCCGCCTGGTCCCAGCGGCCCTGCGCGTCGGCGAGATCCTCGTCGCGGATCATGACCTGGTGCTTCTTCATCCAGGGCACGTGGGCGTAGCCGAAGACGGCGACCCGATCGGGTCGCAGCGTCAACGCCTGGCGCACGCTGGAAGCGACATTGTCGGGCGTCTGGCCGGGCAGGCCGTACATCAGGTCGAAGTTGATCGCGCGCACACCGGCCCAGCGCAGCCGCTCGGTCACGGTGGCGACTCGGTCGAAGGGCTGGATGCGATTGACCTTGCGTTGCACCTCGTCATCGAGCGTCTGGACGCCCAGGCTGACCCGGTTGACCCCGGCGGCCGCAGCGGCGTCGATGAATTCCGGCGTCAGGAGACCGGGATCAAGCTCGGCGGCGATCTCGGCGTCGGGCCGAACGGCGAAGCGGACCTTCAGCAGCCCGACCAGTTCGGCGAAGTGGGCCGGGGCCAGGGCGTTCGGGCTGCCGCCGCCGAAATGCAGGTGCTGGGTCCCGGCGTGGTCCGGCAGGGCGTCCGACCACAGATCCGCCTCCAGCTTCAGCGTCTCGAAGAAGCTCCGGACCCGGTCGTACTCATGGAAGACGCTGGTGTGGCAACCGCAGTACCAGCACAGGCGCTTGCAGAAGGGCACGTGGACGTAGACGGAAAGGGCCTGATCCGGACGCACCTCGGACAGCCAGAGGCGAGCTTCGGACGCGTCGTCAGAAGGCTCGAAGGCCAGGGCGGTGGGATAGCTGGTGTAGCGGGGCAACGTCCGGCCTGCCTGGGCCAGCCATGCTGGTGGCATGCCGGTTGAAGCCGCTGAAACCCGCGCCGCGAAGGACACCGTCATATTGCCTCAGCCCTCCAACCGTGAAACGGGAGAGCCCTCGGCCCCCGGATCGTGGGGTACCGGGCAGGCGGCGCGAGGCATATTTGGGTCTTTCCCTTACGCAATTCCCCGGAGGGTTCGGTGACAGGTCTCGCTGACGCGCCGCGGCTTTGGGCCTGGCTGTTTGCTGAGCGCCGTCCCGTCGCCGCCTACGCCATCGCTGTGCTCGGGGTCGTCGGCGCGCTCGCGGTGCGTCTCGCCCTGATGCCGCTCCTGGGCGAGCGGGTGGCCTTCCTGCTCTTCGTGCCGGCGGTCGTGGCCGCCGCCGCCCTCGGCGGCCTTGGGCCGGGCGCGCTCGCCTCGGTGCTGGGCGCGGCGGGTGGGCTGTTCATCACCTGGTCGGTGCAGAATACGGGCGACCTGGCCAGCGCCGCGGCCTTCCTGGTGATCGGTCTCGGCATCGGCGCGGGGGGCGAGATGTTCCAGTCGATGCGTTCGCACGCGACCGCGGTGAACGCCGACCTGCGTTCGCGCGAGGCCCATCTCCGGTCGATCCTGGCGACGGTGCCCGACGCCATGGTGGTGATCGACAAGCAGGGGATCATGCACTCCTTCAGCCACGCGGCCGAACGCCTGTTCGGATGGACCGCCGCCGAGGCGATCGGCCAGAACGTGAGCATCCTGATGCCCTCCCCTTACCGCGAGGCCCATGACGGATATCTCGAGCGGTATCTGCGAACCGGCGAGCGCCGCATCATCGGCATTGGGCGGGTCGTGGTGGGCGAGCGCCGTGACGGCTCGACCTTCCCGATGGAACTCTCCGTCGGCGAGATGGAATCCGGCGAGGAGCAGTTCTTCACCGGCTTCGTCCGCGACCTGAGCGAGCGGCAGCAGACCGAGGCGCGCCTGCAGGAACTGCAGACCGAACTCGTTCACATCTCGCGCCTCACCGCCCTGGGCGAGATGGCCTCCGCCCTCGCCCACGAACTCAACCAGCCGCTGTCCGCCGTTGCGAACTACCTCAAGGGATCCGCCCGGTTGCTGCAACGCGAGGACGTCCCGCGCGAGACGCTCAAGGAGGCGGTGGAACTGGCGGCCGAACAGGCGTTGAGGGCCGGCGACATCATTCGCCGGCTACGCGATTTCGTGGCTCGAGGCGAAACCGAGCGGAGGGTCGAAAGCCTGCCCAAGATGATCGAGGAGGCCGGCGCCCTGGCCCTGGTCGGCGCCAAGGAACACGGCGTCCGGGTCAACTTCCGGTTCGATCCCACCGTCGATCTGGTGCTGGCCGACCGGGTGCAGATCCAGCAGGTGGCGCTCAATCTGATCCGCAACGCCATCGAGGCCATGGAAGAGTCGCCTCGCAAGGCGCTCGACATCCGCATCGCGAACTCCGGCCCGCACGAAGCCACGGTGTCGGTCGCGGACACGGGCCATGGCCTGACGCCGGCGGCCGCGGAACAGCTCTTCCAGCCCTTCTTCACGACCAAGAGGACCGGGATGGGGGTTGGCCTGTCGATCTCGCGCACGATAATCGAGGCTCACGGAGGCCGAATCTGGGCTGAGTCCAACCCGGGCGGAGGCACGCGTTTTTGCTTCACGCTGAACACGGTGGACGCCAAGGAGCTTGAAGATGTCGACTGAAGGCATGGTTCATGTCGTCGATGACGACGCCGCGGTCCGTAACTCCCTCCGGTTCCTGCTCAAGAGCGCCGGTCTGGAAGCTGCGACCTACGCCTCGGCTCCCGAACTGCTCAGCGAAGCCACCGGGCTGGCGCCCGGATGCATCGTGACCGATGTCCGCATGCCCGAGATGAACGGCATCGAGATGGTGCGCCGCCTGAAGGAGCTCGACGTGCGCCACCCGATCATCGTGATGACTGGCCACGCTGACGTGCCGCTCGCCATCGAGGCGTTGCGGGCCGGAGTGTCGGACTTCATTGAAAAGCCGCTTGACGACGAGGCCTTCCTGACCTCGGTCCGTTCGGCGCTCGATCAGTTCGCCGCGACGTCCGTCGAGGACGCTGCGGCGGATGAGATCCGCGCGCGCCTCGGCCAGTTGTCGCACCGCGAGGGCCAGGTCCTTGAGGCGCTCGTGGAAGGCAAGGCGAACAAGGTCATCGCCCACGACCTAGGCATCAGCCCCCGTACGGTCGAGGTCTATCGCGCCAACGTGATGACCAAGATGGAGGCCCGCAGCCTGTCCGAACTGGTCCGCATGCGCCTTGTGGTCGGACGCAGCTAGGCCGTGCCAAGCGCCCGTTTGACCGAGTCCAGCAGCGCGTCAGTGAGCAACGGCTTTTCGACTATGGGGGCACCCGCCTCCTCCGCCTGCTGACGCAGAAGGCGCTTCGGGTTCGAGGTGATCAGTATGGCCGGTGCGGTGACCCCGTCCTCGCGCAACCGGGCCAACAGATGCAGCCCGTCCATGTCGGGGAGCTGATAGTCCAGGATCAGGCACCCCGCCTCCGACAGGCCAGGACTGTCCAGCAGATGCGCCGCGTCCGGGAAGGCGCTGACGTGCAGCCCCTCCAGCCCGAATGAAAACTCGATGGCGCGGGTCACCGCGGGGTCGTCATCCACGAGGATGACGCGTGCGGGCGACGGCGGCGGCGGGTGTGGAGCGACCATCATTGCAGCAGATCCTCAAGTCGCTGGCGGCAAAGCAGCCTGACCTGGCGGCTCGAGCGAGCCTCTATCATCCCGTCGGCCTCGAGCAGCGACAGGGTGCGGGAGACTGTGTGAATGGTCAGGCCGAGATAGTCCGCCATGTCCTGGCGTGTCATGGGGAGGTCGAAGACATCGGCCCGACCGGTCCGACGGGAGACGTCGAGCAGCAGGGCCGCAACGCGTTCGAGCGCGCCGTGCCGGGCCAGCACGAGGGCATGTTCCTCGCTTCTGTGAAAGGCCCGGATGGAAACCTGCCAAAGAGCGCGCCCGAGGGCCGCGTCACTTGCGGCGAGGTCGGACAGTTCGCTGCGACGCATGGCCTCCAGGGCCGTGTCGCTCAGACAGACCGCGGTCGCTCCATGTTCGACACCGGCCTCCAACCCAAGATAGTCGCCGGGCAGATGGAAGCTCATCACCTGGCGCCGGCCGTCCGCGAACAGGCGATAGCTCGCCACGGCGCCGGAGCGGATTCGATAGACCCGATAACTCGGCTCGCCCTGCCGGAACAGTTCGCGGCCCGCGGGATGGAGCAGAAGCGCGGCGTCCTCGTCGAACGCGTCGCACAGCGCGCAGGCGTCAGGCGTCGGCCGGGGAAAGGCCTGGCCCGACTGGCGGGTCACGAGATCGAGGCTGTGGAGACCCATGACGGCGTCGCTCCTTCTGGACGCCCAAAAACTACGGGCCCCAAGAAGGCCGCGACACCTAGGTTTGATACCTACGGGATTTCCCTGAGTTGGTTTCGCGGGTGGCAGGGCGGACACCTACAGGCTCCGTCCATGTTGGTAGACTCATGCCGCTTTCAGACGTCGCCGCTTTACAGCGGGCCGAGATGTTCGAGGGGCTCAGCAACGAACAGTTGCTCGATGTCGCGAGCGCCGGCCTTGTCCGTCAGCTTACGCCGGCCCAACGCATCTTCTCTCAGGGCGATCCAGGACACAGCTGTCACAGCCTGCTTACCGGACGCGTGAAGATCCTTCAGACACTCCCCGACGGCTCCCAGTCCGTTCTGCGTTTCATCGGTCCCGGGGAGATGTATGGAACGGTTGCCGCCCTCATGGACCAACCCTTCCCCGCAGACGCGATCGCGGTGACGGACTCCACCGAGATTCGCTGGTCAGTGTCCGCCTTCCGCGACCTGATGCGACGTCACCCCGAGATTGGAGTGCGCTCGACGGCGTCCGCAGGACTGCGTCTCTTCGACCTTCAAAACCGCGTCGGGGGCATGACGACCGAGCGTGTCGAACAGAGGATCGCCAAGGCCATCCTCCGACTGGCGCGTCAAGCCGGCCGGCCCGTGACCGGCGGCGTGGAGATCGACTTCCCGATCACCCGGCAGGACCTCGCCGAGATGACCGGCTCGACCCTGCACACGGTCAGTCGGACGCTGGCGGCATGGGATCAGTCGGGGGTCACCGCCAGCCGGCGGCGCGGCGTGATCGTGCGGGACCTCGCCGAACTGGAGCGCCTCGCCCATTCCTGAATTGCGAAGGGCCCGGGAGGATGGTCCTCCCGGGCCCTCGCCCCAGGCCGAGCTGGTTTACAGACGGCCAAACATCGCCGAGAAGCGGCTGCGGGCGAGCCCCGGGGCCCGGCCTGCGGCGGCCGGGGCGGCGGCCAGGTTCGGGCCGCCGTCGCCGACCACCACCAGACCGACCATGCCCATCCCGTAGTGCGGCGCGCACTTGACGCCATAGACGCCCGGCGCGGTGACCCGCAGGACATACTCGCGGCCCATTGCGCCGCGGGTGACGGCCACGCCGGCGGGCAGCATGCCGGCGATGGTTTCGGCGTTGTGTCCGGGATTGGTCGGCACGTAGCGGATGGTGTCGCCCACGCGGGCCCGGACCACGGCCGGGACGAAGACCATGTTTCCGCCTTCGCCACGATTCAGCATCTGGACGGTGTGTTCGGCGGCGACCGCCTCGCCCGCCATGGCGAGCGCCGCGCCGGCTGCGGCCAGGGTGAGAAGGGTGCGTCTCAGCATTGTCTTGCTACCTTGATGAAAGCGGCGCGGCCCTTGCCGCGTCATGGGCGTCTTCTAGGACCGCCCGGCCCGCCTCACCTTGCGCCCCGACAACCTCGCGGCTCCGTACGATTGCGGAGCACCGGGGCGTACAGCCGCGCCTCCTCCTGCGCCATGCGGTCCTCGAGTTCGAAGGCGGCCTTGGTGAGAAGCACATACAGCAGCCGCCAGGTCGTGCAGGCTCCGGCTGGGGCCGAGAAATTCCCCGTCAGGCCCCGGAGGCTCTCGAGCCGATGGCGAATGCACCGGTGTTCAGCGGACATTCGGGCCGCCAGCCGCCGCCCCGGGGGCGCTAGCTCCACCGTCGCCGAATAGGCGAAGTCCTCGCGGACGTCATGAATCTCGAGGGTGTCGGCCAGGTCCTCGAGTTCATCGACAAGTCCATGGGGCCACTGGTCGTCCCGCCGGTGCGCTTCTTCGCCCGTCCGGGCCAATGCGACGGCGTCACGCACCAGGCGCCTGAGCGGCCCCGCCGCCTGCCGAAGACGCTCGACGAGGCCTGACTGCGTTCCCGCCGGGGCGGCTTCGTCGGTCATCAACTCGCTCAGGCCCGCGTGCAGCGTGTCGTAATCCACCGCTTCGCAGCTCACGACGCCCCAGCGGGTCAGCGCCTCGTTTCGGGCAGGCATCATCGGGGTCCCGTCTGACATGGAAGTGGCGTCTGCAGACTAGGGCGCGGCGTGGCCCTGACATTGCGCCTGCGCAACTTCGGCATGGGGGGAATCGGCGAGCCTCTGCAGTCCGAAGGAGAAGCACATGGCGTTCGACAATCCCCTCGCCGCCGAGATCTGGCGCGGCAAATACAGCTTCAACCCGCCCGGAGGCGGCGGGGACGAAACGGTCGAGCAGACCTGGGCCCGGGTCGCCGCCGCCATAGCCGAGGCGGAGGCGCCCAAGTCCAGGCGACAGTGGCGCGAGCGCTTCCTGGGCGCGCTCAGCGACTTCCAGTTCCTGCCGGCCGGGCGAATCCTGGCCGGCGCAGGGACCGGCCGGTCCGTGACGCTGTTCAACTGCTTCGTCATGGGGACCGTCCCCGACGACCTGCCTGGCATCTTCGAGGCTGTGCGGGAGGCGGCGGTGACCATGCAGCAGGGCGGGGGCGTAGGCATGGACTTCTCGACGATCCGCCCATCGGGCGCGCCCGTCATGGGCGTGGGCGCAGACGCCTCGGGTCCGCTCAGCTTCATGGACGTGTGGGACGCCATGTGCCGAACCATCCTGTCCGCGGGCCAGAGGCGCGGAGCCATGATGGGCTGCCTGCGTATCGACCACCCCGACATCGAGGCCTTCATCGACGCCAAGCGCGATCCCGGCCGTCTGAGGAACTTCAACGTCTCGGTCCTGGTCACGGACGGCTTCATGGAGGCGCTGAAGCTGGACGCCGAGTGGCCACTGGTCTTCGGCGGGCAGGTCTTCCGCAAGGTGCGCGCGCGCGACCTCTGGGACCGCCTGATGCGGGCCACCTACGATGTCGCCGAGCCGGGTGTGATCTTCGTCGATCGGGTGAACGCCTGGAACAACCTGGCCCACTGCGAGACGATCTCGGCCAGCAACCCCTGCGGCGAGCAGATGCTGCCGCCCTACGGCGCCTGCCTGCTGGGATCGATCAACCTGGCGCGCCTGGTCCCCCATCCCTTCGCGCCGGATGCGGCGCTGGACGAGGAGCGGCTGGCCGAACTGACCCGCGACGCGGTGCGGTTCCTCGACAACGTCATCGACGTGTCGCGCTTTCCGCTTGAGGCGCAGGAGGCCGAGGCCAAGGCCAAACGCCGCATTGGCCTGGGCGTCACGGGCCTGGCCGACGCCCTTGTCTTCTGCGGGGCCCGCTACGGCGAGGACGACGCCGTGCGCCTGAGTGATCGGTGGCTGGACGTCATCAAGCGCGAAGCCTACCGGGCCTCGGCCGAACTGGCGGCCGAGAAGGGCGCCTTCCCGCACTGGGATCCGGCCATGCTGGACACGCCCAACCTGAAGACACTGGACGACGAGACGCGGGCGCTGATCGCGCGTCACGGCCTGCGCAACGGCTGCCTGACCTCGATCGCTCCCACCGGGACGACCTCGCTGCTGGCGGGCAACGTCTCCTCGGGGATCGAGCCGGTGTTCGCCTACGCCTACACCCGCAAGGTGCTGCAGCCGGACGGATCGAAACGCGAGGAGGCGGTCGAGGACTACGCCCTCACGGTCTGGAAGCGGCTTCACGGCGACGCACCGCCGCCTGAGCACGCCTTCGTCACCGCCCAGACGCTGACACCGGACCACCACCTGCGCATGCAGGCGGCGGCCCAGGCGCTGATCGACAGCTCGATCTCCAAGACGGTGAACTGTCCCGAGGACATTGCCTTCGACGCCTTCGCCGACGTCTATGTCCGAGGCTGGGAGATGGGCTGCAAGGGCCTGACGACCTATCGCCCGAACGCCGTCACGGGCTCGGTGCTGTCCGCGGACCCGCCCAAGGCGGAGGAGAGCCTTCAGGAGCCGCCGGCGAGCCATCGGCTGGAACCGCGTCCGGAGGCCCTGACCGGCCAGACCTACAAGATCAAGTGGCCCGACAGCCCCCACGCCGTCTATGTCACGATCAATGACGTCGAGGGGCGCGGCGGGGCCCGTCCGTTCGAGATCTTCGTCAACTCCAAGAACATGGAGCACTACGCCTGGACGCTCGGCCTGACGCGAATGATCTCGGCGGTGTTTCGGCGCGGCGGTGACGTCTCCTTCGTGGCCGAAGAGCTGAAGGCCGTGTTCGATCCGCGCGGAGGCGGCTGGTTGAACGGACGCTATGTCCCGTCCCTGCTCGCGGCCATCGGCGGGGTGATCGAGCGGCACCTGTCCCGGGGGGACGCACCCCTGGAGCCGGAACCGCAGATCGCGGGGCAGGGTGCGGACCCCGTCGCCCGGCCCGGCCCCTGCTGCCCCCGCTGCGGCGCGCCCGGCCTGGTGCGCAAGGAGGGCTGCGACACCTGCTTCGAGTGCGGCCACTCCAAGTGCGGCTGAGGCGTCAGTAGCGATACTCGAGGGTTAGCCAGACCTTGGCCGTGTCGGAATACTCGGGCCGCTCGCTTTCGAAGCGGGCGGCCTTGGCCTCCAGCGACCAATGCTGTCCAAGCGCGACCGAGGCCGAGGCGTCGAACTCACGCCCCACGTCGGACTCTCGCTGCCCGTCACGGAACGCGTGGACCTCGAACGCCAGACGCAGGGGCCGGCCGACGGCGGCCTCCGGGAGGACGCCCCGGAACTGGATGAAATCATCCATAAGGCCGTGCGCCGGCGTCGATCCGATGACGTCCGACCAGCCCAGATAGGCGTGGTTGGACGCGAGCGGCGTCTGGAAGGCGGCGACGCCGTCCCCCTCCAGCCACTCACGGCCGAGCTGGGCCGACCAGCTCGAGGTCTTCAGGCCGAGGCCGGCTCGGGCGTAGTCGACGGCGAAATCGGCAGGATTGGCGCCGAAGTCTTCCTGACGCCCGTAGTCGAACCGCCAGTGGACGGACAGGCTTTCGCTGATCGGCCGTTCGCCCCGCAGGCCGATCACCCAGGTTCGCAGGGATTGGCTCGGCTGGGCCGCGAAATCACTGGTGAGGTAGAGCGCCGACAGCCGTCCGGCGACCGTGTCCGTTCCCGCTTCCACGGCTTGGACCTCGCCCCTCCACGCGCCCTGGGGATGGTCGCCGCCCGGGAAGCGGCGGACGTGCTCGGCGTGGACGACCGTCAGATCCACGCCGGGGATCGCCGAGGTGGTCACACGCAGGGCGTCGAAGGTCTGCTCATTCTGCCGCCACGCGCTGTTTCCAAGGAAACGGCCGTCGCCCAGTACGATGCGCTGCCGTCCGACGACGGCCTCGGTCGAGGCGGCCGGACGCCAGCTCAGCTGCGCGCGGTTCAGCTCCATCACCTCCCCATCACCGACGGCCGGCCGAGAGGGATCAGGGCGTAGGGGCGCCGAGAAGCGGTCGTCGAGCACGACCACCGCCTCGCCCTCGACCAGCGCCTGCAGACCCCAGCGGCGCTCGCTCCTCCAGCCGAGCCGGGGGCGGACCGTCAGGGCGTGACCCGTCTGCAGGCCATCCTGGGCGACGGTCTCGGAACGGGCGCGCAGCTCGAAGATGACGCGCGCGCCGTCATCGGCGGGATCGGCGTGCGCCAGGCCCGGCGCGGCGAGAGCCGCCAGGAGAAGGGTTCGGAATGTCATGTCGTCGTCCTGAAAAGAAACGGCCGCCGGGGACTCCGGCGGCCGTCGGTTGTCCCCGGCAGGAAGGGCGGCCCCGGCTCAGTGATCCATGTGCTCGTGGGCGCGCTCGTCGCCGCGGAACACGTCAGGGTTCTGCGCCCCGGAGACCTCGATGATGCCGGCCGCCCCCCGGTCGACGCGGCTCAGCGCGTGGTCGACCATGATGTAGCTGCCAGGGACCTCGAAGGTCAGGTCCACCACCGTCGCGCCGCCCGGAGGCACCAGGACAGTCTGGACGTCCTCGACCGGCGGGCTCACCAGCGAGCCCATGTTGTAGACGTTGTCGAAGATCTCGCCGATCACGTGGAAACTGGAGGCCTTGTTGGGGCCGCCGACCCCGAAGTAGATACGAGCCGTGTCGCCGACCTCGACCTGGAGCGCGTTGTCGCCGGTCAGGGCCTTGAAGGCGCCGTTCATCACATAATAGGTCGGCTGCTCGTTCAGCAGGTTCTCGATGCTCTCGGTCAGCAGGCCGGGGGTGCTCATGGCCTCCTCGGTGTAGATCTCGCCCTGCATGACATAGAACTCGTGGTCCACCGCGGGCAGGCCGCCCTCCGGCTCGACCAGGATCAGGCCGTACATGCCGTTGGCGATGTGCTGGGCCACCATGGGGGTGGCGCAGTGGTAGACGTAGAGGCCAGGCGCCAGGGCCCGGAAGGTGAAGCTGCGGTGCTCGCCCGGGTTGGCGTTGGTCGCCGCCGCGCCGCCGCCCGGTCCGGTGACCGAGTGGAAGTCGACGTTGTGCATCATCATGCTGTCGGCGGCGTTGTGCAGGTTCACCTCGACGGTGTCGCCGACCCGGACGCGGACGAAGGGGCCAGGGACCCGGTCGTTATAGGTCCAGTAGGTGTAGGTGGTGCCGTCCTCGAGCTGGCCGATCACCTCGGTGGTTTCCAGGTTCACCACGTGATGGCGAGGCCCGGCAGCCGTCAGCGGAGCCGGCAGGTCGTCGGCCTGGCGAATGATGTCCACCTGGCGCGGAGTGGGAGCGTCCTGCGCCGCGGCGGCGCCGGCGAGCGCCAGGACGGCGGCGCTGGTGAGAAGGGCGAGGAGTTTCATCTTCAGGTCTCCGGGGCGGTTCGTTCGGCCCCATGACGGTCATCTATGCCTCGCCCCTCACCCCAACTTTGCGCCCCGACAACCTTTAATCCGGGAAAGCCCACATGGGCGATTTTTATCTGGTTTTCCAGACGGTTACCTTGACTACGTAGCATTCCTTAGGGGTCATCCCGTTTGCACGGACGACGCAACAAAAAACGGCCCGGGCAGAACTCGAGCCGCTCTCCGGAGTGTGCGAGAACTAGTGGTGACCGTGCCCCGAGGCCGCCGACAACCGGAGCACCGCGGGCGGATGGGCGGGACGCGCCTCATCCGGTCCAGCGGTCTCGCTCCACCGCACCTGCCCGGATTCGCAGGTCTGGATCACCGCAAAGGCGAGCGGCCCGGCCGTGTCGGGCAGTCGGGCAGCCAGACCAAAGGCGTCAAACTGATCGTCGGGCAGACGCCCCGTCCAGGTGACGGCCAAGACCCGCTCGGTGATCAGGCGACCGCCCTCGCCTGCAACAGGCTCGGAAAGCGGCTCGCGCTCTATGGTCAGTTCCCAGCCCGGCTTGGGCTGGGCCCGCACCACGAGCAGCTGCTCGGGCATCTCGACCCGGATGGAAGTCGTAGGCGAGCCGTCGCACCCGTGCCCGATCCGCAACTCTCCCGCCCAGTGGGAGCCGGCCACGGCCTCGGGCTGGGAGAAGACGGGGTGGGCGAGCGTCGGGGCGGCCAGCGAAGCCAGCGCGGCGGCGACCAGGACGGAGGAGGTGCGCATCGGGAAACTCCCTTTAGAAGGTGGCGCGCAGGCCCACGAAGGCGGAACGGCCCTCGCCCGGCCAGAAGACGGCGGTGGAGGCCACGCGGGCGTCGGTCACCGCGTTGGCGTTCGAGACATAGACTTCGTCGGTCAGGTTCCGGGCGTCGAGGAACAGGCTGACGTGGTCAGTGACATCCCAGGCCGCGTGCACCGACCAGACCAGATAGCCCGGGCTCTTCAGCGTGTTGGCGTAGTCGACCAAGGTGTCTCCCGGGACCCACTCAAGCGAGGGGGCCACCGACCAGGCGTCCTCGCGGCTGAAGCGCAGCTCGGCGTGGTAGTGATGCTCCGGGGCGACCGGCAGGCGGTTTGAGCCGTAGCGGCTGTCGCCGTCGAAGCGGAAATCCGACCAGGCCCATGTCTGGTGCAGGACCAAGGCATAGCCCTCGGCTTCGAAGACCCTCCATTCGAGGCCGGCCTCGACGCCCGTGTGGGTCGTCGGCCCGGCGTTGAAGGTCGCGGCCGGGATGTCGGGCCCCGGCAGGAAGGTCAGGAGCTCGTTCTCGACCTCCATGCGGTAGGCGGCGACGTCCCAGCTGAAGGGGCCGGAACGGCCGCGAGCGCCGACCTCGACGATCCAGGCCTGCTGCATCTCGACCGGCACGAAGGCCGGGATCGGCGACTGCACCAGGGCCGAGAAGTTCGGGGGTTCGACGCTGCGCGTGACGTTGGCGAAGATCTGGCGGCCTTCCTCGTCTTGCCACAGCAGGCCTAGGCGAGGGGCGAACCATTCGAAGTCGGTTGCGTCGTCCCGCGCCGGGACGAGATTGTCCGCATAATCCCGCGTGGCCAGCCCCAGGCTGCCGCCGGCGACTAGCGCCAGTCGCGGGGTCACGAAGAGGCGACCTTCCGCGAACAGGTCCACGGCCGTGGCCTGCTGGACATTGTCGCCGAGCAGCACGCCGCGATCTCCGGCGATGTTTTGCCAGGTGCGGCCTTCGAGCTCGCCACGGCGCAGCCAGGCGCCGACGAAAAGGTCCGCGTCGCGGCCAGCCAGCTGCCCCCCCCAGTCGAGCCGCCCGAAGGCGCCAAGGTTCAGGCTCTCCTGGCCGATGACGATCGAGATCGGGTGGTCGAGCGACTTGCGCGCGGCGTAGAGGCCGCCTTCGAAGGTCCAGGCGTCGCCCAGGCTCCACTCCAGTTGCAGGGCGCCGCGCAGGGAGGACATGTCGCGGCGGAAGTCGCGCGCGACAACGCCTGGCGCCGCCTGCGTCGGATCGCCCAGGGCCTGGCCGAGGGTCAGGGCCCCGGGAATGTCATTCTCGATATCGGCGGCGCCAAGGATGAGCCGCACCTCGCCGCCGGCGCCGAGGCCCCGGCCGAGGTTGAGGCTTAACCGGCGCGAGGCCTGGCCGGAGTGCTCGCGCCAGCCGTCCACGGAAAGGTAGGTCGCACCAGCCCAGATGTCCCAGGCTCCGAACTCGCGCGCGACCTCGCCATGGGCGCGGACGGTTCCGAACGAACCGCCTTCCAGGCGGATGTGGTTCTCGTCCGGCGCGGAACGGCCCGTGGGCGTGTTGAGCTCGATGGCCCCGCCCATGGTCGCCCCGCCGAAGCGGAGCGCGTTGCCGCCCTTGTAGACTTCGATGTAGCGCGCGCTCAGGAGGTCGATTTCCTGGAAGTCGCCGAAGCCGTCAGCCTGATTGAAGGGCACGCCGTCCTGGGCCAGCACCACGCCCCGGTTGTGCACCGAGTTGCCGATGCCGGAGCCGCGAATGGACAGGCGCACGTCCTCGCCCCAGCGGCGCTGCGCGTAGACACCCGGGACGGCGTGGAGCGCCTCGCCCAGGTGAACGGCCATGTGATCCTCGTAGGCCTCGCGCCCGACCACGGCCACCGCGCCGGGCGTCTCCTGCGCTTCGGCGCGCGCATTGCGGATCACGGCCGGATTGGCGGGATCGCTTGTCGCCGTGATCACCACCTCGGCGACCACGGTGGGCTCCTCCTCCGGCGCGGGCGCGGGTACGGCGCCCAGAAGCGCGACGACGGAAGCGGTGGTGAGCAGCATCGCTCGGGACTCGGCGGAGAGACGCGGCCGGACTGGCCGCGTCGTCCGTTTGCCCCTTCGATGCGCCGCCGAGATTGTCGCGGCGCAACCGCGTCTCTCCGCAATTGCCCGCTAGGGGTTTCTACAGAGCCGCAAAGAGGCCCAGCGGATCGTGGGCGCGGGCCACGGTGACGATGAACAGGAACACCAGGAGGGCCGCGACGAGGAAGCCGATCCGTTGACGCCGGCTACGCTTCGACGAGAAGGCCATCGCCCCGAGGCCGATGTAGACGACCAGCAGAAGCACCTTCACCGTCAGCCAGGCGTCGACGAAGGGGTACTGCTGCACGATCGTCATCAGGATGAGCGCCGCGGTCAGCAGGGTGGTGTCGATCGTCCAGGACGCCAGCCGCGCCGGCAACTGCTTGGGCCAGGACGCTCCGAACAGGTTGAACGACCCGGCGCGCAGGGCGAACAGCACGCCGCTGAGGATCACCGCGCCGATGTGGGCGTGGCGGATCTGAACGTAGAATTCCTCCATCCGGGCTCAGCGCTCCACGGTGGAGTTTTCCGCCGCGGTCTCCTCGGGCTCGTCCCTGGGGCGCAGCCACAGGCTGGCGACGAACAGCGCAAGCGCGAGCGCGCCCACGCTGAACACCACGTCCCCGGGGACGCGCATCCAGACCAGCAACTCGACGATCGGCTGCTGCATGAAGGTCTCGGAGCGTGCGTACCAGTAGCCCTCCCGGATCGCGGCCAGCAGCTGCAGCGTGCCCAGCGGGAGAAGCGTAAGCAGGGCCATCATCGCCAGCCCGATGTTGAAGCACCAGAAGGCGACCCGAAGCAGGGTCTCATTCCACTGCAGGTTCGGCTTCATGCCTCGCAGGCAGAACAGCACAAGGCCGACGCCGAGCATGCCGTAGACGCCGAACAGCGCGGTGTGGCCGTGCAGGGGCGTCAGGTTCAGGCCCTGCATGTAATAGAGCGACAGCGGCGGATTGATGAGGAAGCCGAACAGCCCCGCCCCGACGAGGTTCCAGAAGGCCACCGACAGGAAGAACATCACCGGCCACTTGTAGCGGCGCATCCAGGGCGTCGCGCTGGCCATGCGCCAGTGGTCGTAGGCCTCGAAGCCGATGTAGGCCAGCGGCACCACTTCGAGCGCGGAAAAGCTCGCTCCCAGTGCGAGGACCGGCGTCGGGCTGCCCGCGAAATACAGGTGGTGTAGCGTCCCGAGAACGCCGCCGGCCATGAAGACGATGGTCGCGAACAGGACCGCGACGGTCGCCGTCTTGACCGGGATCAACCCCAAGCGCGTGAAGAGGAAGGCGATCACCGCGGTCGCGAAGACCTCGAAGAAGCCCTCGCCCCACAGGTGGACCAGCCACCAGCGCCAGTACTCCACGATGGAGATGTGAGTGTGCTCGTTCCACATCAGGGCGGCGGCGTAGAACAGGCCGATCGCCACGACCGATAGGAAGAACAGCCCCACGATGGAGCGGGACTCCGCCGAGCCCCCTCTCAGCGCCGGCCACAAGGCGCGGCCGACCAGCACCAGCCAGATGATCAGTCCGAGGAACAGGAACCACTGCCAGAAGCGACCGCCGTCGGCGTACTCCCAGCCCTGGTGGCCCCACCAGAAGTTGTGCTCCAGATCCATCATCTGCATGACCGCCAACCACTGGCCGACGAACGAGCCAACCACGATGATCAGCAGGCACACCCACAGGATGTTCACGCCCAGCTTCTGGAAGCGTGGCTCGTGCCCCGAGATGGCGGGCGCGATGTAGAGACCCGTCCCGAGCCAGGCCGTGGCGATCCACAGCACGGCGAGCTGCGTGTGCCAGGTTCGCGTGATCGAATAGGGGAAAATCTCCGCCATCTCGTAGCCGTAAACGAGCTGGCCTTCGACCTGGTAGTGGGCCGTCATCGCGCCCAGGAGGATCTGGACCAGGAACAGCGCCAACACGACCCAGAAGTATTTCGCCGTCGCGATCATGGAGGGGGTGACCACCACGGAGCGCAACGGATCGCGGGCCGGAAGCTCGTGCGGCTCTTCCTTGCGGCCATGCGTCACCGCGTGGTGCCAGCCAAGCAGGGCGATCCCGGCCAGCAGGAAGGTCACGCTGAAGGCCGACCACAGGAAGGTCGTGGGTGGCGGGCCGTTCCCCACCAGCGGCTCGCTCGGCCAGTTGTTGGTGTAGGTGATGTCGTCGCCGGGTCGCTCAGTCGTGGCTGCCCAGGCGGTCCACCAGAAAAAGGCCGCGAGCACGCGCCGGTCCTCGGCCTGCGCCACCGTGCCGTTCTTCATCGCATAGTTTTCACGCAGCTCTGCGTGTGACGGCGCATCGCCAAACAGGTCTTCGTAGTGGCGAGAAACAACGGGAATGGCCGCGGCGCGATCGGCCGACAGCGTGATGGTGCTGGTGTCGCGGTCAAACGTGTTTGCCCGCATGAACGGCCGTAGACGTCCCTGGAGGCCGGCCTGCTGCTCCTCTGTGAGGGCTGCGTACGAAGCGGCTCCGAAGTCCCGCGCGGCCCACGCGTCCAGGACGGCAACCGATTCACGGTGCAGCCAATCCGCGCTCCAGTCCGGGGCCACTAGGCCGCCATGGCCCCAGATCGAACCGAGCTGCATGCCGCCGATCTGCTGCCAGACCTGACGGCCCCGCTCGATGTCGGCACGCGTGTAGATGACGTCGCCCGTCTCCGAGACCACCCGCTCTGGCATTGGCGGTTTGGCCTCGTTGATCTGGCCCCCGCTCCAGAGGAGCACAGCGAATGACGCGATCAGTAGGCCGATCAGCCAGATCCAAAGCTTACGAGTGCTGCTCACGGTCCACCTCCGCGTCGAGCTGTTAGCTTAACCATAGGCTGGGGTCCGAGTTCCCTGGTACAGGGCGTCGGTTCCAGCTGGGCTCCCGGCTTCAGCGTGCGCGCAGCAGCTAGATGACGTCAACCCGTTGAGCGTTGATCACTGTCAGCAGCGTTGTCAGCTTAATCGCCGCCGGCCAAAAGCAGCCCTCCTCTCCCCTGCTTAAGCAGCAGCGGCCGCCCAGGCGCCATGCGCGTCCGCGCGGAAACGGCGCAGAGTGTCTCGGCTGTCAGATGTCGCTGGGTGTAGAAGGTGTTGTAGACGGCGGCGTGAGTGGTGAGGAAGCGCTGGGCTGAGGCCTGGCTCCTGAACAGCTGCATCTGCCGTTCTCGCTTTCGGATCGGCAGATGCGAGTTCTCCGCCCTGTTGTTCTCCCGTAATCGGCCAGGCCGGTGCAGGTGCCGCAGGCCGAGCTGGTCCAGGGCGGCCGGGTAGGACTGCAGGCCGTGGGTGACGATCGCCTCAGGCTCGACGGGCTGATTGCGCAGGAGCCGGCGCAGCAGCTTCAGGGCTGCGTGGGTGTCCCTTCGCTTCTGGACCACCAGATCCAGTACCTCGCCTTCGTCATCGACGGCTCGCCAGAGGTACATGCGCCTTCCGCCGATGGCGCAGACCACCTCATCCAGATGCCACCGGGGCGAAGGCGCATGACGACGGCGGTTCAGGTTCCTGGCGATGTGCGGGCCGAACTTGATCGTCCAGCAGCGGATGGTCTCGTAGCAGACGTCGACGCCGCGCTGAGCCAGCAGCTCCTCGATGTCCCTGAAGCTCAGGTTGAAGCGGAAGTATAGCCACACGGCAGGCGGATCACATCCGCCGGGAAGCGATGCCTCTTGAACGAAAGCGCAGTCACGAAACCCAGCCCCACAAGGCCGCTCAGGCAGTCTTCAGTGGAGACCTGTTAGCGTCAGACTGACAGCACCGTGTGGCATTGAAGTTAGCTACGAGACGGTCCGCTGCTGGACGCGGCGGAATCGAAAGCCCACGCACTCTCTTACTTGAAGTCTAGGCGGCTCTTGAGCGTGGCTTCAGCAAGGCCTGGGTCGCGTCCATCGCGGTTTTCAAGTCGACGAGATCGGTCGGAAGCGAGGCGGTCGCGGCAGCCTCAACGCAGGCAGCGGCGTCGGCGACGGCGCGGGCGCCGATGGTCAGGCTCATGGATTTGATGAGATGGGCGGCCTCTGCGGACGCAGAGGCGGCGTCCTGCCCGACCAATTGCTCGAGCCGGGAGAGTGCGGCTGGCGCGCGCGTGAGCCAAACGTCTTCCAGCCGCGCCAAGAAGCCATCGCCGCTCATCTCAATCAATTCAGTGCGAACCTCGTCGTCGAGGAGAGGATCGCCCTTGTAGGGCGAGATCTGTTCGATATGGTCGGGCCTGACGTCCAATCCGGCGTCCGCATTTGTCCTGTAGTTCGAAAAATGACGAAGCAGGACCCGCTCCAGATCGTCCAGACTGAAGGGCTTGTGGATGACGCCGTCCATACCGGCGGACTTCCAGGCCTCCGCGCCGGCGCCCACAACGTGCGCCGTAAGCGCGTAGATGATGGTTGGCGGCGCGCCGACCCCGGCCTCGCGGGCGCGGATCAGGCGAGCGGCCTCGAAGCCGTCGAGGCCCGGCATGGAGCCGTCCATCAGGATCAGGTCGAAGGCGTGGGCGGCGGCGGCGTCGACGCCCTCGTGGCCGTCGCGGGCGATGCGGGGCGTCAGGCCTAGATGGCGAAGCGCCTCGGTGGCGACCTCTATGTTGACCTCGGAATCGTCGACCACGAGGATTTCCAGCCCCGCGAAGACGGCGCGGTCGGGCGCGGCGTGGCCGGCGGCCCGCTCGAGCGCCAGCGGGCGGCCCTGGGCAGCGCAGACCATGAGCGCCCTCACGTCCGCTTGGCGCAGGGGCGTGGCCAGGGCGACGGCGACGTCGCCGCGCGCGATGAGGCTTTCGGCCTCCTCGTCGGACGCGCAGACCCCGACGGTCGCGGAGGCCGGCAGGCCGCCGGCGCGGATCGTCTGCGGCGCGGCGAAGACCAGGGCGTCGCCATCGCGCGCCGGGACATGGGAAGCGTAGCGGCGCAGGGCCGAGGTCGTAGGCCCCGACAGGCCGGCGACCCGGAGCGCAACCGCCGGCCAGGCGGGCACCGCGGCCGGCCCCGCGGTGGGCAGGGGCAGGGACGCGGCGAACACCGAGCCGCGCCCGACCTGGCTGGACAGACGCCATTCGCCGCCCATCGCCCGGATGAACCGGTCGCAGATGGTAAGGCCCAGACCGGTGCCGCCGAAACGACGGGTGGTCGACTGGTCGGCCTGCGAAAAGGCGTCGAACAGGGTCGGCAGCTTGTCGGCGGGAATGCCAATGCCACTGTCGCGTACGGCCAGCAGGATGTGGCCAGGCGCCTGGTGGTCGGGTTCGATCGCGATCAGGGCGCCGCCGGTCTCGGTGAACTTGAGCGCATTGTTCAGCAGGTTGGACAGGATCTGGCGCAGACGGACCGGGTCGCCCATGACCCGCGGCGTCTGGGGGCTGACGAAGACGGCGAGGTCCAGTCCCTTGGCGCGGGCGCGCTCGGCGAAGAGGGCGGCCACGTCCTCGGCTACTTCGACCAGATCGAGCGGCTCGGATTCGAGGTCCAGCTTTCCGGCCTCGACCTTGGCGAAATCCAGGATGTCGTTGATGATCGCCAGGAGGGACCTGCCCGACTTGGCGATGATGCCGGCGTGGCGGCGCGGACGATCGGGCAGAGGCGAGCCGGCGAGCAGCTCGGCGAGGGCGAGGATGCCATTGAGCGGGGTGCGGATCTCGTGGCTCATCGCGGCGACGAAGTCCGACTTGGCGGCGTTGGCCTCCTCGGCGACCCGCTTGGCGTCCTGGAGGTCGGCGGTCCGTTCGGCGACCTTGTGCTCGAGGCCCTCGACGTGGGCGCGGATTTGGCGGTCCCGCTCCCGCACGGCTGCAATCAGTTCGCCGAAGCCAACGGCGAGTTCGCCGATCTCGCCATCGGCGTGGATTTCCTCGCGGGGGGCGTAGTCGTGGGTCTTGCGCACCGCGGACATCTGATCGTTCAGCTGGATGAGGGGCCGCACCAGGCGCGCGCCCATACGCCAGGCGACGAGGATGCCGCCGATGGCAGCCACCAGGGCGCCGACGAGGGTCGCCAGCATGGACCCGAGGAGCCGGGCCCTCATGTCCGGCAGGTCGCTGAACAGGATCAGCCGGCCGACGACGCGGCCCTCGTGGACCACGGGCGCCTCCGCCGTCAGGGTGCGGGTTTGGAGCATGCCCACAAGGCCGAGCTGGCCGCCGGACTGGACCGTGGCGTCGCCCAGAAGCCGAACCCCGGCCCCGGTTTCGGCCAGGACCACGCCGGCGGCGGTCTCCAGTCGGCCATAGGAGATGTCGGAGCGGTCGCCGATGGCGCGTACGACCCGGAAAGCCCCGGCGCTGTCCTGAGCGGCGACGGCGTCGGCGGCGATGGACGCCATGACCGAGCCGGTGGCCATCAGGCGGTCCTGTTCGAGGGTGACCTGGCGTCGGGCGTCGAGCCAGGTCGCGAGCCCGGCCGTGACGACGCACGAGGCGCCCAGCGACGCGAGGACCAGGCCGGCAAGCTTTCGTTGAATGGTACGCGCCAAGGCCGCAAGCCCTCCGAACCACCACGATACAGTGCGTTAATGACCGACGGCTTAAGGTGCATTCGAAACGATCGCCCAAGCTGGGTGGATCGGGGGCGGCGCGTATGTGGGCCTGGACGTCGATCTTCAAGGGGCTGCGGAAGTTCGCTTCCGACAGGCGCGGGACGATCCTGCTGAAGTTCGCCCTAGGGGCGCCGGCGGTCGGCGTACTGGGGCTGGGCGCGATCGATCTGCAGGCTGTCTATTCGGCCAAGGCCCAGCTGCAGGAAATCGCGGATGCCGCCGCGCTGTCGGGGGCCCGCGAGCTGAGCCTCGCCGTCAACGACGACGGACCCGAGGGCCGGGCCAATTCCTATGTGGACGCGCATTTCTCGGAGTGGCGCGACGCGCCGCGCACGGAACGGACCATCGAGGTAATGGAGATGGACGACGGCAGCCGCGCACTGCGGGTTTTGCTGGAGGCCAACCGGCCGTCGTTCTTCGCCAATCTGCTGCCGCCGGGCGGCTGGGACATGCGCGCCGAGGCCATCGCGTCCTCGGTCAACGCCGTTCCGCTCTGCGTGCTGACGCATGGAACGGACCGGGACAAGGTCCTCAACGTCAAGGATCAGGCCCAGATCCGAGCCCCGTCGTGCATGATTCACTCCAACCGCGACATCGTGGTGGAAGGGGGCCGGCTCTCGGCGGCGGCGGTTCAGGTGGTGACGCGCGCCAGCGGTTCGATAGCCCTGGGCGCTGCGACCGGGGCGGCCGCCATCCCCGACCCATTCGTGGGACTTCCGCTGGGAGAGGGTGCCACTACGCGCGACGAACTCCGCTGCGACCGGAGTACGGTGCCGCGCGTGGTCACGTCCGGCCGATATCGATTGGCGCCTGGGGTTCATTGCCACGGGCTGAACATCGAAGGCACGGCCGAACTGGTTCTTGATCCCGGCGAACACTGGTTTGTCAGCGGCGCTCTGATCATCAAGGAGAACGCCCGCCTGTCCGGGGACGACGTCGTTCTATTGTTCGACCGGACGTCCAAGTTCGAGTTCAAGGATAGTGCGCTGGTCAATCTAGACGGGCGCGAGAGTGGCCCCTTCGCCGGAATGGTCATGGCGGCGGCGCGAGGCAACACTCAGGATTTCATCATTTCCAGCGATCAGGTGGAGAGCCTGCTGGGCGTGATCTACGTGCCTAGTGCCACCCTTATCGTGGAGGGTTCGGCCGAGGTAGCCCGGGAATCGGCCTGGACCGTCATTGTGGCGAAGTATCTCCAACTGAAGGGCGCGCCACAGCTATTCATCAACGCTGACTACAGAGGTTCAGACGTGCCGGTGCCGGATGGCGTAGGACCGTCCGGAGGAAGCCATCTGATCCGTTAATCATTCAACAGGCTACTGTCCACTAGAGTAAAGGGCAGAGAGTTTTTATGTCCGCTACCCAACGTATCCTTGTTGCTGATGATGACGTCCTCGTTCGAATGGTCGCGAACGAGACGCTAACCCGCGCCGGATACGAGGTCGTGTTGGCTGAAGGCGGGAATGAGGCGATCGCGAGCCTGGAAGGGCAGCGGTTCGACCTGGTCATTACCGACATCATCATGCCGGATGTCGACGGACTGGAACTGACGCGCGAAGTCCGGCGGCGTTGGCCCCTCACGCCGATCATCGCCATCTCCAGCGGCGGGCGGCTAGACAGCGGATTCTATCTGCCGATGGCAAATGCATTGGGCGCTACTGCGGTGATGGCCAAACCCCTGCGGCCGGGACCGTTCCTGCTCGCCGTACAGGACGTGCTGGATCGGGCTCAGCGGCGGATCGCGTGAGACGCAACGGCGTTCCGTCCTGACATGCCTTCGGAGAATTTCGCAAAAGCTCCGTTCAGCGGGGCGGGGTGCTTGGGCACAAATCGGTAGGGCCAGTCCCTTTGTCGGCTAAGGGTGCAAAGCGGACATGGAAACGGCAACCGGCGCTCAGCAGGCTTCGTAGGTCACGTCGCGCAGCGTTGTCAGGTTAACTCGGCCGCCGGCAGTGAGATCAGTGCTCGCCGTTCTCAGGCGGCCGCGGCCGCCTCGGCCCAGGCGTCGTTCGCCGCACTTCGGAAGGCCCGAAGGGTGTCTCGGCTGATCAGGTGACGCTGGGTGTAGAACGTGTTGTAGACGCTGGCGTGAGTGGTGAGGAAGCGCTGGGCTGAGCTCTGCGATTTGAAGAGTTGCATCTTCCGCTCTCGTCTGCGGATCGGCAGGTGAGAGTTTTCTGCCCTGTTGTTTTCTCGGAGCCGACCGGGATGGTGAATGCCGTCGAGGCCCAGCTCCCTTAGCGCCGACGCATAGGATGCCAGGCCGTCGGTCACGATCGCCTCCGGTTTGATCGGCTGATTGCGCAGCAGGCGCTTCAGCAGCCTCAAAGCCGCGTCGTGGTCCCTGCGCTTCTGCACGACGACATCGAGCACTTCGCCTTCATCATCGACGGCGCGCCAGAGGTACATCCGCTTGCCGCCGATGACGCAGACAACCTCGTCGAGATGCCAGCGAGGGGAGGGGGCCGGCCGCTTCCGCCTCAAGTTCCTGGCGATCAGCGGCCCGAACTTGATCGTCCAGCAACGGATGGTCTCGTAACTCACCTCGATACCACGCTGGGCGAGCATCTCCTCAACGTCGCGGAAGCTCAGCGTGAAGCGAAAATAGAGCCACACGGCGTGGCGAATGACGTCAGGCGGGAAGCGGTGACGGCTGAACGAGATCGGACGCATGAAGCCCTTGTCACACAGGGGCCTCAAGCAGCCCGGAACGGAGACTTTTTAGCGTTAGACTGACAGCACCTTCGCGACGCCGGCGGAAAGCCCGGTGCCGCAGCGCTTTTCCCCCACGCGTTTACGGGGCGCCTCGCACGGCCAAGCCTTGTTGCGGTCCGACGTGTTGACCGAACATACCCAAAAGCGCACACTATCCCCGTAATGTGGAAACGCGCCTTACATAAGCGGAATACGCTTCACGCAGGACGCTTCGTCGGAGGCGTCTAGCCCCAAACTCGTATTGAGCGAGCGCTCAGGGTTTGGGGATCACTTCCTTACACGCGATCTAAAGGTCAAAGTCGGCTCGATAAAGCCGCTGGCGCATTCGCGCGTGTGAAAGCTCGGTTTCATTCAATCAGCCAATGGGACGCTTCGTGCGGCACTGTCGCGCCGCCATGCCGCCATGGGCCACAAGGACTTTCGACATGACAAAAAGCCGATCAAAAGCGGTGAGGAAGCCCCGGCTTCTGATGACTACTCAAGACCACGAAATCATCGCCTCGATGATCGGCAGAGCGCCGTCTTCAGCCGCGGCGATGTTGCTCGCGGACGAGCTCGACCGGGCCGTGACGGTGGATGAAGCTTCTGACACGCGGCCTTTCTGCCGGATAGGAAGCTTGGTCACGTACGAGGACCAAACCAGCGGACAAATCCGTGAGATCAAGCTGGTTCTGCCGGCGCACGCGGACATCGACAAGGGCCGCGTTTCGATCCTCAGCTTGGTCGGCGCCGCCCTGCTTGGTCTGGCCGTCGGGGCCGAGTTCGGCTGGATCGACGAGAGGGGCCGGCCGCACCGGTTGAAGGTCCTGCACGTGGTGAATTCTCATGACGCGCATGCCGGATAGCGACGCGATGTTACTGGAGGCCGCCGCGTCGGAAGCGATAAGCGCGGCGCGCTGGGAACGAGTCGATCTCGAAGCTCGCCGTCCCGGCGAAGCTCATACAGACCTTATCTTGGGCAAGGCTGCGGAGCTCGCATTCTCGCCCATTGGCCGGGACCAGCTAATGTCGCTCGCGCTGGTAAAGGGCGTTCGAGACCCCGAGGGCGCCGGCCCATTGCTCGAGACTTCCGTGAGCCCTGCGGAGCGGGCGGCGATAGCGGAGCGCGTTTTCAGGTATGCGCCGCATCGCGCCTCCGAGACTGAGGCTCTGGTGTCGCGGATCGAGGAACGGAATGCGCGCCGGCTCGGCAGAGACTCCCGCTTCGATCTCCTGCCGCAGCGGATCCGCCAAGACGCGGCTCTTCAGGAGCTTCTGTGGGATCATCCCATCATCCCTGCCGACGACGAGGTCCGGCTGGCGATGCTCTGCTCGGCCCCAAAGCTGCTCGAACGCGCCGAGGCTCTTTCGGGCGACTGGCCTTGGCGGCTCGTGACTGGCTGGCTCGCTCCCTTTGTCGGTAGAGGAAAGTAATGAGAGAACGACATAACATCGTGGGCACAGAGGTCGACCGTCCAAGGCCGCCCATCTACGCAAGCGGCGATTCGAGCCTCCAGGTCACGAAACGCCGCACCTCAGCGCGCTGGATCATCTATCTATTGGTGGGCGTCAGTTGTCTCGGCCTGATTGTCGTAGCGGTCGTTTGACGCGGTGTGGCCGCACTAGGTCGAAGATTTAGCAGCCCCGGCGACTGGCGGGATCCGCACCGCGGGCGCGGCGATCCCAAAGGGCTCACCAACATTTCCCACCTGCATGGACGTCATCTTAGCAGGGGTCGACGATACGTCTCTGCACCAAGTTCGGAGCTTCTCGTGTCAATCATTCGCTTTGGCCCGCTCGCGGCGAGCCTGGCCACATTGCTTGTTGTCATCCCGGCGCTCCCGGCGCCTTGGGCATGGGCCGTGTTCGCCCTAGCCGCGACACTTTCTGGGCTTGGGTTGTACGACTTGGGCCAGCCCGCACATTCGGTCCGGCGGAACTACCCCGTTGTAGGGCGGCTTCGCTGGTTCTTCGAGGATATCCGTCCTGGCATCAGGCAGTATCTATTTGAAGATGAACACGAGGAGACGCCGTTTTCCCGCAGTCAGCGCTCGCTGGTTTATGCGCGCGCCAAAAATGAAGTGAGTGACCGCCCCTTCGGCACCCTTCTCGACGTGTATGAGAATGGCTACGAATTCATGGCGCACTCGACAAGACCGGTTCCCGCGGCCGATCCCAGCGCCTTCAGGATTTTGATCGGTGGCGAAGACTGTCGACAGCCTTACTCTGCTTCAATCTTCAATATCTCTGCGATGAGCTTTGGCGCACTGAGCGCCAACGCAATTCGCGCGCTCAATAAGGGCGCCAAGCTCGGAGGCTTTGCCCATGACACGGGCGAAGGCTCAATTAGCCCCTATCACCGCGAGCATGGTGGCGACCTCATCTGGGAAATTGGGAGCGGCTACTTCGGATGCCGCGACGAGCAGGGCAGGTTCGATCCTCACCGCTTCTCCCAACAAGCCGCGGACCCCCAGGTTCGCATGATTGAGTTGAAAATCAGCCAAGGCGCGAAGCCTGGCAGAGGCGGGATTTTGCCCGGGGAAAAGGTCACTCCCGAAATCGCGCTTACACGCGGCATTCCGGTCGGTCGCGATTGTATCTCTCCGCCGGGGCATTCGGCCTTTAACACGCCACTGGAACTCGTTCATTTCATCGCTCAACTGCGCGACTTGTCCGGCGGCAAACCCGTCGGGTTCAAGCTGTGCGTGGGTCAGCCCTGGGAATTCATGGGTATTGTGAAGGCGATGCTCGAGACCGGAATTTTGCCTGACTACATCGTCGTCGATGGCGCGGAGGGGGGAACGGGTGCAGCGCCTCTTGAGTTTGCTGACCATTTGGGCATGCCGCTTCGCGAGAGCCTGCTCTTTGTCCACAACACCTTGGTGGGGGCGGGCTTGCGCGACCGGATCAAGGTTGGCGCGGCCGGCAAGATCGTCAGCGCGTTTGATATCGCGACGGTGATGGCGCTTGGCGCGGATTGGACCAATGCGGGGCGCGGTTTCATGTTCGCCATCGGTTGTATTCAGTCCCTGTCGTGTCACACGAACCAGTGTCCTACCGGCGTGGCCACGCAGGATCCCATGCGTCAGCGAGCGCTTGTGGTAAGCGACAAGGCCGAGCGCGTGCAGAACTTCCATCGAAACACATTGCTGGCCTTGTCTGAGATGATCGCCGCAGCAGGCTTGGACCATCCGAGCAGGCTTGGCCCGCACCATCTCGTCCGTCGCGTCAGTCTGACTGAGATCAGACTGTTTTCGCAGCTGCATATTTTTCTCGAGAAGGGTGAGCTATTGGCGGGCAACTCTGACCGGGACTTCTACGGTGCGGCATGGCGTCTCGCCCGAGCGGACAGCTTCGACATCGCGACCTAGGCGATACATGGCCGCCCTGTCGGCAAGCCTCGAAAGCCCGCTGACGGCGACTAAACGGATGTCCGCAGCGGGTCGGGAGCCGACACGAAGCGGGTGCCTGGGAGCCGACACCTCCAGTGGCCGCTTTTCCTTGCGGCCCTAGAGTCCGCTCATGGCTCGAACCGGACGCTCGTTTTTCGCACAAGCTCCGCGAGGCGGAACATGGAGCGGCCGCGCTCGGAATGAGCGCCAATCTGCGATGCCCCACCGGGGGGGGCGCGCAGCGCCATGCCGACAGCTTGGTGCCGCGGGAATAGCGCAGATGTCCGCTACTTTCCGATGCAGGGGGACTAAACTTCCCTGCGGCCCCACTCACGATTGATGCCCAATGCCGCGAGCGTGCAGAGGACGCCCGACAGCAAGTACAGTCCGACTGACCACAGGCCAAACTGGTGCGCCAGGAAAAGTGCGACGAGAGGCGCGAAACCAGCGCCCACGAGCCATGCTGTGTTGGCCACAATCGCTGCGCCTGTGTAGCGATACTGAATGGGCAGGCGGTCGTCGATCAGGCCGCTGGATTGGCCGAAGGCTAGACCGAGAAGCGCGAACCCAACCAACATGTAAGTCGTCTCGCCCACGGTCCCGGCGTTCAGGAGCTGCGGGGCAAACCCGCTATAGGCTCCAATCATCACGGCCGAGACCGCCAGGAGGGCGCGCCGTCCGATCCGGTCGGCCAGAACGCCTGAGCCCATCATAGCCAAGATCCCGACCCCGGCACCGACGAGCTCAATGATAAGGAACCGAACCGGCTCCTCACGCGCGGTCAGCGTCACCCACGAGAGGGGGAATACCGTGACGATATGGAAGAGGGCGAAGCTAGCCAGCGGGGCCAGAGCTCCCAGCGCAATGGTGCGCCAGTGTCGGAATACCGTCTCAAAGGGAGGAGAGGGCTGAAGCTCCTGGTTCTCGAACAGGCGGCCATACTCAGGCGTCGCAACGATCCTGAGTCGGGCAAACAGGGCGACCACATTAATCGCGAGGGCCACGAAGAAGGGATAACGCCAGCCCCAGCTCAGAAAATCCGAAGGCGAGAGGACAACCAGGAAGTAGGCAAAGAGAGCGGCGGCGACCGCCAGCCCAATCGGCGCGCCTAGCTGGGGAATCATGGCGTACCAGCCGCGGCGATCACGGGGGGAGGTCAGGGCCAGCAGGGTAGGCAAGCCATCCCAGGCGCCGCCCCAAGCGACCCCTTGGCCGATCCGGAACGCTGCCAGGAACCAGACTGACAGGGTGCCAATCTGAGCGTGGCTCGGTAGCAGGGCGATGGCGATCGTGGACCCGCCGAGAAGAAAGAGTGCGATGGTCAGCTTGACGCCACGGCCGTGGTTCCGGTCGATCCACATGAACAGGAGCGTGCCAAACGGCCGCGCCATGAACGCCAGGGAGAAGACAGCAAAGGACGCCAGTGTGCCGACGACGGGATCCAGGTACGGAAACACCACAGCCGGAAAGACCAGCACCGAGGCGAGCGCGTAGACGAAAAAGTCGAAAAACTCCGACGTCCGTCCGATGATCACTCCGATGGCGATTTCGCCAGGCCTAACCTCGTGATCGTCAGCGTGGATGAGACGAGCGTCCCGTTCCAGCGGCGTCGAGGTGGAGGCGCCTTTGGTCGCGCGCATGGTTCAGCTCCTGGCGTCGATTGGCCGGCGATCGTAGCGGCCTTTTTGCGACGGCGCCGGCTCCGCCACAAGGCCGCGCGGCATACGTAGTATTCCTGACCTGCCTTTTGCGTACGCGCCGCCCTAGGGTAGAAACCGGATCGGGCAGGATGTCCACGGCTTCAATGAAACGCGGAATTTCGGGCGGAACATGAGTGAAGAACCCTCCAGAATGGGGCGCCTGTCCCGGGTCGGAGCGCTGTCTCTCGCGGGGCTTCTCGCGGGCTGCGAGCGCGCCGTCCTCAATCCCGCCGGCGACGTGGCCCTTCAGCAGCGCGATCTGATCTACTTCTCCACCGGGATCATGCTGCTGGTGATCGTGCCGGTGATCATCCTGGTGATCCTGTTCGCCTGGAAATACCGCGCCTCGAACAAGAGCGCCCGGTATGACCCCAAATTCCACCATTCGACGGCGCTCGAGCTGGGCATCTGGTCGATTCCCCTTTTAGTGATCATCTGCCTGGGCGCGGTGACCTGGTCGAGCACCCACCTGCTGGACCCTTTCCGGCGGCTCGACCGCATCGCCGAGGGCCAGCCGACCAATCCCGCGCAAGCTCCGATGATCGTTCAGGTCGTGGCGATGGATTGGAAGTGGCTGTTCATCTACCCGGAATACAACATCGCGACCGTCAACGAACTGGTTCTGCCCGTCGACCGCGAGGTTCGGTTCGACATCACCTCGACCAACATGATGAACACCTTCTACGCGCCGACCATGGCGGGCATGATCTACGCCATGCCCGGCATGCGCAGCCAGCTGCACGCGGTGCTCAATCGTCCCGGCGAGTTCGAAGGTTTTTCCGCCAACTACAGCGGGGCCGGATTCTCGCACATGCGCTTCCAGCTGCGGGCGGTCGGGTCGGATGAGTTCGATCAGTGGGTGCGACAGGTCCAGGTGGTCGGGAGCCCCCTGACGACACCGGACTATCTCGAGCTGGAGCGCCCGACTGAGAGGCACCCCGTGGAGCTCTACAGCACGGCTCCTACGGGCCTGTTCGAGCGTATCGTGAACCGATGCGTCGCGCCGGGGACCGTCTGCATTTCCGACCACATGGCCCAGTCCGGCCACGCGTTGCCCGTGACTGAAGAACCCGCTCTCTCCGGTGAACGCGGACCCCAGGGCGGCGCCCACGCTCCGGCGCCTTCCGCCCACGCAGCGCCAATCACCGGCAGCACCGCCCACGGCGGCCACCAATAGGCTCGGCGAACACCATGTCTCACGTCCCCCCACCCGCGCCGCTGAATCCTGTCTTCGGGCGCCTGACCCTCGAGTCCTTCCCAATCCACGAGCCGATCCTGATCGGCACCTTCGCGGTCGTGGCCCTGCTGGGCGTCGTGATCCTCGGCCTGATGTTCCGCTTCCGCCTTTGGGGCTGGCTGTGGCGCGAATGGCTGACCAGCGTCGACCACAAGAAGATCGGGATCATGTACATGATCCTGGGCATCGTCATGCTGCTGCGCGGCTTCGCCGACGCCCTGATGATGCGCCTGCAGCAGGCCATCGCGTTCGGGGGGGCCGAGGGCTATCTCAACGCCCACCACTACGATCAGATTTTCACCGCTCACGGGACGATCATGATCTTCTTCGTCGCCATCCCGTTGATCGTGGGCCTGGTGAACTACGTCATGCCGCTGCAGATCGGCGCGCGCGACGTGGCCTTCCCGTTCCTGAACAGTCTCAGCCTGTGGCTTACCGTGGCCGGCGCCCTGCTGGTCATGGCGTCGCTGTTCATCGGGGAGTTCTCGACCGCCGGCTGGCTGAACTATGTGCCGGTCGCCAATATCGAGAACAGTCCAGGCGTCGGGCCGGACTACTATCTATGGGCGCTCCAGATCGCCGGGGTCGGCACAACCCTGTCGTCGATCAACATGGTCACGACCATCTTCAAGATGCGCGCGCCCGGCATGACCCTGATGAAGATGCCGGTCTTCGTCTGGACCGCCCTGTGCTCGAACGTGCTGGCGCTGGCGATCTTTCCCGTCCTGACCGGCGCCTTCGCCCTGCTGATGCTCGACCGCTACGTCGGGACCAACTTCTTCACCAACGATCTCGGCGGCAACGCCATGATGTACTGGAACCTGGTGTGGATCTGGGGTCACCCCGAGGTCTACGTCCTGGTCCTGCCGGTGTTCGGCATCTATTCGGAGATCACCTCGACCTTCTCGGGCAAGCGGCTGTTCGGCTATTCGTCGATGGTCTACGCCACGGTGGTCATCACCATCCTCAGCTACCTGGTCTGGCTGCATCACTTCTTCACGATGGGGGCGGGCGCCAGCGTCAACAGCTTCTTCGGCATCGCCACCATGGTCATCGCCATCCCGACCGGCGCCAAGATCTTCAACTGGCTGTTCACAATGTACCGGGGGCGCATCCGGTTCGAACTGCCGATGGCCTGGGTGATCGCCTTCATGATCACCTTCGTGGTCGGGGGAATGACGGGCGTGCTGCTCGCGGTGCCGCCGGCCGACTTCGTCCTGCACAACTCGCTGTTCCTGGTGGCGCACTTCCACAACGTCATCATCGGCGGCGTGGTGTTCGGCCTGTTCGCCGGCATGACCTACTGGTTCCCCAAGGCCTTCGGCTTCAAGCTGGACGGCTTCTGGGGCTGGGTGTCGTTCTGGGGCTGGGTGATCGGCTACTGGGTCGCCTGGACGCCGATCTACATCGTCGGCCTGATGGGCACGACGCGCCGGGTGCGCCTGTTCGAGGATCCCACCCTGCAGCCGTGGTTCATCGTCGCGGGCATCGGGGCTCTCATCATCCTCGTCGGGATCCTCGCCTTCGTCATCCAGATCGCGGTCAGCATCAAGAACCGCGACAAGCTGCGCGACACCACAGGCGACCCGTGGGAGGGCCGGACGCTGGAATGGTCCACCGCCTCGCCGCCGCCCTTCTACAACTTCGCCTTCACCCCGGTCGTGCATGACCTGGACGCTTGGTACGACATGAAGGACCGGGGTCACGAGCGGCCGGCGAAGGGCTTCAGGCCCATCCACATGCCGACGAACACCGGGGCGGGGGTCATCATGTCGGCCCTGTCCATGATCTTGGGCTTCGCCATGATTTGGTACATCTGGTGGCTCGCGGCCGTCAGCTTCCTGGCCCTGATCGCCTATGTGATCTGGTTCACGTTCGACTACGACCGCGAGTATTACGTTCCGGCCGACACGGTGGCGGCCGACGAGGCCGCGCGTCGCGCTCTGGAGGCTCGGGCATGACCAAGGCTCCCGGAAAGACGACCCGGACTGTTCGCAAGCCCCGCGCGTCCCAGAGCGCCGCGCCCGCCGCCCCGACCTTCTATCTGGTCGAACAGGAAGAGGACGCGCACGGCCACGGCGCGGCTCACGCCAGCCCGACGCCGCTCGGCTTCTGGATCTACCTGATGACCGACGCGCTGATCTTCGCGACCCTGTTCGCGACGTACGGCGTGCTGGCCACGGCCCATGCGGGCGGCCCGACCCAGCTGGAGTTGTTCGACCTCCCGCTGGTGGCGCTGAACACAGCCTTCCTGCTGATCTCCTCCATCACCTTCGGCATGGCCATGCTGGACATGTACGAGGGCAAGAAGCGGGGGACCCTGGGCTGGCTGGTCGTGACGGCGCTGCTCGGCATGGCCTTTGTGGGGGTTGAACTCTACGAATTCGGCCATCTGATCCATGAGGGCGCCACGCCCCAGAGAAGCGCCTTCCTGTCGGCCTTCTTCACGCTGGTCGGAACGCACGGCCTTCACGTCACCTTCGGCATCCTCTGGATCGGGGTGATGATGGTCCAGGTCGCCCAGCGCGGCCTGATCGAGGCCAATCGCAGGCGTCTCATGTGCCTGGCCATGTTCTGGCACCTGCTCGATGTCGTCTGGATCGGCGTGTTCACCTTTGTCTATCTGCTGGGAGCTCTCCAGTGAACGCACATGACACGGATCCGGGCGCCCACCCGGTCGCCCATGACCACGGCACACGGCGCAGCTATCTGATCGGCTTCCTGATCGCGGCGGTCCTGACCGCCGTTCCCTTCTGGCTGGTGATGTCGGGCGTGCTTGCCCCGACGACGACCGCTGTCGTCGTGACCTTGCTCGCCGTCCTTCAGATTGTCGTTCACACGATCTACTTCCTGCATGTGAACACCCGATCGGAAGGAGGCTGGACGCTCGTCGCCCTGGTGTTCACCGCCATCATGGTGCTGATCGTGATCTTCGGATCGCTGTGGATCATGTTCCATCTGCACGGGAACATGATGCCCATGGCACCGCCGCCGGTGGAGGCCGGCGGGGTCTGATCCGCGCCGCCTTCCTCGGACTCTGTCTCGCCCTGGCCGCAGGCTTCGCGGCGCTGGGCGTCTGGCAGGTCGAACGGCTGCACTGGAAACGGGACCTGATCGCCACGGTGGAGGACCGTCTCGCGCGGGCGCCCGTGGAGGCCCCGACGGCGTCGGCCTGGTCGGCGGAAGACGCTTATACGCGCGTGACGGCGGAAGGGGTGTTTCACCATGGCCAGGAGGTTCTGGTGCAGGCGGTCACCGAACGCGGGGCCGGCTTCTGGGTCATGACGCCGCTCGAGACGAGCCAGGGCGTCATCCTGATCAACCGCGGTTTTGTCCCGCCCGAGCGCCGCACGCCCTCCACGCGCATCCTCGGGCAGACGGCCGGCCGTGTTCGAGTGACCGGTCTCTTGAGAACCAGCGAACCGGACGGCGGTTTCCTGCGCGCCAACGCACCCGACGAGGGACGTTGGTATTCGCGCGACGTGTCGGCGATCGCTGAAAGCCGTGCGTTGGATGGTCGCATCGCGCCGTATTTCATTGATGCGGATGCGGCCCCGAACGAGGGTGGCTACCCTATCGGAGGCCTGACCGTCGTCCGCTTCCGAAACACCCACTTCAGCTACGCTCTGACATGGTTTGGGCTGAGCATACTTTCGTTGGCGGGTGGAGCCATCGTCCTGCGAAACCGGCGCGGCTCTCGCGTCGCGGGCGCGCATCATGACAGTTGATGCGCGGCGGGCGGATATCATCTCGGCCATCCAGGCCGAGACCGGCATCGACGAAGAGATGATCCGGACCCTGGTCCACGGCTTCTATGGACGGGTTCGGCAGGACCCGCTGCTCGCGCCGGTGTTTGAAGTTCACATCGTCGATTGGGACGGCCATCTGGACAGGATGTGCGAGTTCTGGTCGTCCGTCGCCTTGATGAGCGGCCGATATCACGGCCGCCCCATGCCGAAGCATGCGCCGCTCGAAATCGACGCTCGCCATTTCGATCGCTGGCTCGACCTTTTTGAAGACACCGCGAGCGACCTGTGCCCGCCGGCCGCAGCGAGCCATTTCATCGAACGCGCCAGGCGGATCGCCGAGAGTCTGGAGCAGGGGGTCGCGGCGGCAGGCGGTTCGCCCCTGTCCAGGGGAGGCCGGTTGCACCGGCCCGAACTGGACCCGGTGGTGCGCGATGCGGCCGGGACCTCCTCCTGAATTCCGTCGCCGCGATAAGAGGGCTCAGGGCCATTTCCCTCCTCCACCCGTGAGGCGGCCGGAGGAACGTCGTCCTGTCGGAAACAAAAATCAAAGGCGATTGTCTCTCACCGTGCCAGGCTCCTTCTCGGCCCGGCCTAGCTGCTTTCAAGCCCATTTTACGGTGAGACGGTCCGTCTGCCTTGCCTCGAAGGGGTAGGAAGAGGCGCGCTGCGCCAAAGACGCAGCACCGCCTCAAGCCAGCGAAAGACAGGGGGCACCTCTCGCGAGGTGACAATAGGTTGGCGCAATCCAGCGACAGGTCAATGTCGAAAACTGCCCTTGTGTGGTTCCGTGATCAGTGTTTCCATTTCGCCTATGGGGCGACTGCTGGATCGAGTGCTGCGAGGCTCGCACGTTTACAGCGTGCGATCTGACGCGGGCGGCTTTCTGCTACTTCCGCGCCCCGGTCGCCGAGACGAGTTTGATACATTCGTAACTCGGCTCATGGATGAGCCAGCCAATGAGTTCGTTGCCTTCCCGGCATCGGAGGGGGAAGGCTGCTTTAGTCAGGTGTTCATTTGCCCAATCTCGGACGAGCCAACCGACAGGGCCTGACACGGCGCCCCGGCAACTTTTGGGTCATGGTAATCGCCGGGTTGTCCGGCGGCGGTTGGCTGGTGTTTGCTCTAATTTCCGATGCCGCTGGTGTGGTGGCTCAAGATGGCATTGGGCGGTTACCCTTCGATCCGACTTTCCAGCACAAGGTGGGGGAACTGCTGGTAGCCGTGCCCTTGTTTCTCGCCGCCCTCTTTTCCTCTATCAGGCCGAAAGGCTGGATCGCCCATAATCTGCTGTTGTCGTGGCCTGTCACCATCGTAGGAGGGGCTCTCAACGCCATGGCATGGACGGGGACGGCGGATACAGCGCCTTGGAATGAGCCGAACCGACTTTGGTTTATGCTGCTGGCGGTCATCGGATTGGTGGGGCCCATCGCGATCAGGGCTCTGTTGAACCGCGAGAAATCGCGCACCTAATCGTTCGCTTCACCGAAGCCCCGCTTTGAACGCGGCTTCGGCGGCGTAAGGTCCCGCTTAGGTGGGATAGCGGGAACTCGTGGTATCCGCCGCGTGAGGCCATGTAGCCCCCTTCGGTGGCCCCGCCTCGTCTTCCCCGGAACTCGTCCGCCACAGACGGGTTAGTCCCTCAGACCCTTCTCCTTTCTATCCCATCGGTTCTGGCGGGCTGACCCAAAACTTCAGCCCTGCCAAAGAGAATAGCCGCCTTCATCGAGGCGGCTATTCTTCGTTCGGCCACAGAATAATCCCTGCCGCTCGTCATATGCGGGGACCCTCTGGACACCGGTGTCCCTAGCTTTAAGAAACGATGATCTGTGAGTGGGGCCGATCATGAACAGCTTCAGCACCGGGATAGTCGCAGGCTTGGCCGCCCTGATCGGCGCTGGCCTGTTTGCCATGATCTTCATGGGCCTTCGTATGCTTCTCCGTAGAAACAAGAACTGAGCCTGTCGCCGTGCCGATGAGCCAGCACCGACGCGCCGGGCTTTCGTAGAGATAGCGCTTCGCCTATTCGGTCGCTCTGAGGGGCGGGCGAATGATGTATCTACTGTTGGGTCTGCTGGCGGCCATAATGGGCTTCACCTATCTTGTGATGGCTCTCAAGGACGGGTTCGCAAGCGACAAGTCCGGTCGCATCGCCGCTCGGCGTGACACTCAGCCGGTGGCCTATTGGTCCTACGTTCTGCTGTTCGCGCTGCTGGCTTCTGTGGGCACTGGTCTTGTTCTAATGTCGGATTATCTTTGAGATGCGCCACTCCAGCCGTCCGTGAGCCTGCGCCATACCAGCATGGCGACGGTGCTGTCAGGTTAACCGGCGCCGGCCAGAACCAGCCCTACTTTGATCATCCTAGGCGGTGGCCGCCGCCCACGCCGCATTGGCTTCGGCGCGGAAGCGGCGAAGGATTGGTGGGCTGATCAGATGTCTCTGGACGTTGAAGGTGTTGTAGATCGCGGCGTGGGTGGTGAGGAAGCGTTGGGCGGACGGCTGGCTCTTGAAAAGCTGCTGCTGTCGCTCTCGTCGTCGGATCGCCAAATGGGAGTTCTCGACCCGATTGTTCTCCCGAAGCCGGCCCGGCCGATGGATCTGGTCGAGGCCGAGTTCCCGAAGCGCCGAGCCGTATGACGCGAGGCCATCCGTCGTGATCCGCTCTGGCTCTACGGGCTGGTTGCGCAGCAGGCGGTTCAGAAGCTTCAGCGCCGCTTCGTTGTCCCG
>JAEYWU010000112.1 GCA_023428785.1 Pseudomonadota bacterium
GTCCTGAGCCAGACGAGCGTCGCCCAGCATCACCGGAATGATTGGGTGCTCGCCGGGCAGCAGGTCGAAGCCGGCCTCGGTCATGGCGGCGCGATAGCGGGCGGCATTGGCGAACAGCTGTTGGCGCAGGGCATCGCCCTCGTCGCCGGCGGCAATGCGGATGGCCTCGAGCGAAGAGCCGCAGACGGCGGGGCTGAGGGCGTTCGAAAACAGATAGGGCCGGGCGCGCTGCTTCAGCAGGGCCACCACCGGGGCGGTCGCGCAGATGAAGCCGCCCATGGCCCCGCCCAGCGCCTTGCCGAAGGTGCCGGTGACGAAGTCGATCTCGACACCATGGTGCGCGAACGAGCCCCGTCCCTTGGGCCCGAGGAAGCCCGTCGCATGGCAGTCATCGACCATGATCAGCGCGTCGTACCGGTCGGCCAGCGCACGGATATCCTTCAGCTTTGCGATATAGCCGTCCATCGAGAAGGCGCCGTCGGTGGCGATCACGATCGACCGCGCGCCATCGGCCCGCGCCTGCTTCAGCTGGCTTTCCAGCTCGTCCATGTCGGAGTTGGCGAACCGATACCGCTTGGCCTTGCACAGCCGCACGCCGTCGATGATCGAGGCGTGATTCAGGCTGTCCGAGACGATCGCGTCCTCGTCGGTGAACAGGGGTTCGAAAATGCCGCCGTTCGCGTCGAAGGCCGCAGCGAACAGGATCGTGTCCTCAAAGCCGAGATAGTCGGCGATCGACCGCTCCAGCTCCTTGTGGATCTCCAGTGTGCCGCAGATGAAGCGCACCGAGGCCGTGCCCGCCCCCCACTTTTCCTGGGCGGCTATTCCGGCCTGGGTCACCCGCTCGTCGCCGGCCAGTCCCAGATAGTTGTTGGCGCAGAAGTTCAGCACATCACGTCCGCCGACCTTGATGACCGGCCCCTGCCGCGAGGCGATCACGCGCTCGGGCTTGGTCAGTCCCTGATCGTCGATGTCCTGGAGGGTGGCGCGCACGCGCCCGTAGAAGTCGTCGGCCATGCCGTCCTCTTGTTTCCGAGGCGACCGGTTACGCCGAATTCAGGTGCGTTTCCACCCGTCGAAGCCATAGTCGTCGCCGAAGGTGAGGAGACACCGACATGCGCCTGATGGTTCCTTTGGCCGCCGTCGCCGCGCTCTGCGCCCAGCCGGCGCTCGGCCAGGCCTCGCTTCCCGCCAACGCCCATCGTCAGGCCGCCGCCGAGGTCGCCGCGGCCGAACGGGCCTTCGACGCCTTCACGGCCGAGCACGGCTTCACCGCCGGCTTTCTGGCGTTCACCGCTCCGGACGGCATCCTGTTTCGTCCCGATCCGGTGAATGCGCGCGAGCATCTGTTAGCCGGCGCCCCGTCCTCCGACACCGCCCTGCGCTGGGGCCCTTATCGGGTGGGGGTCTCGGCCTCCGGCGACCTGGCTTGGGACACCGGCCCCTGGACCTACGGCGACGACCAGGCCCACGGCTGGTTCTTCACAATCTGGGAGCGCCAGCCCGACGGCCAGTGGCGCTGGGCGCTCGACCACGGCTCGGGCTCGACGCCTGACCACGTGCCTGTGCCCCTTGCAGACAACGTCATCGTTGATCCACAGGCAGTCGGGCTCGCTTCGCCCGAGTCAGACCCCTGGGCCGAGGTTCAGGCTATGGACCAGACCCTGAATGGCCGGCTGCTCGCCTCCGAGGTCAGAGCCGCCTACGCCAACATCCGCGCGACCGATTTCTGGGCCTCGACGCCCCTGGCCGGCCCGACCATGACACAGTCGGCGGGTCTTGAAGCCCTGGAATCCCGCCCGGCCTTCGTCGCGCTCGAGCCGATCGGCGGCCGGGCTTCCGCCGCGGGCGACCTAGCCTACAGCTACGGCCACGCGCGCTGGACCGACGGCGAAACTGGACGGCGCGGGCACTACATCCGGGTCTGGCGACGGGATGGCCGGGGCGCCGAGGGCTGGCGGCTGGTCTATGACCAGCTGGCGCCGGTCCCGCCGCCGCGCGGCTGATCAGCCGCCGCTGTTGGGGTCCTGCACCGGGCGGAACGGCGTGACCCGCACCCGGCCATTGCAGGGGATCAGGCTCAGCGGCGCCTGGACCGTTCCGGCCGCGTCGCCCGCAGGCGACACCCGCACGGCCACGATCGGGGCGCAGGGCTCCGTCTCGCCCGGAATCTCGCCCGCGACCACCGTGGAGACCAGATCGAAATAGGCCCGGCCGCCCACGGCCAGTTCGACCGGCTCGATCGGAAGCCCTTGCGGATAATAGCTGCCCGGATCCTGATTGACCCGGATGTTGGTCCGCACGCGGCCATCCTGACCGACCAAGCTGAGGCCGGGATAGCCGACGAGGGCGCAGGTGTCGGTCCCAGCGTTCTCCAGCGCGAGGATCGTGTAGCGGGAGCCCGCCGCGCCTTCGGTCGAAACGACATCCAGGCTCATGGCCGAGGCCTGGCATGGCCGGTCGACCGCGGGCGCCGCGTCCTCCTCAGGCTGATTGCCCGGGGGCTCAGGCGCCAGCACGCCGCCGGTCGTCGGGCGGATGCAGCGCGCCACCACGGTCTCACCCACCCGTTGAGGGCCAAGCCGCGATAGCGTTCCCACCTCCTGGCCGCCCTCGAGGGTGACCCACCACTCCATCGCCTCACCGACCCAGCGCGCCCCCGAAACGGCCTCGGCCGGATACATCGGCCAGGTCTCGTCGCCGACCGTCAGGGCCAGCGCTCCGTCGGCCGAATAGCTGGCCTCGGCCGGCGTATCGGCTTCGCACGCGTAGGCGACGGTTTGGGGCGGCGGTTCGCTGGCGGGCGGGGCGGCCGGCGGGCTTGTGTCCCGCTCTGTGCAGGCGGCCAGGCCGAAAACCAGGGCCAACAGGGTCGCAGATCTCATCAAAGCTCCTCGGGGCGTCTCCCAAGCCTAACGCGCAAAGGCCAGAGGGCGCAAAAACCGGCGTCTATTCGTCCGGATAGAAGACCCCGCGCACGCGTCGGCCCTCGCTGGTCTGCTGGCCTTCGAGGACCGCTCGGTTCTGGCGCACGTAGATCGTCAGCCGGCTCCCGCTCAACACGTCCATCCCCTGACGAAGGATGACGCCGCCCGAGACCACGATCAAATCGTCACCCGGCGTGAACACGGCCTCGTCGCCGCGGATCACCTGGGTCGGGGTGACGAAGAAGACATTGCCGGTCGCAACAAAGCGCTCGATGTCGCCAATCCCACCGCCTGAGGTCGCGGAGTGGTAGATACGAATCTCGTCGGCCCGGACACGGGTCGTCCCCTGGACGGCTTCGGCCCGGCCACTCCAGATTTGCACGCGCTCCGGCTCGATCACATAGGCGTTGTCCGCGCCCGCCGCGATCGGTCCTCCGGTCGATGACAGCTGGGCGTGAGCTGCGCCCGCCAGCGCAAGGCCGCAAGCCGTGGTCGCGATGGCTGCGAAGCGTCTCAGTGCTCGGGCCGGTTGGCGCATGTCCGCTGAATCCTCCAGGTCGCCAGCATAGCCGTCCGCTCCACGCCCGCCTACGGCCGATCTGACGACCTCCAGATATGGGAAAGCCCCGCCGGCGAACCGAACGGGGCTCCTGAAATCAGGGGCGCAGCCTGGTGTTGGGGCCGGACCTACTTTGGCTCCTGTCGCGCCGCCCTGCCTATGTGAGCCGCCCCGCGACACTCGGCGATCTCCATCTGGCGCCGCCGCTCTTCGTAGCGCTCCCTTTGCTCAGGCGAGCGCGTGTCATGGCACCGATCACAACTGACACCCTCGACATAGTGTGGCGAGGCGCGGCCTTCGGCGTCGACGGGCATCCGGCAACCGCGGCATAGCGTATGCGACCCCGGCGTCAGGCCGTGGCCCACGGCCACGCGCTCGTCGAAGACGAAGCATTCACCCCCCCCAAAGGCTTTCGCTTTGGGGGACGGTCTCAAGATAGCGCAGGATGCCGCCCTGGAGGTGATAGACCTCTTCGATCCCTTCCGCCTTCAGCAGGGCGGTGGCCTTTTCACAGCGAATACCGCCGGTGCAGTACATGGCGACCTTCGGCCTGGCCTTCCCGCTCAACAGCTTGCGGCCTTCCACTTCGAACCAGTTGGGGAAGTCGCGAAAGCTCTCGGTGTTCGGCTGAACCGCGCCTGCAAACGCGCCGATATCGCCCTCATAGCCGTTGCGCGTATCGATCAGGATCGTGTTCGGGTCGGCGATCAGGGCGTTCCAGTCCTCAGCCGCGACGTAGGCGCCCGTGCCGTTCGCCGGCGCGATGTCGGGCCGTCCCATGGTCACGATCTCGGCCTTGCGGCGCACCTTCAAACGGTGGAACGGCATGACATCGGTCGCGGCGTACTTGATCTCGGGTGACGTCAGGCCGGGTAGCCCACGGATGACGTCCAGCACGTGTTCCACCGACCGTTCGGCCCCCGCGATCGTGCCGTTCACGCCTTCCTCGGCGATCAGAAGCGTGCCAAGGACACTGCCCGCGCTGGCAACGGCTTCCAGCCGATCACGCACTTCCGCGGGCCGTTCGATCTGGGCAAACCCATAGACGGCGGCGATCCGGAGGCTCGCATAGCCCGTTACCAGCGATGTGCCGACCTCGATCATGCAGGCCACCTCGTCATTCAGATCGCCGGCGATCGGAGCCATGAGAGACCCCGTGCCTGGACTGCGACCGTCCAGACAACCGAAAGCCCCGCTGCGAACAGCGGGGCTTTCAGAAACTTGGGTGCGGGAGCAGGATTTGAACCTGCGACCTTCAGGTTATGAGCCTGACGAGCTACCGGGC
>JAEYWU010000133.1 GCA_023428785.1 Pseudomonadota bacterium
CGACGCCGATCTGGCCAAGGAAAGCGCCAAGCTGACCGCGCTGCAGACCAAGCAGCAGCTCGGCGTCCAGGCCCTGTCCATCGCCAACAGCTCGAGCTCGGCCCTCCTGGGCCTGTTCCGCTAACCGCGTACCGGGGGCGGCGTCTCGCCGTCCCCGGAATCCGGCCCTTCGGGGCCTAGCTAGGAGGCGTCCCTCCCCGGGCGCTTTGAGGAGATGAGCCAGAATGTTGAACCCATAAGAGCAGCCGTCGTCCAACGGGTTTCAGCTTCGGCTGATGCGACTGGTACGGATCTGTCCGACCGGCGGCGAGCCCAGCAGGACGCGGAGACGGCAGCCCGCCACCGCCTCATCATCGAGGGGGACCCGGCGAGGGGATATGTCTACAAGAGCGTGGATCGCATGACCGGCCAGGTCGTCAGCGAATATCCCCGCGAGACAGTCCTGAAACTGCGGTCAGATCCTGAATATGCCCAAGGCTCGGTGATCGACACCAAGGCCTAGGCCAGGACGCTGCTCCCGACATTGATCACCGCGCAGGCGACCAGCCGCGCGGGCGAAGTCGTTTCTGCGCCGTTAACCATACGGCTACGACTCAGCCCATAGCCTGCAAGGGAACACCCTTGGGGATGCGGCTCAAAATGACCACCAGCGTTCACACCAACGCCGCAGCGATGATTGCGCTGCAGAACCTGAACCGGACCAACGATCGCCTGGCCGACGTGCAAAATCGCGTGTCGACCGGCCTGAAGGTTCAGGGCGCCAGCGACAACGCCGCCGTCTGGGCGGTCGCACAGGGGCAGCGCGCCGACATGAAGGCGCTGGAGTCGGTCACCAACAGCCTGAACCGCGCTGTCTCCATCGCGGACGTGAGCCTCGCGGCCGGTGAACAGATCGCCGACATCATCACACAGATGCGCCAGCATGCGACCGCAGCAGCCGATCCGTCGGCCACCGCGGCCACCCGCGCTGCCTACAACAACGAATTCCAGGCGCTCCTGCAGTCGATTACGTCATTCGCAGCCAATGCCTCTTTCGATGGTTCGAACATCTTCAACAACTCGCTGGCGGCGGATCTTGACTTCCTGGCCAACACCGACGCCACGGAAACCATCACGCTGACGCGCCAGAACTTCACCTTGGGCGGCCTCGGCCTCGGCGGATCGCCGGACCTCACGTCCACCGCCAACGCGACAGCGGCTCTGGCTCTGGTGGAAGCTGCGCTCGGCACGGTGACGGCTGGCCTCGCCGAACTGGGCGCTGAATCCAAGCGTATCGATCAGCACCTGGTGTTCGTTTCGAAGCTGGCCGACACGCTTGAAACCGGGATCGGCAATCTGGTGGACGCAGACCTGGCCAAGGAATCCGCGCGGCTGCAAGCGCTGCAGGTTCAACAGCAGCTGGGAGCTCAGGCGCTGTCTATCGCCAACCAGGCGCCGCAGATCGTCCTGTCGCTCTTCCGCAGCAGCTAGAGCCGGGCGACCGGACCGATATGAACCCAAGGCTGGCGACGCGGGTTCCGGCGGGCCAGTCCATACTGGGACAGGAGCCAGATCAGGGCGTTTTTTAGAGCGGCCATGGCAGACCTCCTCGTGGGTGCGCGGCCTGAACGCCTCCCTGAGGGTATCGTTCCGTCCACCTATCAACGTTACTGTGAGTCGTTTGGATTGCGATCCCGGCCGGGGCAGGGCCGGCGTGTGGCCTCTTTAAGGTTTGGTAGCGCCGTGAGGCCCATTGTGAGCCCGCCATGGCCCTGAATGCGATCAGCATGAGCTACCTCGCCGGCCTGTTCGGCGGCGAGGTGTCGGTTTCGACCGCATCCTTTGGCGTGGCCAAGGTGGATCGGACTCCGACGGCTCCGTGGACAGGCGTCAAGACTGAGCCGAGCGCGCTGGTTCGCACGGCGCTGGGTGGGGCCAAGTTCGTCGATCTGCGGGCTCCGGTGCTCGACGCCAAGGGAGCCGCGCCGGACTACAGGCGGCTGTTCGCCCTGCATCAGGGGCTGACGATGCTCCAGGCGCTGGCGAGCCGCGCGGACGAAAAGAACATCACCTCCGCCGAGGCCACGCGTCTCGAGAAGGCGTTCCAGTCGGGCCTCAAGGAGATCAACACCTACCTGTCGACTGACGCGTTCGAATCCCTGCGCGTCGCACGCACCGCCGCGGCCTCTTCGGCCAAGACGACCGTTGGCCCGGCCAAGGCGGACTACACCTATGTGACGACCGCGATCCACGACGGCCTGCTGTCGGAGCCGGTCGACTCGCTTCAGGGCGACGTCCGCTTCAGCCTGACCGTCGGCCGTCTGGCCGGCGACACGACCATCGACTTCGATCTGTCGGAAATGGGGTCGACCGACAGGACGATCGGCCAGGTCACCGCCTATCTGAACCAGAAACTTGAAGCCGCAGGCGTCGAAACCCGCTTCGGGCTGGAGATCATTCCCGGCGAGCCCAAGACCATGAAGGTCGGTGACAGGACCCTGACGCTGCCGTCGACGAATGACACCTATGCCCTCTCGGTAAAGGCGATCTCGACCGAGAGCCTGAGCTTCTCTGCGCCGGATCGGTCCGACGCCGTCTTCGTGACCCAGGCATCGGGCTCGGCCGGGGCCTTGGGTCTGGCCAAGTTCCAGTCCGATACAGGCCAGGTCGGAACGGGTGCGCCGGCTGTCATCGGCTCGGGCGACGTCCTGGACGTGGAGGGTAGGTCCATTCTGGCGGGCATGTCGGGCGGCCTGTCGACCATCAAGGCGACCCAGACCGGCCCCGATGGTTCGATCTATGTGCTCGGCGAAGCGGAGGCGACCGTCGACGGCCAGACGATCAAGGGCCAGCGTGACGTCGTGCTCCAGAAATATGATTCCGCGGGGCAGCTGGTCTTCACCCGCACGCTGGGGGCTGCATCGGAAGCTACCGCTTCCGGCCTGGCGGTGGGCTCCGATGGCCGGGTCGCCGTGGCCGGCTCGGTCACGGGGGCTCTGGATTCCGGCGTCAGCGGCGCCAACGCCACCCTGAGCGACAGCTTCGTCACCGTATTCGACGCTGACGGGGGCGAACTCTGGACCCAACGCCGGGGCGCGCGTTCCGAGGACGAAGCCACCTCTGTCGCCTTCGGAGCCGATGGATCGGTCTATGTGGGCGGCCGGGCCAGAGCCGGCATGCCGGGCGCCGGCTCACTCGGCGGATGGGACGGCTATCTGCAGTCCTTCTCGTCGACGGGTCTGTACCTGGGCGCTCAGCAGTTTGGTTCTGCCGGCGAGGACACGGCCTCCAGCATCGCGGTTGAGGGTGCGACCCTCGTGGTCGCGGGCGTCGAGAACGGCCGTGCGATCGTGCGCCGCTATGACCTGACCGATCCTCAGTCACCGAGCCTTGTGACGACGCGGGATCTGGGAGCGCTTCAAGGGACGATCACAGGGGTCGCTATCGACGGGGGGCGGGTGCTGCTCACCGGATCCAGCTCCAATGCATCGCTCGGCGACGGCGTGACCGCCAACGCCCACTCGGGCGGCCAGGACGCCTTCGTCGCCCGACTGGACATGAGCCTGACGGCGGACGCCGCCGATCGCATCACCTTCATAGGCGGCAGCGGCGACGACACGGCTGTGTCGGCGACCATCGCCGACGGCAAGGTCTGGCTCACCGGCCAGACCAGCGTGGTGGGGACGGGATCCTCCCAGACCGCAGGCGGACGGTTGCTGCGGCTGGACGCCGACAGCGGCGCCATCGAATGGGACCGCAGCTTCCAGGGCGAGGGCGGCGTGGTCCGCCCGATGACCGTCTCGGTGGTCTCCGGCGGCGCCTCGGTGCTGGACCGCCTGGGCCTGCCGCAGGGCGAGATCAGCTTCAAGGGCTCCCAGCGGCTCGTCGACAGCACCTCGGTGCGGGCCGGCGACCAGTTCCTCCTCGATCTCGGCGGCGGGCGCATGAAGGCGGTCACGATCGCCGCCGACGAAACCTATGAAACCCTGGCCAAGAAGATCACCGCCGCTTCGGGCAACCGCCTCAATGTGACGGTCCTGCCGAGCGAAGGCGTGGCCGGTCTGCGGATCACGCTCAAGCCGGGGCGCGAGCCAGTCGAGATCGTCGCGGGCGCCCTGGGGCGTGACGCCCTTGAGGCTATGGGCCTGGGCCAGACGCTAGTTCATCCGAGTGACGGCCTGCGGGATGACCGGTCCATCTACGCCCTGCGCATGCCGGGCGATCTGACCCTCACCAGCAAGGCAGGGATCAAGGCGGCCAAGGACGCGACGCAGGCGGCGATCCTTCAGGTCATGGCCGCATACCGCAAGCTGACCCAGCTGGACGATCCCCAGGCCGCGGCCATGGCGAACGTCACCTACAGCGAATACCAGTCCAAACAGATCGCCAACTACCAGGCGGCCCTGCTGAAGCTGGGCGGCGGTTGACGCCGGGCCTTGAGACGGCCTTATTGCCGCACGACAACGAGCGGCGACCGTCATGGAAAATCAGCGTCTCCTAGTAATCCTCGGCGCCGGCGCGGCCGTACTCGCCGCAATTCTGGCGGCCCTCCTGTTCATGCGCGGGTCGGACGAATCCGAACCGGCGTCCGGCGAGGAGCCGGTCGAGCGCGCGGGCCTTCAGCTGGATGTGACGGACCCCGAATCCCTCAGCCCGGACCAGGAGCTTCGCTGCTTTGTGGGCGGCCGCTTCGTCGGCATGGCGACCCTGACGGCCTGCGCCGAGCGCAATGGTGTTTCGTCCCAGGCCTTGGATGTCGGCCTCGACTCGTCGGGCGAGCTGACTGCCGTGCCGTTCACGCCGCCGCCCGAGTTGCCGTCTCTGACCGGCGATGAAGAGACGATCGAGCCCGTTCCGGTCCAGTCCGCGCCGCCGCCTGTCCAGCAGGCTTCGGGCCAGCGCTGCATGCGTCATGCGGGCGGCGAATGGCGCGAAGTCGGGACCATGGGCCTGAACGCCTGTGTGCAGACCCTCTATTCGGGCCGCTGTGAACAGCTGGGCGGAGCGACCTACGGCCGCTGGGGCGACACGACCCTGCGTCTGGTTCCCGGCCGCGTCGAGCAGTCGTCCGACAACGCCAACTTCCGTCCCATCGCGCCCCAGGCGCGGGACTGTTCGATCGGAGAGGTTCGCTGATGCGTCTGGCCCTGCTGCTTTCGGTTCCCGCCTTGACGCTGGCCGTCGCCTGCACCGAGCAGATCGAGGTTCCGGATGCGCCGCGCGGCACCTGCTTTCTGGTGTCGCCGCAGCAGGACGGAGAGGTCCGGTTCACGGCCATGCCGGATCTCCAGCCGAACATGGAGAACTGCGCAGCGCGCCTCGAGGAGAACCGGGTCCGCTGGCTCCGGATGGGCGGCACGCGCCGTGAGGTGGTCGGCTACTACGGCAGCCAGTACCTCTTCGTGGACTCCGCCGGCGTCTCGATGTCGCGCACGCTGAACGGCGGGCGGTTCACGGCGCTGCGCCGCACGGACGATGGCCGCCTGGCTATCCCCGGCGCATTTGAGCTGGAAGAGGGAACGACCCTGCCCGGCGAAGGCGAATCGTCCCAGACCCCTGCGGGTTGACCCGGACGCGGTCCGGAACATAAATAGAACATTGATCCGCGACAGAAGCGCGCGGCGCGGCACGGAAGGAGCCTCCCATGGCGGGAAGCGTGAACAAGGTCATCCTCGTCGGCAATCTGGGACGTGATCCCGAAATCCGGACACTGAATTCGGGCGACAAGGTCGCCAATCTGTCGATCGCCACGTCCGAGACCTGGCGCGACAAGTCCTCCGGTGAGCGCAAGGAAAAGACCGAGTGGCACCGGGTCGTGATTTTCAACGAGAACCTGGTGAAGGTGGCCGAGAACTACCTGCGCAAGGGTTCGACGGTTTACATCGAGGGCCAGCTGGCGACCCGCAAATATGAGCAGAACGGCGTGGAGAAATATTCCACCGAGATCGTCCTGCAGCGCTTCCGCGGCGAGCTGACGATGCTCGGTGGCCGCGGCGAAGGTGGTGGCGCCTCGTCCGGCGACGACTACAGCGGCTATTCCGGCGGTGGCCAACCTGCCCGGTCCTCGGGACCCAAGCAGGACTTCCCGATGGACGACGACATTCCGTTCTAGGTCAGTTCCTTCGGCGGCCTGATCCGGCGCCAGCGCGCCTCGATGAAGGCGAAGGCTCCAAAAGCGATCAGGCCGACTGCGGTGAAACCCAGAATCCAGGGACCTCCCGGGCGCGCTTCCAGGGCGTCCAGGGCCTCGCCAAAGCTGGTGACGTCCGAGATGTCCGAAGTCGCTCCGGCCAGGATGATGAAGGCCGCCAGCGGCAGATAGGCGAAGCCCCGGGCCGCATAGCCCAGCCGGGCCATTGGCCGCACGATCCGGCAGATGTCTGCTGAGCAGGACAGCTCCTCGGTGAAGCGGTCCTTCCAGGCTCGCACGATATTGCCGATCCCGATCGCCAGGATCGCCAGGCCGACCAGCAACAGCAGGTGCTCGCCGAACGGCAGGCCCATGAGGGTCGCGGCCTTCTCCTGGTTTTCGGCCACGTCCTCGGCGGCCGGCCGCATCTCGTATTCGTCCAGATATTCGAACACCGACGAGGCCAGCAGCGCATAGAATAGACCGCTAAGGGCCTGGCCGCCGCGCATGACCCAGGCCTTGAGGTCGGAGCCTTCGTGGTCGGCGTCGAAGACCGCCTGCAGCGCCCGCCAGAGCACGAAGAGCCAGAGGCCCACGCCGAGCAGGATCAGCCAGACGCGGCCAAGCGGTTGGCCCGCCAGCCACCCGGCCGCGCCGGACGAGCCGACGGCCGAAGCGATCTGATCGGTCGCCGCCAGCAGGGTCAGCACGCCGAGCGAAAGATAGACGAAGCCCCGCGCGCCATAGCCAATGCGGGCCGCCGCCTCGATCAACCGGGCGCGAGGCAGGTCGGAGATGTGCTGTCTGGCTGATGCGAAGAAGTCGGCGGTAGTCACCTGGCTCGGTCCTCCTGAGGGGTGGACCGAAAATCCTCAGACGCCGGTTTGGCTCCCGGAAAGCAGGGCGACGCGTTCATCGTCGGTCAGACGACGCCAGCGGCCCTCTTCCAGATCACCCAGCATCAACGGGCCGATCCGGGTGCGTTGGAGGTCGACGACGTGCAGTCCGACCAGTTCGCACATCCGCCGGATTTGACGGTTGCGGCCCTCGCTGAGCACGAACTTCAGGCGACCACGTCCCTTGTCGAAGACGCCGGCCGGCTTCAGGGCCCGGCCATCCAGTTTGAGCCCATGACGGAGGAGGGCGACAACATCGGGCGTCACCTCGCCGCGCACGCGCACACGATACTCCTTGGTCAGCGCCGACTGGGGCCCAATGACCGCCTTGGCCACCACGCCGTCGGACGACAGCAGGAGCAGACCGCGCGAATATTCGTCCAGCCGTCCGAGCGGGGGCAGGGAGGCGTCCGACGCGGGCGTTGGCCCCGGTCCGACGCGGTTCTCGTCCGACAAAAGGCGGACCGCCGGAACCTTGCCCGGCTCGGGCTGGCCCGACACGAAACCGGTGGGCTTGTTCAAGATGATCGTGACCCCGTCCAGGGCCTCAGCCGCCGCGGCTGACAGGGTCACGGTCTGGCCGGGGAGCACCTTGCGGCCGGCGTCGGCCACGCCTTCGCCGTCGATCGCGATCAGTCCGTCCGCAATCAGGCCGTCGGCCTCACGCCGCGAGCAGACACCGGCCTGGGCCAGAAACTTGTTCAGCCGCACGGGTTCGTCAGTGGAGTTCTCGCCCCGCCAGGCGATCAGGGGATCCCCAGCCATCAGGTCCGCCTGAACAGGAGCATGAGATTGTTGGCCGGCATCTCGACGCGCCGGGTCAGGTGAAGGCCGTGATCGCGGGCGGTGGCCGTGACGTCCTCCAGTCGCCTCAGGCCCCACTCCGGGTTTCGGTTCTTCAGGCTTTCATCGAAGGCGAGGTTCGAGGCCGCCGTCTCGTGGTCCGCTTCTAGGTAGGGGCCATAGGTCACGAGCAGGCCGCCGGGCGCCAGCAGCACCTGGCCGGCCAGGCGCATCAGCCCCTCGGTCGCGGCCCAGGGGCTGATGTGGATCATGTTGGCGCAGAAGACGGCGTGAAAGGGGCCCTCCGGCCAACTGGTCTCGTCGGTCGCGTCGAGCCGGAGCGGAGGCTGGAGGTTTGCCGGGCCTTCTGACCGCCAGTCGGCCGCGGACGCCAGGGCCGAGACGTCAGGGTCCGTCGGCAGCCAGTCCAGGCCGGGCAGGGCGCGCGAGAAGGCGAGGGCGTGCTCGCCCGCGCCGCAGGCGACTTCCAGAACGCGTCCCGAGGCGGGCATATGGCCGCGCAGGATCGCCAGGATCGGCTCGGTGTTTCGGGCGGAAGACGGCGAGGACAGGCGGGCGCTCATCCCGGCTCCATAGCATGCGTTGGGAACCGTCATGCGCTTTTGGCGAAAACCGGGTTATGGTCGCATCGCCAGCGGCGGGAGGCCGCACATTCCTAGGGGGGAGAGATGGCGTTTTCCGCGACTGAATCAGCCTTTGAAGGCTTCCGACTAGCCAGGCGTTCGCCGATGACGATCGTCATCTGGGCGCTGTTCTACATCATCATAACTGCCTTGGTCCTGGCTGTGGCCGGTGGGGCGATGAGCAACTTCATGCAACTCGCGCAGACCATGGAGACCGGCGGAGAGCCCAGCGAAGCGGAAATGATGGCCTTCATGTCGGCCTATCTCTCGATGCTCGGTCTGATCATGCCGATCAGTCTGATCTTGGGCTCGGTGTCCTACGCCGCGGTCAATCGCGCCGTGGTGCGGCCGTCGGAAAGCGCCTTTGGCTACCTTCGTCTCGGCATGGATGAGGTGCGTGTTTTCGTCGTGAGCCTCGTGCTCTCGCTGGTGCTCGGCTTTGGCTTCGGCCTGGGCGGCGTCATCATCTTTGGTGTCTTGGGCGCGATAACGGCCATGATGGGCGACAACGCCGCCATCGGCGGCATCCTGATCGCACTTGCGGCTATCGCCTTCGTCTGCCTCATCATCTGGGTGGCGGTTCGGCTCTGTCTCGCACTGCCAATCACCGTGGCCGAGCGGCGCATCGCGATCTTTGATTCCTGGAAACTTACCAAGGGCCGCTTCTGGGGCCTCTTTGGCATGACGATCCTGGCCTACGTCCTGTGTGTGGTTGTCCAGATTCTGCTGTCGATCATCCTGATCCCGATTCTGTTCTTCGTCTCGGGCGGCTTCGAGAACCTGGCCTCGCTCGAGACCATGCAGCCGATGCAAATCATGCAGACCATGGCCCCTCTGGCGATCACGGTCCTGCTCTTCGCTGCGATCGTTTCGGCCCTTCAGCTGGCCATCATGTACGCACCGTTCGCCTCTGCCTACATGGGTATCACCGGCGGCCGCTCTGCCCCCGCCCCGGCGCCCCTGGGCAGCGGAGAAGCCGAGCTCTAGGCCAACTTCTTCACCCGGTCCTTGCGCCGCTCTTCGTGGCGGTCGAGGATTTCCTTCAGATAGCGGCCGGTCCAGCTCGCTGGATCGGCCGCGATCGTTTCCGGAGTACCGACCGCGACGATCTCGCCGCCGCCGTCGCCGCCCTCCGGACCAAAGTCCAGAACCCAGTCGGCGGTCTTCACCACATCGAGATTGTGCTCGATGACGATCATGGTGTTGCCAGTCTCGACCAGCTCGTGAAGGACCTCGAGCAGCTTCCTCACATCGTCGAAATGCAGGCCGGTGGTCGGCTCATCGAGGATGTAGAGGGTGCGGCCGGTCGCGCGTTTGGACAGCTCCTTGGCCAGTTTGACCCGTTGGGCCTCGCCGCCCGACAGGGTCGTGGCCTGCTGGCCGACCTTGACGTAGCCGAGGCCGACCCGCTCCAGCGTCTTCATCTTGTCCCGGATCGACGGAACTGCGTTGAAGAAGCTCGCCGCCTCCTCGACGGTCATGTCCAGTACATCGGCGATCGACTTGCCCTTGAAGACGATCTCCAGCGTCTCGCGGTTGTACCGCCGGCCCTTGCAGACGTCGCAGGTGACATAGACGTCGGGGAGGAAGTGAATCTCGATCTTGATGACGCCGTCGCCTTGGCACGCCTCGCAGCGCCCACCCTTGACGTTGAAGCTGAAACGCCCGGGCCCATAGCCGCGCGATTTGGCTTCCGGCAGGCCGGCGAACCAGTCGCGGATCGGCCCGAAGGCGCCGGTATAGGTCGCCGGGTTCGAGCGCGGCGTGCGCCCGATCGGGCTCTGGTCGATGTCGATGACCTTGTCGAAGTTCTCCAGCCCCTCGATCTTGTCAAAGGGGGCGGGGGCGTCAGAGGCATTGTTCAGACGCCGGGCGGCGGCCTTGTAGAGAGTCTCGATCGTGAAGGTCGACTTGCCGCCGCCGGACACGCCGGTGACGCAGGTGAACAGGCCGACCGGTATCTCGCCAGTGACGCCTTTCAGGTTGTTTCCAGTGGCGCCGATGACCTTCAGTGACTTTTTCGGATTGCGCGGACGGCGGCCCTCGGCCGGCAGCTCGATCTCGCGCGCGCCCGACAGGTACTGGCCGGTCAGAGACTTCGGATTGGCCATGATCTCGGCTGGCTTGCCCTCGGCGCAGACCTGTCCGCCGTGCACGCCCGCAGCGGGCCCCATGTCGATAACGTGGTCGGCGGTCATGATCGCCTCCTCGTCATGCTCAACGACGAGGACCGAGTTTCCGAGGTCGCGCAGGCCGCGAAGGCTGTCGAGCAGGCGGGTGTTGTCGCGCTGGTGCAGGCCGATGGACGGCTCGTCTAGCACGTACAGAACGCCTGTCAGGCCAGAGCCGATCTGGCTGGCCAGACGGATGCGCTGGCTTTCGCCGCCGGACAGAGTGCCTGACGCGCGTGACATCGACAGATAGTCGAGCCCGACGTTGTTCAGAAAGCCGAGCCGATCGTTGATCTCCTTCAAGATCCGGCGTGCGATCTCCAGCTGTTTGTCCGTCAGTTGGCCTTCCAAGCTCGAAAACCAGACGAACGCCTGCTTGATGGAGAACAGCGACGCCTCACCGATATCCATGCCTGCCACCTTGACCGCCAAGGCTTCGGGCTTGAGGCGCTTGCCGCCGCAAGCCTCGCAGGGCGTCTCGGACTGATAGCGGCCCAGTTCCTCGCGGACCCACGCGGAATCCGTTTCGCGCCAGCGCCGCTCGAGATTCGGCATTACGCCCTCGAACGCCTTGGAGACCTCGTATTTGCGGGCGTTGTCGTCGTAGACGAACTTGATCTTCTCGCCCCCGGAGCCGTTCAGGACCACGTCGCGCGCCTGGTCAGGCAGGTCGCGCCAGGGCTTGTCCATAGAGAAGCCGTAGTGACGCGAAAGCGCCTGCAGGGTCTGGGTGTAGAGCGGAGAGGGGCCGCGCGACCACGGGGCGATCGCGCCCTTGTGCAGGGTCTTGTCACGGTCGGGCACCACCAGGTCGGCGTCGAAAGTCAGCTTCAGCCCGAGCCCGTCGCAGGTCGGGCAGGCGCCGGCGGGGTTGTTGAAGCTGAATAGGCGGGGTTCGATCTCGGCGATGGTGAAGCCGGAAACCGGGCAGGCAAAGCGCTCGGAGAAGAGCAGACGCCGCGGCTCCTTCTCGTCCTCGGCCTTATCGGCCCATTCGGCGACGGCGAGGCCGTCAGCCAGGCCGAGGGCGGTCTGCAGGCTGTCGGCGTAGCGGCTCTCCTGACCCTCGCGGGTGACCAGCCGGTCCACGACGATATCGATGTCGTGCTTGAACTTCTTGTCGAGCGCCGGGGCGTCCTCGATGGCAAAGAACTCACCGTCGATCTTCAGGCGCTGGAAGCCCTGACGCTGCCACTCGGCGATCTCCTTCCTGTACTCGCCCTTGCGGTCGCGAACGACGGGGGCCAGCAGCAGGATGCGTTCGCCGTCCGGCAGGACGGTTAGCTTGTCGACCATCTGGCTGACGGTCTGGCTTTCGATCGGCAGGCCGGTCGCCGGCGAATAAGGAATGCCCACGCGCGCCCACAACAGGCGCATGTAGTCGTGGATTTCCGTGACCGTGCCGACGGTCGAGCGCGGATTCCGGCTGGTCGTTTTCTGCTCGATCGAAATAGCCGGCGACAGACCCTCGATCAGGTCCACGTCCGGCTTGGACATCAGCTCCAAGAACTGGCGCGCGTAGGCCGACAGGCTCTCGACGTAGCGGCGCTGGCCCTCCGCATAGATCGTATCGAACGCAAGCGATGACTTGCCCGAGCCCGAGAGGCCGGTGATCACCACCAGTTCCCCACGCGGGATGTCGACATCCACGCCCTTGAGATTGTGCTCGCGCGCGCCCCTGACGCGTATGACGGACTGCTGGTCGCTCATGGATTCCGGAAACTCGAACCGGGCCGCAAAGGCTCCGATGGAACCGGACTATGTAGGCATTAATCCGCGCGATTCAGCAAGAACAAAGACGGAACTCAGCTCCAGGCCTCGACAGCACCGCTGCGCCGCGCCGCCGGCGGGCCGGCTACGCGTGTGACCAACTCAGGGGTTGCGCGGCCGAAGCGCCAGCCTTGGGCCATATCGACGCCGAGGGCCTTTAGCCTTTCTGCGACGTCCGCGGTCTCAACCTGTTCGGCCACGGTACGGACGCCCAGGGTGCGACAGAGCTCGACCAGATGGCTCACCATAGCTCGCGATCGCTCGTCGTCGATGACTGAGCGTGCCAGGCGCCCATCCAGCTTGACCATGTCGACAGGCAGTGTGCGCAGGTACTCGTAGGAGGCCGCGCCGGCGCCGAAGTCGTCGATGCAGACCTTCACGCCAGCCTGACGAAGGCGTTGCAGCCGCTCCTTCGCAGCGGGCAAATCCTCGAGAGCGACGGTCTCGGTGACTTCGATCATCAGGCGTCGTCGGTCTTCAGGTTCGGCGGAAGTTCGACGCAGCAACGCCTGGACAAAATCGTCGGTCGCCAGGGAAGCGCCCGACAGATTGACCGCTAGCTTGGCCAGGCCCGCGCCGGGCTGTCGAAGCGCACGCAGCGCCTTTTCCAGGACGGCGAGGTCGAAGCTGCGTATCAGGTCCAGCTCTTCGGCCATGCGGATGATTTCGCCCGTATCACCCGACGGGAATCGGGCGAGCACTTCGTGGTGGTGCACCGCGCCGGATGACAGATCGACGATCGGCTGGAAATGGATCTGGAAGGTTCGCTCCCGAGCCACGCGCTTGAATTGGGCGGCGTCCTTCAGGGTCTGGGTCAAGCGCGACGAGAAGGCTCCGGCGGACTTGCCGGGACCCTCGGCGATGCATTCGGAGATGGCGAACCGTAGAGCTCGCATAGCGGCTAGCGGGTCGGCGCCGACGGCGCTCTGCTCCACGACGGGATCGACGCTCACATTCTCGGCGGCGCAGGCTTCGCGCAGCAGGCCAGCAAGGTCGCGGGTGTCATCTTCGGCGCGTAGCACCGCAAAGCGCTCGGCGGAGAGCTGTGCGGCGCTCTGACCGTCCATCGATGCGTCCTGCAGGGCCCCAGCCACGACATCCAAAATCTCGCAGGCCGGCGGAACGGACAGGCCGGGCACTTCGACGAACGCGACCGACATGGGTTCGGACGTCTGGGTGAGGGTCCCCTGTGCCTGATCCAGAAAGTCTTCGGACGTCAGCAGCGGCGGCGAAGCCTTGAGGGCGAACGGGGCGCCTTCCCAGCTGAGTCCGAGCGACAGGGCCGGCGCAAGCTGGGGAGCGCAAAAGGCTCTGAGCGCCGCCTTGCGGACCATGCCTTCGCCACAGCGAACCAGAACATCGACCGGGCCGATGCGCCGGCCCGGCGCGATATCAGCCAGGGCCTGACGCAATTCCCACATCGAGGCGCGGCTCAGAACCTCTTCCAGACGCTGGCCCTTGTAGGCCGGGCCCGCGTCCGTTCCGGGACAGGCGGCGGCTCCGGCGGCAAAGCAGACGCGTCGTGTCTCGTCGATCTCGAGCAGGAGATCGGAAGCGACGAAGGCCAGGCTGAGGTAACGATAGGACTGCGGCATGACACCGGTGTAGCGGCGTCCTGTGAAAATTCCGTCGAATGGTGTGCCTAACGAACCCTTGCCAGGCCTAGTCGCCCGCCAGGAAATCACCGGTGCTGAAATTCAGCTCGCATCCCCAGGCGCCATCTTCGCTCCAGCAGAAATCGGCGCCGAAGAGGTCGGCGTTCAGGGCGTTCGTGGAACGATAGGTTCTCGCGCCCTCGACGTGCTCCGACCCCACCTCGGCGCTCCTCGACGCCAACCCATCGTAGAAGGCGCGGGCAGCGTCGCCCTGGCAGCGGAAGCGGATCATGTCCGTGCCATCGTCCGACACGTGGTCAAACGTCCGTTGGTCGATGGACTGATCGATGCAGTCGATGAACAGCCGGGCGTTGGCCGGCGCCGGAGCGCCCGGGATCGGTGCATAGGACGGCTGAGGGCGTACCGCCGGTTCTGCGGTCGAGCAACCCACGAGAGCGAACGGCGCGAGCAGTACGATCAGTCGGCGCATCCCTGGCTCTCCCTCGGGGGGAGGATGCAGGCGAACGGATCGCCCGCCAAGACCCAAGGGTTGCGAAAATGTAAACCTGGCCCCATTGTTGCTGGTGAGCGCGTAACAGGAGGCTCGACGAACATGATCGACACGCTGGCAATCGGCTTCGCCCTTTCCCTGCCCCTGATCATGCTCGCCTATGTCTCACTTCAGCCCAAGCCGGAGCCCATCCGGATCCGCGCTCGCGACGCTCAGCGGCGTCGCCGCCAGAACCCCTGACGGTTTCACGCTTTTCGAAAATCTGACGCTCGCCTTCGGGTCTGAGCGCACGGGTATCGTCGGCCGTAACGGCGCCGGCAAGACGACCCTGTTGCGCCTGATCGCCGGTTTCGACGCGCCCGCCGAGGGTTCGGCCTCCTTGTCAGGAAAGGTCGGCTGGCTAGATCAGCGCGCTGAGCTAGGATCGGCTGAGACGGTGGTGCAGACTCTGGGTGTCGCCGACAGCATGGCGATCATCGACCGCATCCTGGCCGGCGAAGGCGACGACGCCGATCTGGAGGCCGCCGACTGGTCGCTCGAGGCCCGGATCGGGACAGCCCTCGCCGATGTCGGCCTCGCCGGGCTCGCGCTGGAGCGTCCAACCGCAAGCCTCAGCGGCGGCGAGCAGACGAGGCTTCGCCTGGCCGCCTTGCTGCTTGAAGAGCCGGGCCTGATGGTCCTGGATGAGCCGAGCAACCATCTCGACGCCGAGGGGCGGGCGGCGATCGCCGACCTGCTGGACCGCTGGAAGGGCGGGGCCGTGGTGGTGAGCCATGACCGCGCGCTTCTGCGCCGGATGTACCGGATTGTGGAGCTGTCGAAGCTGGGCGCCGAAGTGTACGGCGGCGGCTACGATCTCTATGCGGAGCGCAAGGCGGCCGAGCGGGCGGCCGCCGCCCGCGATCTTGCCATCGCCGATCGCGAGATGGCCCAGGCCCGACGCGAGACGCAGCGTGCGGTCGAGAAGAAGGCGCGCCGGGACAAGGCCGGGCGGGCGTTCGCCGCGAAACGGTCCGAGCCGAAGATTCTGCTCGGGGCCATGGCCGAGCGGGCCGAAAACTCGGGCGGCCGCGAACATCGGCTAGCGGAACGCCAACTGGCCGGCGCCCAAACCGCCCTGGACGAGGCGCGCGAGCGGGTTGAACGGGTTCGGACCCTCGTCATTCCCATGCCGTCGACAGGACTGGCCGCCGGCAGGCACGTCTTGCGGCTGGATCAGGCGGCGGTCTTTGTGGGCGATCAGCGAATTCTGGCGCCCCTGTCCCTGGATATGGCTGGACCTGAGCGGCTGGCCGTCACCGGTCAGAACGGCGCCGGCAAGTCGACGTTGCTGGCCTTGATCGCCGGCCTCATCGAGCCGGACGAGGGGCGGATCGAGCGCCCGTTATCCGCCGTCCTTCTGGATCAACAGGCTTCCATTCTCAGGCCGGAGGAGACGCTGCTGGAAGCCTATCAGCGGCTCAATCCCGAGGCTTCGCTCAATCAAGCGCAGGTGGCTCTGGCCCGGTTCCTGTTTCGAAACACGGCGGCCGCCCGGATTGTCGGAACCCTGTCGGGCGGCGAGCGGCTTAGGGCGGCGCTGGCCTGCGTGATGGGGGCCCGGCCGCCGCAACTGCTTCTGCTGGACGAGCCGACGAACCATCTGGACCTCGACTCGATTGAGGCTGTCGAGGCGGCGCTGAAGGCCTACGACGGGGCTCTCATCGTGGTCAGCCACGACGAGGACTTCCTCGAAGCGATCGGGATCGAGCGCCGGCTGGTTCTCAGGCCTGGCGGTTCAGGGTGACGGCGCGAGCATCACCGTCCTGGGCCTTGCCGCCGGCGCCGTAGCTGCCGGGCGATCGGACCTGAGCCACTTCGGCGGCGATAGCGCGAACGATGCCCTCGGATACGGTGCGGGCGGCTTCGACGGCACGGGCATGGCGGGCCAGCACGGCCTCGAAGGCTTCGGTCGCCTGCATAAGGGCCATGCGCTGCTTGAGCTCGGCGCTTTCAATCAGGGACCGGTCAGCCTTCACCCGCACGGATTCATGCCGGTAGAGGTTTGCGAGGCGCTGGGTCTCTTCAAGGCCCGGGATAGCGTCCTGGGGGCGGCGGGCCTCGAAGGCGCGCGTCTCTTCGGCCAGACGCTCGGTCAGGCGCTCGGTCAGGGCGATCAACTGGTCGACGCGGTCGTGGGCGTCATCGGCGAACAGGGCCATCAGGCGGACTCTTCAGGCTGGATGGGCGAAGCGGGGACGGTCTGGAGGGCGAGCAGTTCTCGCTGCACCTGATCGGCCAGGCCGATGCCCCCCGCCTGAGAGACTTGACGGGCCATGGCGTCGACGAGGAACCCGCGCCAGGTCGCCTCGGCGCTGCCGCCGCCAAACGGACCATCGGTGGGCAGGCCGGCGAACATCGGCTGGAGCATCTGGGCCAGGAAGGTGGCTTCGAAGTCTTCCGCGACGCGCCGGATTTCGTCGGGGCCGCCCCGGGCCGGCAGGGTCGGCAGAACGGGGCGGGTCAGGGCGGGCGAGGGGACGAGGTCGCTCATCACATCACCTCGATTTCAGCCTGCAGGGCCCCGGCGGCGCGGATAGCCTGCAAGATCGAGATCATGTCGCGCGGGCTGACGCCCAGGGCGTTCAGGCCGTTGACCAGTTCGGAGAGGGACGCGCCGCCGTTGACGATGCGCATTTCCAGGCCCCGATCCTCCTCGAAGGACACCTCGCTGTCGGGGACGACCACCGTCTCGCCATCAGAGAAGGGCGCCGGCTGGCTGACCCAGGGCTGCTCGTCGATGCTGATGGTCAGGTTGCCCTGGGCGATGGCGACGGTGGAGATGCGGACATCGTCGCCCATGACGATGACGCCGTTGACCTCGTCGATGATGACGCGGGCCGGTGCGTCGACAGCGACCGGGAGGTTCTCGATAGCAGAGATGAAGCTCGCCATATCGCGCCCTTGGGGAGCGCGAACAGCGACGACGGTGCCGTTCTCGGCGACGGCCGTGCCGGGATGAACCGCATTGATGACCTGGGCGATGCGCTGGGCGGTCGAGAAATCCGGGTTACGAAGGGCCAGCCGGAGATAGGGCATGGAGCGCAGGTCGAAGCCCGTTTCGGCCTCGACGATCGCGCCGGCGGCGATGCGGCCCGAGGTGGGGACGCCCCGGCTGACCGACGAGCCCGAAGCGCCGCGGCCTTCGACAGCTCCCGTCTGCACCGAGCCCTGAGCCACGGCGTAGATCTGGCCGTCGGCGCCGGCCAACGAGGTGACCAGCAGGGTGCCGCCCATCAGGTTGCGGGCGTCGCCCAGGGTCGAAACCGTGACGTCGATGCGCGAGCCGGGCGTGGCGAAGGGCGGCAGCTCAGCCGTGACCATGACGGCGGCGATGTTGCGGGTATTGGCGTTGGCGTCGCTGATGTTGACGCCCATCTGTTCCATCATCGCCTCGAGGCTCTGACGGGTCATGGGCGAGTTGCGCAAGGAATCGCCGGTGCCGTTCAGGCCGACGACCAAGCCGTAGCCGATCAGCTGGTTGGTGCGCACGCCTTCGATCGAGACGATGTCCTTGATCCGCGACTGGGCGAACGCCGGGCCACCTGCGAAGGCGGTCAGGGCCAGAACGGCGACGAAGAGGCGGGCGAGAAGGGCCATCGGGTCTACTCGTTAAGCATAAGTGGTGCTGTGGCCTGCGAGGATTGTGCCATCCTGAAAGGCCGAAAAGGCGATCAAAATCAGCGATCCGGTTGGTTAATAGGCGGCGATCGGAGCCGCGCGGCAGAATCTGCCCAGTCGTTAAGCCTTCGGTGACCGAAGCGGTCCGAAGTTGCCCCCATGAAGGTCACCGGCCCAGGCCCTGTCTCCAACCAGACGTCGCAGCGTACCACTCGCGCGAGTGGAGGGTTCAGCGTGGCCGGCGCGCCGTCCGGCGCATCGGCGGCGACGCCGATGTCGGGCGCGGCGTCGGTGGGATCGGTTGCAGCCTTGCTGGCGCTACAGGAAGAGGACGGGCCCCAGGCGCGCCGGCGCAAGGCCGTGCGCCGCGGCAATGGCCTGTTGGACCGGCTTGACGCTGTAAAGGCTGCGCTCTTGGACGGCGGTGACGGGGCCTCGGCCCTGCAGGCTCTCGCCCGGGCGGCGGCCGAGGAACGGCACGGCGATCCGGATCCTGAACTTCAGGATGTGCTGGACCATATCGAAACACGCGCAGCGGTGGAGCTGGCCAAGGCTCGCTACCGTACGCTCGCCTGACGCCGAAATGACACGCCTACCCAAGGATGTAGGCCGAGGTGGTTTGAGTCAGGTTCGATCACATTGATCAGACTCATTCTCACGCCTATAGCTCGCGACCTCTCAGGGAGGCGCTTTGGCGTGAGGGATAAATGTCCGCGTTGAAGTCTGTCGTGGAAGACGCGTATCGACCTTCGGACGACGAACCGTTCATGAACGAACGGCAGCGCGACTATTTCAAGAAGAAGCTGCTTGCCTGGAAGGACGACATCCTGCGGGAATCCCGCGGCACGGTTGTTCACCTGCAGGCCGAGACCGAGAACCACCCCGATCTGGTGGACCGGGCTTCGTCGGAGTCCGATCGGGCGCTTGAGCTGCGGACACGGGATCGACAGCGCAAGCTGATCTCCAAGATCGACGAGGCTCTGCGCCGGATCGAGGACGGCTCCTACGGCTTTTGCGAAGAGACTGGCGAGCCGATCACCCTGGCCCGCCTGGACGCCCGGCCGACCGCCACGCTGAGCCTCGAGGCCCAGGAGCGCCACGAGCGCCGCGAACGGGTCCACCGGGACGATTAAGGGAGCCATGCGGGCATTCGGAGCAGTCCTGGTCGGCTTGCTCGTAGCGTTCGCTGTGGGCCGCCCTGCTCTGGCCCAGACACCTGAGCTGCCCGCAGCGCTGCGGGGCGACGCCTTCAGGCTGGAATCCGCTGAACTGGGGCGCGGCTTCGACATCTACGTTCGCCTGCCGGACGGCTATGATGAGGAAGGCCCAGCCTATCCGGTGGTCTATCTGCTGGATGGCGACAGCCTGTTTCCGATCCTGGCGGCCAATCATCTGTTCCTGGCCTATGACGACCGGCTGCCCGAGGCGGTGGTGGTGGGGATCGCCTACGGCGGGTTCGACCGGTCGGTGAACCGGCGCCACATCGACTTCCAGTCGCCGGGCGAAGGCGTGCCGGAAGGCGAGGACGGAGCGGAGGCATTTCTCGCGTTCCTTCGCAGTCAGGTGCTGCCGGCCATCGAGGGTCGCTTTCACGTCGATCCGGACAGGCGGGTCCTGTTCGGCCAGTCGAGGGGCGGCAATCTGGTGCTCTATTCGGCGGTGGCGGACCCGGACCTGTTCTGGGGCCGGATCGCCAGCAATCCGTCGCTGACGCCGGGTCTTGAATCCGTGCTGGCCCCGGCCGGGCCCGCGCAACGGGACGATCTGCAGGTCGTGGTGACGAGCGGGACGCGTGATCGGGCCGATCTGCGCGAAGAGGCGGCGCTCTGGGCCGGAACCTGGCTTGGCCGGACGGATGCGGAGCGGCCGTGGACGGTGACGCCGATCACCATTGAGGGCGGGACCCATGCGGCCAACGCGGGGGACGCCTATCGGGCGGCGATGAACCAGTTGTTCGGACCCGCTCAACCTTGACTTCCCGGGGCCGGAGCGCGACCTAGCGCCCCTCTCGTTTTCAAGGTTCTCACCGTCATGACCGTCAAGGTCCGCTTTGCGCCGTCGCCCACCGGACGGCTTCACGTCGGCAACGTCCGCACCGCTCTGGTCAACTGGCTGTTCGCGGCCCGGAACCAGGGTGTCTTCGTCCTGCGCATCGACGACACCGATCTGGAGCGCTCCACGGTCGAGAACGAACAGGCGATCGAGACCGATCTGAAGTGGCTGGGCCTGGAGTGGGGCGAGCGCCACAACCAGTCCAAGCGGTTCGACGCCTATCACGCCGCCGCTGACAAACTGCGCGAGATGGGGCGGCTTTATCCCTGTTACGAGACGCAGGAAGAGCTGGATCGCCGCCGCAAGGTGCAGCTGTCGCGCGGCCAGCCGCCGGTCTATGACCGGGCGGCGCTGGAGCTGACCGATGCCGAGAAGGCGGCCTATGAGGCCGAGGGACGCAGGCCGCATTGGCGCTTCAAGCTCGACCAGAAGCGTGTGGTCTGGGAAGACCTGGTGCGCGGCCACTGCGAGGTGGACACCGCCTCGTTGTCGGACCCGGTGTTGATCCGCGAGGACGGGCTGTTCCTCTACACGCTGCCTTCGGTGGTCGACGACATCGACATGGCGATCACCCACGTGGTCCGAGGCGAGGACCATGTGACCAACACCGGCGCCCAGCTTGAAATCTTCGAGGCGCTCGGCGCGAGCGTGCCGCAGTTCGCGCACATGTCGCTGCTGATCGGCGCCGATGGGGCGGCGCTGTCCAAGCGGCTGGGCTCGCTGTCGGTCGGGCAGATGCGCGACGAGGGCTATGAGCCTCAGGCGATCACTAGCCACCTGGGCCGCATCGGCAGCTCGGAGCCGGTCGAATACGTGCCGTCCATGGACGAGCTGGCGGCGTCGTTCGGCTTCGAGAAACTCGGCCGGTCGCCGGCGCGCTATGATGAGGCCGATCTGGTCCGGCTGAACGCCCAGGCGGTCCATGCGATGGACTATGCGGCGGCAAAGGGCCGACTGGAGGCGCTGGGCGCCGATCTGGGTGAAGGCTTCTGGGCTGCGATCCGCGAGAACCTGAGCCGCTTCGATGAGGCGAAGGACTGGGCCGAGACCCTGACGGGCAAGGTTCGGGGACCGGGTCTGGATGAGGCGTTCAAGGCCGCGGCGATCGTGGCCTTCGAACAGGCCGTGCCGGCGGGTTCAGAGCCGACGATCGAGACCTGGGGTCAGTTCACCGGAGCGGTGAAGGAGGCGACGGGCGCCAAGGGTGGCGCGCTGTTCAAACCTCTGCGTCAGGCCCTGACGGGCCGGGACGCCGGCCCCGACATGGCGGCGTTGCTGCCGCTCATCGGTCGGGACCGGATCCTCGAAAGGCTGCGGGGCGGTTAGGCCGCCGCGTTGCAGGTCGCCAGCTGATCAGCCGACAGAGTCGTGCCGCGCCAGGTGAAGGCGGACACCGCGCCGACGCGAGCGACGACACGGCGGCAGGCGCGGGTGGCGGGCTGTTCTTCGCCGCGGCCGGCGCCAACGCAGGCGCCGGCGGTGTCGCAGCGCCAGGAAACGCCATCGACGACGACCGGATCGCTGGGAACGGCGGCGGCGTTCTGCAAAGTGAAGGCGAGGGCCGGGGCCTGGGCGGCAGCCGGGCCGGCGATGACGGCGCCGGCGAGGGCGACGAGAGCAAGCATACGCATGGGAGGGTCTCCGAGAGGGACGGCGCCGTCCTTGGGCGCGACGTCATAGTGCGTTTTTAAACAGGACTGTCAAGGCAAGTTGCGTTTAAAAACGCAATATCCTTTACGTTGATAGGTTATCGGCGATTAGTTTGGTCTGGCAAGAGGGCGCCCGGTCGCACGGCGCCCCGGCATGGGGCAGGGGTCTTTCTCCTCCGGCTTTCGCTCGGAAGGTTGGGAGGGCAGGCGGAGCGCCGGACTTCGGGTCCGGTGACCGTGGGGGTAGTTTGAGCGTTTCGACCCTCGGGTGCGCTCCGCCGCAATCTGTTTTCCCGGAGCTCCTGCTGGGCAGCCGTATTAGGGCCTACGCAGATTTTGGGTCAGCCCCGGACGGTCGGGCCGTGACACAGCGATCACGGTCCCGGAACCGACGGGTACTCCGCCCCGCCGCTATCCGCTCAGTCCGCATCCTCATGCCGACAAGGTCGCTGGCCATGCGCCCTCCCCTGGCGTGGGGACGAGGCAAGTATGGGAGGGGGCCGGACGGGTGGGAGATTAGGCGGCGAAGATTCCTTTTCGTCCCCGCTCTTCAATGATCATCCTCGGGCAAGGCGGAGCCGCGACCCGAGGATCGGACGTGGGTTTGAAAGGCCTGTCCGGCCAAGGCTGAGCGACGGAACGTCTGACCCTCGGGTCATGCCCGAGGGTGGCGAGAAGGAACTGGAGGCTGGGGCCAGACTCCCGCTTCGAAGCGAGGACGAAGGGCGCGGGACAAGGTCAATCGACTCCGATAGACGTTCGGCATGAGCCAGACCCCTGCCCCCACCTCCGAGCGGCGTTCCAACTGGACCCTGGCGGCCTTTGCGGCCTCGTGCCTGCCCTACGCGGCGCTCGGACTGCCGGTCTATGTGACCCTGCCGGAGTTCTACGCCAGCCACGTCGGCGTGCCCCTGGCGGCGGTCAGTCTGGTGTTCCTGATCGTGCGGCTGGCCGACATCATCGTCGATCCTTTCCTCGGCATGGTCATCGACCGGACCTCGACGAAATGGGGGCGTTACCGGGTCTGGATGGCGGCGGGCGCGCCGATCTTGATGGGGTCGGTGGCGATGCTGTTCTTCGCCCGCGAAGGGGCGTCGGCGCTGTATCTGACCGCCTGGCTGGTGATCATGTACCTCGGCTATTCGATCAGCCTGCTCAGCCAGATGAGCTGGGCCTCGATCCTGTCGCCCGACTATGACCAGCGAAGCCGCATCTACGGCTGGTGGCAGGTCGCCAACATCATCGGCGTGCTGGCCGTTCTGGCCATCCCCGCCATCGTCCAGGGCCCGATGGGCGGCGACTATATTGACGCGGTCAGGGCCCAGGGCTGGTTCATCATCGGCCTGTTGCCCATCGCCCTGTTCATCACCATCCGCTTCACGCCCGAGCCGCTGAACGCTACCCCGCCGCCGCACGGAGGGCTGGGCGCGACCCTGTCCCTGATCGCCAAGCCGGTGATGCGGCGCCTGCTGATGTCCGACCTGCTGCTCGGTGCGGCGCGCGGGCTGATCGGGGTGCTGTTCTTCTACTTCTTCGAGCAGGCGCGCGGCTTCGACCGGGCCCAGACCTCGATCATGCTGCTGGTCTATTTCGTCGCCGGACTGGTCGGGGCGCCGATCTGGGCGGCCATGGCGACGCGGATCGGCAAACATATGTCGCTGGCGGTAGCCTCGGTCTTTTTCGCGGTGACCTTCGCCGGCGCGACCCTGCTGGTGCCGGCCGGGAACTTCCCGCTGGCGCTGGGGGCGATCTTTTTCACCGGTCTGGCCTTCGGGTCGGGCGACCTGCTGCTGCGGGCCATGATGGCGGACGCGTCTGACGTGGTGCGGCTTGAGGACGGAGCGGACCGGACGGGGCTGCTGTTCTCGATCCTGAATGCGACGTCCAAGCTGGGCTACGCCGTCTCGGTCGGCGCCTTTGCGGTGCTGGAATGGATGGGCTTCCAGGCCGAGGTGGGATCGGTGAACACGCCCGAGGTCATCGCCGGCCTGACCTGGCTGTTCATCGCCGCGCCCGCCGTGCTGCTGCTGGCCACGGCCTGGGTCGTGCGGCTCTATCCCCTCACCGAAGAGAAGCATCAGGCCGTGCGGGCTGAACTGGCTACGCGGGGCGGCGCATGAGCGACCAGACTGATCGCCTGAACGGGATCATGGCCCGTCTGCGCGATCCCGACGGCGGCTGTCCGTGGGACGTGGAGCAGACCTTCGACACCATCGCCGCCTATACGATCGAGGAGGCCTATGAGGTCGCCGACGCCATCCAGCGGCGAGACTTCGGTGAGCTTAAGTCGGAACTCGGCGACCTCCTGTTCCAGGTCGTCTTCCATTCCCGCATGGCCGAGGAGCGGGGTCTGTTCGCCTATGAGGACGTCGCCCGCGCCATGGGCGACAAGCTGGAACGGCGCCACCCCCACGTCTTTCCGCAGGACGGCGAGCTCGAAGACCGCAAGGCCGACGCCTGGTCGCAAAAGGCCCGCTGGGAAGACATCAAGGCCGAGGAGCGCAAGGCCAAGGCCCAGCACGGCGTGCTGGACGATGTGCCGGTCGGCCTGCCGGCCCTGGCCCGCGCCGCCAAGCTGACGAAGCGCGCGGCGCGCGTCGGCTTCGACTGGCCCTCGACCGCTGAGGTCGTCGACAAGCTGGACGAAGAGGTCGCCGAGCTGAAGGCCGAGCTGGCCGCGGGTGACACCGAGAAGGCCGCCGAGGAGCTGGGCGACCTGCTGTTCGTCATGGCCAACCTCGCGCGCAAGCTGGGAGTCGAGCCCGAGGACGCGCTGCGCGCCGCCAACGCCAAGTTTGTGCGGCGCTTCGGCTTTATCGAGACCGAGCTGGCCAAGGACGGCCGCACGCCGGAACAGTCCGATCTGGCCGAGATGGACGGGCTGTGGGACGCGGCCAAGGCGGCGGAGCGGGCGTGAGCCGCTTCGATCTCGTTATCTTCGACTACGACGGCGTGGTGGCTGACAGCGAGCTGCTGAGCAACCGCGTGCTGGCCGAACTGCTCACCGAGACAGGCGCCGCCACGACCGTGGACCAGGCCATCGACACCTACATGGGCCGACGCTGGCTCGACTGTGTGCCGCTGATTGAAGACCGGCTGGGCGGCCCCTGCCCCGACGATTTCCATGCCGAATGGACCCGCCGCTGCGCCGAGCGGGCCGCCGCTGGGCTGGAGCCCGTCGCGGGTGTTCAGGCTTTCGCGCGGTCACTGAACCATCGGCGCTGCATCGCCTCGTCCAGCCCGCCGTCATGGATTGAGCTCGGCCTCGCCCGCTTCGGCCTAGGCGAGACCTTCGGAGAGCATATCTACAGCGCCGCCATCCACGTCACGCGCGGCAAGCCGCATCCGGACCTGTTCCTCCATGCCGCGGACGCTCTAGGCGCCGCGCCTGAGCGGACGCTGGTGATCGAAGACACCACGACCGGCGTCCGGGCCGGTGTGGCGGCGGGGATGACCGTCATCGGCCTGCTGGCTGGCGGCCACGTCCGCTCCGGCCATGGCGACAGCCTCAGAGCCGCAGGAGCCCACATCGTGCTCGACAGCTATGACCGCGTCGCCGACTTTCTGGAGCAAGCCCGATGAGCGCAGACAGTCACGATCCGGGTGGCAAGGTTCGGCTGGCCCTGATGGAGGGCGTGCGCGGGGACGCGACGTTCAGCGATGACGGCCGCCACCGGATTCTGATGCGCCGCTGGCTCGGCGACGGCTTCCCCGACCGCTATCTGTTGTTCATCGGCATGAACCCGTCGACCGCCGACGCCACGGTGAACGATCCGACCTGCGCGCGGGAATGGACCTTCGCCCGCCGCGAGGGCTTTGACGCCATGATCAAGGCCAATGTCGGCGACTATCGCGCGACCCACCCCAGGATGCTGCTTGAGCCGGGCGTGGTGGCCTCATCGCCGGCCAACCTGCCGGCGATCCGGGCGGCGGCGGCCGGAGCGGACAAGGTTGTGCTGTGCCACGGCAAGCTCAACAAGGCGCTGCTCCCGGCGGGAGCGGCGCTGGTCGAGGCGATGCGCGAGGACGGGGTCGACCTGTGGTGCTTCGGCGTGAACGGCGACGGCAGTCCGAAGCATCCGCTCTATCTCCGGGGCGACACGCCGCTGGTCCGATGGCGGCCTCAAGGAGCCTGACGACGCCGGCGCCGATCGCCGCAGGAGCTATCCGCCAGCGTCACCATACAAGCGCTCGAACCGACCCAAAGCGACGCGATGCAAGCGCACCCGGACGTGTAGCCTGCCCTCATCGTCTGCGTCGCGCGCGCTCACCCGGCCGTTCTGATAGAGCCAGGCCAGGGCCTCGCCCTGTGAGGGATCGAGGACGAGTTCGACCTCCGGCTCGTCGTCGATCAGGTCGGCGATGCGTTCGCGCAGGGGTTCGATCCCCTCGCCCGTCACCGCCGAGACGGCGACAGCGCGGCCATCGGTGTTGAGCGCCCGGGCGATGGTCAGGCCGCGCTCGTCGTCATCGACGAGATCGATCTTGTTCCAGACCTCAAGGATGCGGCGCGGCTTGTCCTCGGCCTCGGGGATGCGGGCCAGCACGGCCTCGACGTCACGGGCCTGGGCGGGACTGTCTGGCGAGGCGATGTCGCGGACGTGCAGGATCAGGTCGGCTTCGGCCACCTCTTCCAGCGTCGCGCGGAAGGCCTCGACCAGCTCGTGCGGCAGGTCCGAGATGAAGCCCACGGTGTCCGAGATGATCGCCGGGCGCCCTTGCGGCAGACGGATGGTCCGCTGGGTCGGGTCCAGCGTGGCGAACAGCAGGTCCTTGGCCAGCACCTCGGCGCCCGTCAGACGGTTGAACAGGGTCGACTTGCCGGCGTTTGTGTAGCCGACCAGAGCCACCGTCGGATGCGGCACCTTTTTGCGGGCCTTGCGGTGCAGGCCGCGCGTGCGGCGCACCTCTTCCAGATCGGCCCTCAGCTTGACGATCCGGTCGGCGATGATCCGCCGGTCCAGTTCGATCTGGGTTTCACCGGGACCACCGGTCTTGCCCAGCCCCCCGCGCTGGCGTTCCAGGTGGGTCCAGGTGCGCACCAGTCGCGAGCGTTCGTATTCCAGCCGTGCCAGCTCGACCTGCAGCTTGCCCTCGGCCGTGCGGGCCCGGCGGGCGAAGATCTCGAGGATCAGGCCCGTGCGGTCGATGACCTTCGCCTCCCAGGCCTTCTCCAGATTACGCTGCTGGATCGGCGTCAGGCTGTCGTCGACGATCACCACATCGGCCTCGACTGCGTGGCGCAATGCCAGGATCTCGTCGACCTTGCCGCGGCCGAACAGGGTGGCGGGCACGGTCTTGCGAATGCGCGCGACTTCGGCAGCCTGCACATCCAGGTCGAGCGCCAGCGCCAGGCCGACCGCCTCTTCGA
>JAEYWU010000008.1 GCA_023428785.1 Pseudomonadota bacterium
CGCCCAGCAGGAGCTCCGGGAAAACAGATCGCGGCGGAGCGCCTTCTTCAGGTCGAAACGCTCACTACCCCCCACGGTCACCGGACCCGAAGTCCGGCGCTCCGCCTGCCCTCCCAACCTTCCGAGCCAATGCCGGGGGCCGACGACGCACGCCCACATTCTCCCCTCTCAGGGGAGGGAGAACCCCTAGCCCCTTGCTCCCACTCCCCCTAAACACCCTCATGGCCTTCAGCCCGCCGCCGCCAAAGCCCGTGTCGCCGGGCCTGTATCTGGTCGCCACGCCGATCGGAAACCTGCGCGACATCACCCTGCGCGCCCTCGACGTGCTCGAAGCCGCCGACCTGGTCTTGGCCGAGGACACCCGGGTCACCGCCAAGCTGTTGAACGCCTTCGGCCTGTCTAGAAAGCTGGCCCGCTATGACGAACACGTCGCCGCCGAGGTCGAGCGCCGCGTCCTCGATGATCTCGCCGACGGCAAGGTCATCGCCCAGGTCTCCGACGCCGGAACGCCTCTGGTGTCCGACCCTGGCCAGTCCCTGTCGCGCGCCGCCGCCGAGGCTGGATTCCCGGTTCACCCCATCCCCGGGCCGTCCAGCGTGCTGGCCGCCCTGACCATCGCCGGCCTGCCGACCGACCGGTTTCTGTTCGCGGGCTTTCTGCCGCCCAAATCCGGGGCCCGTCGCACCCGCCTGTCGGAATTCGCCGCCACGCCCGCCACCCTGGTCTTCTTCGAGACAGGCCCACGCATCGCCGCCTCCCTGGCGGACATGGCCGAGACCTTCGGCGCCGATCGTCCCGCCGCCGTCTGCCGCGAACTGACCAAGCTTCACGAGGATTGCGTGCGTGGTCCTCTGTCGGCTCTCGCCGTTGATCCACGACTGGCCGAGCCGAAGGGCGAAATCGTCGTCGTCGTCGGACCCGGGCGCACCGAGGCCGCCACCGAAGACGAGGCCGAGGCCGCGCTTCGCCTCGCGCTACAGTCCCACCGCCCCTCCGACGCCGCCGCTGAAGTGGCGCGACAGCTCGGCCTGAACCGACGCGACCTCTACCGTCGCGCCATCGCCATCAAGGGCGAGGAATGACCGCCCCGGTCCGACCCTGGCGCCGCGAACTCGGCGGGCGATCCCGCCGCCACGGCCGCCGCGCCGAGGTCTGGGCCGCCGCCTGGCTCATGCTCAAGGGCTATCAGATCCTGGGCTTTCGCTTGAAGACCGGCGCGGGAGAGATCGACATCCTGGCCCGACGCGGCCGGACCCTCGCCATCGTCGAGGTCAAACGCCGCGAAACGCCCGAAGCCGCCCTCGATTCCCTGGCTCCGGACCAGCGCAGCCGCCTGCTGCGCGCCGGCCAGGCCCTGGTCCAGAAGCGGCGCTCGCTCGCGGGCCTTGAGCTCCGGCTCGATGTCGTCGCCTTTTCTCCGCGCCGGCTGCCGCGACATTTTCGCGGCTTGATCGTTGATGCAGGGTCATGACCCGCGACCAGGCCGAACATTTCCTTTCGCGCGCCGGTTCGGACGGCGACGCTGACTTCCCGCTATTGGAAGCAGCCATCGCCTGCGCCGAGCATGACTGCCCCTTCCGCGACGCCGAGCCCGTTCGGATTCTCGGCGCCGCCGCCGCCGAGCGGCTGGCCGCGCGCCTGCCGCTCGAGAGCCCCGAGGAGGCCCTGGCCGAAGCCCTGTCGGGTGATCTGCGCCTGAACGGCGACCTGCTCAGCTATGACGATCCCGGCCTGACCGACATCATCGACGTCACCGAAACCCGGCGCGGCCTCTCGGCCGTCCTGGCCGTCTTCTATCTCCACGCCGCCAAACGCTGCGATCTCCGGGCGGCGGGCGTGGACTTTCCCGGCCACGTCCTCCTGCGGGTCGACACCGATCAGGGGCCGGTGGCCCTCGACCCCTTCAGCCAGGGCCGGCTGGTCCTGCCCTCCGAACTGTCGCGCCGTGCGCTCAGGGCCGGGCTCACGCCCATGGCGGCCGACCGGCTGGACCTCATCATGGCTCCGATGAGCGACCGAAAGCTCCTGATCCGGCTCCAGAACCTCGTCTTCCTCCGCGCCCAGAAGGCGGGCGATCCGCAGGGGGCTGAGCGCGCGGCCATTCGAACCGCCCTGCTGGATCCGGACGACCATCGTCCCTGGCTGGACGTGGCCGCCGCCCGCGAGGCGCAAGGCGCGCTCAATGGCGCACTTGAGGCCCTGGCCCGCGCCCATGCCCTGGACGGCACCGCCTCGGCCCGCGCAGAGCAGGTCAAACGCCGAGTCCTGTTGCGCCTGAACTGAGAGCAGCCCAGATAACGGCCATGCTCAACGTCGCCGTCCAGATGGACCCCGTCCACGCCGTCAACATCGAGGCGGACACCACCTTCATGCTGGCGCTGGAGGCCCAGAACCGGGGGCACCGGCTCTGGTTCCATGGCCCCCAGAACCTGGCTCTGGAGGACGGCGAGCTTTTCGTCAGGGCCCAGCCGCTGGAGTTCCGGCCCATCAAGGGCGACCACTTCACCCTGGGCGAACCTCAGGTCGTCAAGGTCGCCGACCATTTCGACGTCGTCCTGATGCGTCAGGACCCGCCCTTTGACATGGCCTATGTCACCGCGACCTATCTGCTGGAGACCGTCCATCCCAAGGTTCTGGTCGTGAACGACCCGGCCGAGGTCAGGAACGCGCCCGAAAAGCTCTTCGCCACGTCATTCAAGGGCCTCCAGCCGCCGACCATCATCTCCGGCGACGCCGACGTCCTGGCCGACTTCCACCGCCGTCACGGCGATGTGGTGCTCAAGCCCCTGCACGGCGCGGCCGGCGCGGGCGTCATGCGGCTGACCGCTGACGACAAGAATCTCGATTCGCTGGTCGAGACCTTCGGCGCCATCAATCGCGATCCGCTGGTCATGCAGGCCTTCATCCCGGCCGTGTCTGAGGGCGACAAGCGCATCATCCTGGTCGACGGTGAGGTCGCCGGCGCGATCAACCGCGTGCCGCCCAAGGGTCACGTCCGCTCCAACCTGCGCGTCGGCGGCGTGGCCGAGCCGGTCGAGCTGTCTGAGCGCGACAGGGAAATCTGCGCGATCCTCGGTCCCGAGCTGAAGCGACGCGGCCTGATCTTCGTCGGCATCGACGTGATCGGCGGCTATCTCACCGAGATCAACGTCACATCACCGACGGGCGCCCAGCAGCTCAAGAAGTTCGGCGGCGCCGACAGCGCCGCCATGCTTTGGGTTGTGATCGAGAAAAAACGGGCCTAGGCCGGGCAGGTCGCCGACAGGCGGCGCGCCCGGATCGTTCCGGTCGGCCGCACCGAGATGCCCAGCACTCGCGTGTCCAGCTCCGCCTCCATCTGGAAGGCAGTCGGACTGTAGGTGCCGGCGGCCGTCACCCCGACCTCGCGACCGCGCCGATCCCGGCAGGTACCCTCAAAGCGCATCCGGCCGTTGCCCACCACCCGGGTCGGGTAGTCGCAGGTGTAGTGTCGGTTCGACGGCCCGCTGAAGAAGCGATTGATCTCGCTGGCGCGCACGCAGCGGTTCTCGGTGTCGGTCGAGGAAATGCCGAAGCGAATCTGGCTCGTGTATTCCCAGTAGCCCGGCAGGATGGTGTTGGTTTCCTGGGCGTTGGGCGCGGCGGCGGAAAGGCCCAGCAGGGGCGCGGCGACCGCAGCGGCGATGAGTAGGCGTCGGGACATATTTCGTCGGGTCCACAAGGGGGAGGATAGCGATGTGGTATATAGCGCCTCGTGAATGCGGCCTGAATGGGTCCGTTCCTGACTCTGCGCCTTGACGGACAAGGGGCATGCCGTCTATATGCCCGCCTCCCGCGCGGGTTTCGGCCCGCGCGTTTCCATTTTCGCGCTTCGGCTTCGGTCGGGACGCCAAGCCCTATAAGGATTTCGGACATGTCGCGCCGCTGCGAACTGACCGGCGTCGGTCCCATGGTGGGCCACAGCGTGAGCCACTCGAACATCAAGACCAAGCGCCGGTTCCTGCCGTCGCTGAAGGCCGTTGCGCTTCACTCGGAAGCCATGGGCCAGTCCTATCGTCTGCGCATCACCAATGCGGCGCTGCGCACGCTCGATTTCAAGGGCGGCCTGGACGCCTACATCGTCAAGGCCTCGGATGACATTCTGTCGCCGAAGGCCCAGAAGCTGAAGCGCCAGATCAAGGCCAAACAGGCGGAAACCGCCGCGGCCTGATCCCGCTTCAGGGGCTAAGGGGCTCAAAGGCCGGCGGCGACGCCGGCCTTTTTCAATTTCCGCCTGTCATCTTCAGGCGCCAGACTGGCGCGCATGAACAGACGCGCCCTCCTGGGCTCCGGCGCCGCCTGCCTTCTGGCCGCCCCGGCGCTCGCTCAGCAAGACTCGCTCCAGACCCGACTGGAAGAGCTGCGCGCCTCAGCCGGCATTCCGGCGCTCGGCGGCGCCATCGTGACGGCCGAAGGCCTCGCCTGGTCCGGTGTGACCGGTGTCCGTCGTCGCGACGACGAAGATGCCGTAAGCCCTGGCGAGCGCTGGCACCTCGGCTCCAACACCAAGGTCATGACCGCCGCCCTCTACGCCCGGCTGGTCGAGCAGGGGCGCGCCGAATGGGGCGCCTCGCTCGCGGACCTTTTCCCTCAGCTTTCGCCCGATCCTGCCTGGGCTGCGGTCACCGTCGAGCAGTTGATGGGCCACAGGGCCGGAATTCTCGATTCTGCTGTGATGCCCGCCTGGATGCTCGGCGCCTGGGCGTCGAGCGATGTGCGCGAAACACGCCGCCAGCTTGCCCAGACCGTCCTGTCGGCGCCGCCGGCGGGGGCCCTGGACGCCTATTCCTACGCCAACGCCAACTACATCATCTTGGGGGCCGCCATCGAACAGGTGACCGGCTTGTCCTGGGAAGACGTCATCCAGGCCGAGCTGTTCAGACCGCTCGGGATGGACCCGGTCGGCTTCGGCGCGCCCCAGGGCGAGAACGCCTGGGGACACCAGGGGCCCGCCATGACGCCCAAGGCTCCGACCGTCATGGGTTCGGATAATCCGCCGGGCCTTGGACCTGCGGGTACGGTTCACGCCAGTCTGGAGGCCTATGCGCGCTTCATCCGCCTTTTCCTCACCGACGGGGGCGGCGTCCTGAGCCGTGACAGCATCACCCGTCTTTCAACGCCGGTCGAGGGCCCTGGCCAGAGCTACGCCTTGGGCTGGGGCGTACTGACCGGGCCGCCCTGGGCAGGCGGTGGCCCCGTGCTCACCCATGACGGCTCCAACACGCTCTGGCTGGCGCGCGCCGTGGTCGTTCCGGCCCGAAGAGCGGCGGCCATCTGTGTCGCCAACGCCGCGGACCCGGCCCGACCGGCCATCGACGGGTTGACGCGTGCACTCATCGAACGGTTCCCTGCCGCGTAATAGGGGAGGCTGGGCGCCGAAACGGCGGCCGCGCGTTTTAACCATGATGAAGCCGGGCCAGCGCGACGACGGGAAGAGACACATCCTCGCCGACCTCTGGGTCCAGGTGTGGCAGGCCCTCATCGTGGGCGCCTTCGCCCTGGCCGTGCTCGACGGCTGGGCGCCGCCCGAGCATCTACCGTGGACCAACCTTGATCTATCTCGCCCGGTCGGCGTGACGACCGCGGCCAAGATCGCCGACCTTGAACTTCCGCATCGCTCTGCAGATGCGGCGCACGTCCAGGACGAGACGGAGCGCTGCATGCAGACGCTGCGCGACGCCGGTGTCGAGGTGGAGCGGGCCCAGGACATCGATGACGGCGGCTTTTGCGTGGTCCAGGGCGCGGTGCGCATCACCGGCGGAGCGGTGACGCCGATCCGGCCGGAAGGTCTGGTCATGCGCTGCCCCCTGGCCGTGCGCTACGTCATCTGGGATCGCCAGATTCTGCGGCCCGCGGCCGAGGAACTCCTCGATTCACCCGTCGCCGGAGTCGAGGCCAGCGGCTACGCCTGCCGCCGCATCTATGGATCGACGGATCCCACCAGCAGTCCCAGCGAGCATGCCGAAGGCAATGCCCTGGACGTCTCGGCAATCCGCCTGGAGAACGGCCGGCGCATCACCGTAGTCGACGGCTGGGGCGCTATCCGCCAAGACAGCCGCGCCGCCCAGCTGGAGCGCGGCGAGGGAGGCAGCCTTCCGCCCCTTTTCGGCCAGCCGCCCTCGGCGCCAACGACGCCGGAAGGTCGCTTCCTGCGCCGTATCCGCGACGAAGCCTGCGAGATTTTCGGCACGGTGCTCAGCCCCGAATACAATGAGGCCCATCGCGACCACCTGCATCTGGACGGTTCGCGCACGCCCCTCTGCAACTAGGCGTCAGGCCCCAGCTGGCCGCGCAGGGCGCGCCGGCGCGCCAGGGCGTCCGAAAAAGCCGCCGACAGAATCCCCGTCGGCGCCGCGATCAGCCCGATGCCGCAGATTGCGGTCAGCCCGGCGATCATCCTGCCCCAGAGGGTTGTTGGAAAGACGTCGCCGTATCCGATCGTGGTCAGGGTCACGACCGACCACCACATGGCGCGGGGGATTGATCCGAAGGCCTCGGGATTGTTGGCTCCCTCCACAAGGTACATGGCGGTCGAGCTCAGCACGAGCAGCACAACCGCGACGGCAAGGCTGAGCAACAGCTCGAACCGCCGCTCGATGATCGCCGAGCCCATCAGCCCCATGGCCGCAGACATGCGCCCCAGCTTGGCGATCCGCAGGATCCGCGCCAGTCTGAAGAGCCGCAGGATATAGACCGGCCCAGCGCCCACGAAAACGAGGGCCGGAATCAGGGCCACGATGTCGATGATCGCCGTGGGCGTCATCATCCAGCGCAGCCGCCCCCAGACCGGATGGGCGTAGCGCGGATCCTCCGGCGCGACCCAGATGCGCACGAGATACTCGCTCAGGAAGAGGCCGGTGAAGGCCAACTCGGCCATGCCGAACGCGGTCGCGAACCGGGTCGCGATCGACGCTTCCGTCTCCAGGATCGCGGCCGCCACGGACGCGATGATCGCCAACGTCAGCAGCTTGTTGGCCAATGACAGGCCATCGGGCCGACCGGCCGGATCGAGCCGCTCGAACGCCCAGCGTCTCAGCCCCGCCCCCGCCGCTCGCTCCATCCACAATCCTCCCCTGCCGGGGGAGTCTAGACCGCCGTTCGGCCGCCGCGCAACGCAGGCTCGCTCCCGGCCCTCCCCCGCGCTATGGAGCGCGATGACCCACGATCGCCCGGCCCAGACTGCCCGCACACCCGCTCTTGCGGTGCTGTTCTCGGTGGTCTTCATCAATCTGGTCGGCTTCGGACTCGTGGTGCCTCTGCTACCGTTCTTCGCCCGGACGCTGAACGCAGACGCCTGGCAGATTACCCTGATGTTCTCGGCCTATTCGCTTGGCCAGTTCTTCGCCGAACCCTTCTGGGGCCGGCTATCGGACCGCGTGGGACGCAAGCCGATCCTGCTGATCACCCTGATCGCCAATGCGGTGGGCTACCTGGCCCTGGCCTTCGCGCCGAACATCTGGCTGGCCATTGCCATCCGGCTGTTCACCGGGCTCGGGGCCGGAAACATCTCGACGGTCCAGGGCTATGTCGCCGATGTGACGCCGCCCGAGCAGCGGGCGGGCCGCATGGGTCTGATCGGCGCGGCCTTCGGCATGGGCTTTATCGTGGGCCCTGGCCTCGGCGGAGTCCTGACCCAGCCCCAACTGGGTCACCTCGGCTATCAGCTGCCGATCTTCACCGCCGCCGGCCTCGCGGCCTTGGCGGCCATCGGCGTCGTCATTTTCCTGAGGGAAAGCCGGACGAAGGCCGACCCGACCGCGCCCCGCGTGCGGTTCCTGGCAGGCCTGCGCGACGCCTTCGCCAATCCCGTCGTGTCGCGGGTCCTGTGCGTGACCCTGATCTACATGGCCGGCTTCTCGGCGATGGAAAGCGTGTTTGGCCTGTGGGCCCAGGATCGCTTCGGCTGGGGTGCCCGGGAGGTCGGCTTCAGTTTCATGATCGTCGGCATTGTCTCGGCCCTGAATCAGGGAATCTTCGCTGGGCGGCTCGCGCGCCGGTTCGGCGAGGCCCGGGTCCTGGCCTGTGGCATGCTGATGTTCGGCTCGTCCCTGATGATCCAGGCGCTGGCGCCGGCCGACTGGTTCCCGGCCTTCCGGATTGACCTGGGTTTCGCCACCCTCCCCGTGGTTCAGGGCTGGATCATCCCGCTGGCCATGACGCTGGGCGCCGCTGGCATGTCGCTGGCCATGCCCAACATCTCCGCCATCATCAGTCGCTCCAGCCCGCCCGACCAGCAGGGCGCCATGCTGGGGCTCAATATGGCCTCGAGTTCCGTCGCCCGGATCGGCGGCCCCATCTTCGCCGGCGCCCTGTTCTCGGGGCTCGGCCACGACTGGCCCTTCATCGTCGGCGCCCTCCTGACCATCCCGGCCGCCGTGATGGCCATCAACGCCGGGCGCGTCATGCGCCGGCTCCGGACGGCCGAGGCCTGACGGCGCTTGCGTTTGCAGCCGTCTTGGCGTATCAGCGCCGGCTTCCGAGCCGCCGGGCCCTAGACATGCCTGGGCGGCTCCTGACTTCTAAAGAGGACGGGCGAAAGCCCGCGATGAAATGTCTGGGTACAAACTGAAGACCAAGTCGGGCGCCAAAAAGCGCTTCAAACTGACGGCCACGGGCAAGGTGAAGGCTGGCGTCGCCGGCAAGCGCCACCGCCTGATCAGCCACAATTCCAAATACATCCGCCAGAACCGCGGAACGGAAGTGATGGCCGACGCCGACGCAAAGAAAATCAAGTCCTACATGCCGTACGCGTGAGCGCGGCAGGTTCGATCTGACATCAGTTTGAAGGAATAAGACACAATGGCTCGCGTCACCCGGGGCGTCACGTCCCACGCCCGTCACAAGAAAGTTCTCGAGCAGGCCAAGGGCTTCTATGGCCGCCGCAAGAACACCATCCGCGCCGCGAAGGCCGCCGTCGATCGCGCCGGCCAGTACGCCTACCGCGACCGCCGCAACAAGAAGCGCTCGTTCCGCGCCCTGTGGATCCAGCGCATCAACGCCGCCGCCCGCGAACACGGCCTGACCTACTCGCAGTTCATCAACGGCCTGAACAAGGCCGGCATCGAGATGGACCGCAAGGTGCTCGCCGCCGTCGCCGCCGACCAGGCCGCCTTCAAGGCGATCGCCGACAAGGTCTCGGCCGCGCTCAAGTAAGCGTTTCGCTTCCTGCGACATTCAACCGCCCGTCCCGATCGCCGGGGCGGGCGGTTTTCGTTTCGGAGCCCTGCTAGGCTGTTCCGGCGAACGGGAGGGCGCGCATGAAACGGCTTATACTGCTGGCGATGGCGCTTTGCTTCGCGCATCCCGCGGCGGCCCAGGAGCGCCGCGTGGCCGTCACCTTCGACGACCTGCCGTTCCAGACGACGCCTGAGGCCCTGTGCGATCCGGTTCAGGCCATGGCCATGACCGACGCCTTCGTCGGCATGCTGGCTCCGCTCGACACCCATGCCACCGCCTTCGTCAACGAGGGCAAGGTCTGCGATGAACTACGCGAGACCCTGCTGCCGCCGATTCTGACCGCCTGGCTCGACGCCGGGATCGGGCTGGGGAACCACACCTTCAGTCACATCAACATCCACCGCTCGACGCCCGAGGCCTATCTGGCTGACCTGGATCGCGGCGAGGCCATCACCCGCCCGCTGCTCGAGGCGCGGGGGCTGGATCTGGTCTGGTTCCGGCACCCCTACCTCTTCACCGGCGAGACGCCCGAAAAGCGCGCGGCGCTGGACGCCGGCATCGCCGCGCGTGGCTATCGCTTGGCGCCGGTCACCATCGACAACGAGGACTGGCGCTTCGGTCAGGCCTATCGCCAGGCCGAGGCGGCGGGAGACCGCGCTCTGATGGAGCGGATCGGCGAGGCCTATGTCGCCCACATGGCCGCTGTGCTGGACGCCATGGAGCCCTATTCCGCAGACCTGGCTGACGGAACGGAACCTCCGCAGATCCTCCTGCTCCACGCCAACAGCCTGAACCAAACCTGGTATCCGGCGATCCACGCCCTCTATCTGGAGCGCGGCTACCGCTTCGTGACGCTGGATGAGGCGGTCTCCCATCCGCTCTACGCCCACGAGGACCGCTGGGTCCGCGCCAACGGCGTCTCCTGGCTGCACCGCTGGGCGTTCACAGAAGGCCGCCGCATCACGCCCGAGCCGGACACGCCGCAGTGGGTCGTCGATGTGGCCGAAGGGCGACCATCGACGACGGCGCCCTGAGCCGGAAGGGTTGGCGGGGTGACGAAAGCCCTGCGGAGCGCTAGACGCTCCCCCCATGACCGACCTCGCCCAGCTTGAGCTCGACCTGATCAACGCCGTCGGCGCTGCGGAGACCTCCGCCGCGCTCGAGGACATCCGCGTGGCCGCCCTAGGCAAGTCCGGAACCGTCACCGGCCTTCTGAAGGGAATGGGCGCGCTCTCGCCCGATGAACGCCGCGTCCAGGGCCCCTTGATCAACGGCCTGCGCGACCGCCTGACGGCCGCCCTGTCCGCCCGCAAGGAGGCGCTCGAAGCCGCCGAGCTCGACGACCGTCTGGCCGCCGAGACCGTCGACCTGTCCCTGCCCGCGCCGCCGCGCCGCAAGGGCTCGGTTCATCCGACCATGCAGGCCATGGACGAGATCGTCGCCATCTTCGCCGAGATGGGCTTCGCGGTGGCTGAAGGCCCGGACATCGAGGACGACTTCCACAACTTCACGGCGCTGAACTTCCCGCCCGGCCACCCGGCGCGGGAGATGCACGACACCTTCTTCCTCAAGCCGGACGCCGAGACCGGCGAACGCAAGGTGCTGCGCACTCACACCTCGCCGGTACAGATCCGCACCATGCAGGTGACGGGCAAGAAGCCTGAGGCGCCCTGGATCGCGTCGGGCCGCACGCCGCCGATCCGCATCATCGCGCCCGGCCGGACGTTCCGAAAGGATTCGGACGCCACCCACACCCCGATGTTCCATCAGGTCGAGGGGCTGGTGATCGACCGCAACATCCACATGGGCCACCTCAAGTGGACGCTGGAGACCTTCGTCGCCCGCTATTTCGAACTGGACGGCGTGGACGCGCGGTTCCGTCCGCACCACTTCCCTTTCACCGAGCCGTCCGCCGAGATGGACATTCGCTGCGACCGCTCCGGCGGCGAGCTGAAGCTGAATGTTGGCGACAGCTGGATGGAGATCCTCGGCTGCGGGATGGTCCATCCGAACGTCCTGCGCTCCTGCGGGCTGGACCCCGCCGAATGGCAGGGCTTCGCCTTCGGCATGGGCGTCGATCGCCTCGCCATGCTGAAATACGGCGTGCCGGACCTGCGCCCGATGTTCGAGGCCGACGTCCGCTGGCTCGCCCACTATGGATTCACCGCCACCCAGGCCCCGAACCCCGCCTCGGGCCTGAGCTGAGACTGACAGATGACCATGACCGACCGTTTTGAGCCCAAGGTCTGTGAGGACTACAGCGTCGATCATTTCGACGGCGTTGTCCTATCGCTGTTCGAGCTGTTCCGCACGAACCTGATGGCGACCCGGCAGCCGCTTATCCAGGGCAAGACCTTCACCAACTGCGTGATTGAGGGCCCCGCTGTCCTGCTCGCCATGTCCGGCGTGAACTTCGATTCCTGCAACCTCGGCATGGCCAGCGAGGATCCGCGAAGCCTTCTCCTCATGCCCATGGCCAAGAACAAGGTCGTCGGCGCCATCGGCATGAAGAACTGCAGCTTCAAGAACTGCCAGTTCTTTGCGATCGGCTACACCGGCCCAGACGCCTTCATCGACCGGATGCTGCAGGTTCTGGACCCGGGCGCCTCCAAGGCCGGAACGGACGCATGAAGTTCACCCTCTCCTGGCTGAAGGAGCATCTGAAGACGGATCGCTCTATCCACGAGATCGCCGACGCCATGACCATGGCTGGTCTCGAGGTCGAGGACGTCGTCGATCCGGCGGCAAGCCTCAAGCCGTTCACCGTCGCCCGCATCGTCTCGGCCGAGCGTCATCCGAATGCCGACCGTCTGCAGGTCTGTCAGGTCGAGACCGTCGACGGCCTGAAGGAGATCGTCTGCGGCGCGCCAAACGCGCGCGCGGGCCTGACCACCATTTATGCTCCGATCGGCGCCTACGTGCCGGGCCTGGGCGTGACCCTGATCGAAAAGCCGGTGCGGGGCGTCGTCTCCAATGGCATGCTTTGCTCGGCCTCCGAACTGGAACTGGTCGACGAGAGCGACGGCATTCTGGAGCTGTCGGATGACCTCAAGGTCGGGGCCCAGGCAGCCGACGTCTTCGGCGTCGAGCCCGTGATCGACTTCGAGGTCACGCCGAACCGGCCCGACTGGCTGGGCGTGGCGGGCATCGCACGCGACCTGGCCGCCGCCGGCGCCGGCGAGCTGACCACCCCGGCGATCCAGCCGGTCGCCGGCAAGTTCCCCTGCCCGATCACGGTGCGGCTCCAGAGCGAGACCTGTCCGGTCTTCGCTGGTCGGCTGATCTGCGGCGTCAAGAACGGCCCGTCACCCCAGTGGCTGCAGGACCGCCTGCGCGCCATCGGCCTGCGCCCGATCAACGCCCTGGTCGATGTGACCAACCTGATTTCCTACGACCGTTGCCGGCCGCTGCACGTCTATGACGTGGCCAAACTGTCCGGTGGTGAGATTGTCGTGCGCGGAGGCCAGATCGCGGGTGATACCGGTGAGGCCGAACACCTGATCGCCCTGGACGGAAAGACCTATGCGGTCTCGCCGTCGATGTGCGTCATCGCCGACGCAGCGGGCGAACGCCCGATCGGCCTGGGCGGCGTCATGGGCGGCGAATCCACCGGCTGCGATGAGGGGACCATCGACGTCTTCGTCGAGGCCGCCTGGTTCGATCCGATCACCACGGCCCAGACCGGCCGCGTCCTGGCGCTGAACTCCGACGCTCAGTACCGCTTCGCCCGCGGTGTCGACACTCATTCGGCCGTCGACGGGATCGAGCAGGCCACGGCCCTGCTTCTCGGCCTGTGCGGCGGCGAGCCGTCCGAGGTCGCGGTCTTCGGCGCACCGCCCGCCCCGCCTGCGGCCTTCGACTTCGATCCGGGGCTGGTCGGCCGCCTGTCTGGTCTCGATCTGGACGGCGCCCGCATCGGCCAGGTCCTGCGCGACCTCGGCTTCACCTTCGAGGACCACGGGTCGAAATGGTCCGTCACCCCTCCGACCTGGCGGCGCGACGTCGAGGGCCCGGCCGATCTGGTCGAGGAGGTCGCCCGTATCGTCGGCTTCGATCATCTGCCGTCAACGCCCCTGCCGGACCTGGGCTCGCCGCCGTCGGGCGTGCTGGACCTACGTCAGTCGCGCATGCGCGCGGCCCGCCGCACGCTCGCGGCCCTCGGCTGGTCCGAAGCCGTCACCTGGTCCTTCACGCGCCAGGACATCGCTGGCCTGTTCGGCGGCGGTTCGGACCGCCTGGTGCTCGACAATCCGATCGCCTCGGATCTGGATTGCATGCGGCCGTCGATCCTGCCGAACCTGATCCAGGCCGCGGCGCGCAATGCGGACCGGGGCTTCGCCGACGCAGCCCTGTTCGAGGTCGGTCCCGTCTATGACGGCGATAGTCCGGGTCAGCAGCGCACGGTCATCTCCGGCCTGCTCGCGCCGCACGCCGCCCGCAGCTGGGCCGGCAAGCCGGTCGATCCGCTGTTCGCCCTCAAGTCCGATCTGTTCGCCTTGCTGGAGAGCCTGGGCGTTTCGACCGCCGCCTTCCAACTGGTCCAGGGCCAGAACAATGGCTGGTGGCATCCGGGTCGTTCGGCCCGCTTGCAGTTGGGTCCCAAGACAATCGTCGCCGAGTTCGGCGCCGTGCATCCTCGCGTCCTCAAGGCGCTCGACGCCGAGGGCCCCATGCTGGCCTTCGAGATCGCCGTCGAGGCATTGCCCAGTCCCAAGCAGAAGGCCGGCAAGGCTCGGCCAAAGCTGGACCTCTCGCCCCTGATGCCGCTCAGCCGCGACTACGCCTTCGTGGTCGATCGTTCGGTCGCTGCGGGCGACCTGGCCCGCGCTGCGGCCGCGGCTGACAAGGCGCTCATTTCTGAAGCCCGGATCTTCGATGTCTATGAAGGTCCAGGCGTCGCCGACGGTCAGAAATCGGTCGCCGTGGAGGTGATCATCCAGCCGCGCGAAGCCACGCTCACAGACGCCGACATCGAGGCGTTGTCTGGACGCATCGTGGCCGCCGCCGCTAAGCTCGGCGCTGTTCTCAGGGGGTAGGGATGACCGGCAAGCCACGTCTGGAGACTGCCTTCGAGCGGGCGCTGTTCCGCTCGCGCTGGCTGATGGCTCCCTTCTATCTCGGGCTCGTCGTCGCCCTGGCGCTGCTGCTGGTCATCTTCGCCAAGGAGTTGATCTACTACACGCCCAAGATCCTGTTCGGCAGCGAGATGACCGCCAACGACGGCATCCTGGCGGTTCTGACGCTGGTCGACCTGTCGCTGGCCGGCAACCTGCTGCTGATCGTGCTCTTTTCGGGATACGAGAACTTCGTCTCCAAGCTCGATCTTGAGGGCGAGACCGACCGGCCGCCGTGGATGGGCACCGTCGATTTCTCGGGCCTGAAGATGAAGCTGATCGCTTCGATCGTCGCGATCTCGGGCATCCAGTTGCTCAAGACCTTCATGAATATCGGCCGGGCCGGATACGAGCTGAACGCCGATGAAGCCTTCTGGGGCGTGGTGATCCACCTGACGTTTGTGACCTCGGGCGTGCTGCTGGCCCTTATGGACTGGCTCTCGGCCAAGACCGACAAGCACTGAGCGGCGTCGGCCCTCGTCGCGTCCGGCACAGGATGTTCGACAATGCCTGCGTCGGCGCGGCCCCCAAGGTGCGACATCTTGCACGGCATACGGCCAAGGCCCCAAACCCGCCCCAAACGGCAACGACCCTATGGCAAAGTCGTCACAAGAGTGATTCGGTCTGTCGGGAGCCTTCCATGCATCGTCGCAACCTCATTGTCTCGGGCCTGGCCGCCGCCGGCGTCACCGCCTGCGCTACGCCGGCCCAGCAGCCGGCGGCCCCTGGCTACCCGACCGCTCCGGGCGCGGGCGCAGCTCCGACCGACACCCCGCCTCCAGCCTATACCCAGGAAGAACTGGTCGCAGCCGGCTCGAACTTCCTCGGCGTCGCTGCCGAGGCCCTCGGTGGCGCCATTGAGCGCATTTTCATCGAACAGGGCGGCGCTCCGACCGCCTACATCGCGGGTGAGGAAGGCGCCGGCGCGGTCGCGCTGGGCGCCCGCTACGGCCAGGGCCTGCTCTACATGAAGGACCGGCCCAATCCGCAGGAGGTCTACTGGCAGGGCATCTCGATCGGCTGGGACTTCGGCGGCAACGTCGCCCGCGTGTTCTCGCTGGTCTACAACCTGTATCACCCCGATATGATCTATCGCCGCTACCCAGGCGTGGAAGGCTCGGCCTATCTGATCGGTGGCCTGGGCGTGAACTACCAGCAGGCGGACGGCATCATCCTGGCTCCGATCCGCGCGGGTGTCGGCCTGCGCCTGGGCGCCAATGTCGGCACCATGAGCTACTCGCCCCAGCGCAACATCCTGCCGTTCTAGAAATAGGCGCGGCGCCTCTGGCGGGCGCCGTCGCCACCGTTAGCGACGTGTAGGCGTCCGCATGGCCTGATCCGGGCCGACGCCCGCCACCGGCTCGCGTTCGGCGCCGGCGGTCTGGCCGGGCCGCATGAACTTCACCAGAACCCGCTGGCCGATCAGCAGCGGCGCGTCATCAGCGGAGACAACCACCTCGACCACACGCTCATCGGTCTGCTGGCCCGGCGTGTCCGACGAGAGTTGACGGGCTCCGAACATGGTCGCGCGGCGCAGCACTGACCCGACATAGACGCGAGACGGATCATTCTCGGGAGTGATCTCGACCTGCTGACCGATGGCGACGTTCGGCATGTCGCTCTCGACGATCTCGGCGCGCACGATGCGGGCCGTGTCCGGCTCCAGATCGAACATGTTCGAGACATTCAGGGTCGAGGCGCCGGCGCCCGGCTGGGCGTAACGACGCGCGATACGGCCCGCCATCGGCGCGCGGATGATGGTCAATTCGAGATTGTACTCCGCCTCACGAAGGCGCGCCTCGACCGTGGAAACCGTGGCCTGCTGGCTCATGATCGCCGCTTCCGCAGCGGCTACGGCGTCCCGCGCCTGGTCCAGGCGCTGGGCGGCGACAAAGTTGGACGACGCCAGGTCCTGCATGCGCTGCAACTCTCGTCGGGCGGCGTTCAGGTCGACCTGAAGGCGCGCGAGTTGAGAACGCGCCTGGGCCACCTCAGCGCGGGAGCGATCCACGGCCAGGCGGGGCTCATCGTCCTCCTGGCGAGCCAGGATCTGGCCGGCGACCACGCGGTCACCTTCCTGGACATAGACTTCGCGCACCACGCCGCCGCGGCGGGCCGCGACCTGGATAATCCCACCCTCGACGTCGGCCCGGCCATTGGCGATGGCGGCGTAGGGGCTTTCGACCTCTTCGGACGCAGCGGCCTCGATCTGCGCCTGACGCGCCGCGCCAGCCTGCATCATCATCCAGCCGCCGACGATCAGCACGAGCAGAAGAACCGTGACGATCCAGAACCAGGGGCGCTTGAGGAAACGAAACATGGGTCAGTCCTGGTCGGTCAGTGCGCCAGCGGCGCAGGGTTGGGATCGGGCGACCGCTTCTCGTCCGAGAGAATGCGGCCATCTTCCATCTTGATCACCCGGTCGGCGTAAGCCTCCAGGCGCGGGTCATGGGTCACGCAGATGACTGCCGCGCCGTGCTCGGTCGCGGCCCGGCGTAGCAGGCGGATGACCACCTGCCCATTCTCGCCGTCCAGCGCCGAGGTGGGTTCGTCGGCGAACAGGATCTGCGGATTCTTGGCGAGGGCGCGCGCGATCGCCACGCGCTGCTTTTCACCGCCCGATAGTTCGCTGGGCCGCTGGTTCATCCGGTGACCCAAGCCGACCTCCTCGAGGGCGGTCCGCGCCCGTCGGGTTTGCTCGGCCGGCTCGAGCCCTTGGTACTTGAGCACGATCTTGACCTGCTGAAGCGCTGTCAGGGCGGGAAACAGGTTGAATCCCTGGAAGATGAAGCCGCAGTGATCCAGCCGGAAGCGGTCGATCCGGCCCGAAGACTTTTTCCAGAGGTCATCGACATCCAGGATGTCCACCCGGCCCTCGTCCGGCTTGAGCAGACCCGACAGGGCCGCGATCAGGGTCGACTTGCCCGAGCCCGACGGCCCCATGACCATCGTCAGGTCACCATGGGTGGCGTCAAAATTCATGTCCTTGAGCACCTCGATGTAGGTGCGGCCGGTCTTGAACCGCTTGACCAGGCCCGTAGCCTCGATCGCGGGCGTGCCGTGTTTGCCGGAAGCGTTCGTACTCATCTCAGGAGATCCGCCGGCTGGCTCTGCTTGAGCATGCCCAGCGACAGGAAGCCGGACAGCAGGGCGATGATCAGCAGGAGCGTCGACACGCTCGCCAGCATCCAGATCGGGAAGGCCAGCGGCAGGCCGAACAGCCCGGCCAGCAGGCTGATCAGCCAGGTCAGGAGGAAGGCCGCAGCGATGCCCACGACACCGACCCAGAAACTGAGCTCGACGATGATCCGTCGCAGCGATCCCATCCCCACGCCCAAGGCCCGCAGAGACGCAAACTCCTTGATGTTGGCGAGGATCGCTCCGCGCAGGGTCTGCCAGGTGATGGCGATGCCGATGAGCGTGCCGAGAAAGACCGAGAATCCGAGCATGACGACCACGATGCCCTCTTCGAACATCGAGGCTTCACCGGCTGCCGACAGATCGCGGCGCGTCCAGGCGCGGTACTGGCCGTTGGCAGAGGCGTTCAACTGGGCCACCACGAATTCGGCGCGCGAGGGATCGCGAATCTGGACCATCAGCGGCCCCACGCGCGATCCGGTGTAGGCCTCGCCGAACCGGCGCAGGGTGTCGCGCGACATGACGATGCTGGGCTGCATCATATTGGCGTAACCGCGGGTTACGCCGGCTACCCGGACGGTATGGCCGTTGTAGATCGCCTGATCGCCCAGTTGGACGCCGAGCGTCGTCAGGGCCGTCTCGTCGACCACGATCGCGTCGGGCTGTCGCAGGGCCTCGACCAGTTCGTCTGAATAGTCGACCGGAATGGTCGGATTGCCGGGCTCGGTGACGATCGAGGTGACCATGACCGACTGGGAGCGCTGGCCGGGTGTCGGCGCTGCGCCCGGTTGCCGGGACCGCGCTTGCTCCATGGATTCCAGCCGACCGAACGACAGGTCGACATAGTCGATCGCCGTCACCTCCGGATGGCGGTAGATGGTCGGGATCAGGCGTCGCGGCACGCCGGACGGACCGCCGAAAAGTCGCGTCGCCCCCGGCGAGAGCACCATGATGTCCGCGCCCGACCGGTCGATCGCCGCGCTGAACGACTTGCTCATGCCCACGAACATGCCTGCGAAGGCCAGGACGAGCAGTCCCGAAAAGGCAAGCGCGACCACTGCGGCCATATAGCGTCGCCATTCGTATATAAGTGTAGACAGCGCGAGTGACATCGGCGCGGAACAGGCTCCCCTCTGCATTCCTACTTGGGGCGCCACTCCGCGTGGTTCCAAGTTAAATCGCCGTTAGGCCACAGATAATCCCTCGAGAAATTGGGCTTCTCCATGTCCGCTTTTGAACTTTTGGCTCTCAACAGCCTGATCATCCTCCTGGTCATGATCGGCCTGTGGCTCGTGGCGCTTCGCTTGCGCGACGTCAGTTTCATCGACGCCTTCTGGGCCCTCAACATGGGCTTAGTTGCGGCCGTCGACTTCTTCGTCGCTGACGGTGATCCCACCCGCAAGGCCCTGCTGGCCGGATTGTGCGTCGCCTGGGCGTTGCGCCTCGGCGGGCACCTGTTTGGGCGCTGGCGTCGGCACGGAGCCGACAAACGCTACGAGAACCTGCTGGCGCGTCTGACCGGCCGGGGCCTCTCCTGGCCGGTCGCGACCCTTGTATTCGTCTTCCTGCTCCAAGGCGTCCTGCTGCTGCTCGTCTGTCTGCCGGTCCAGATCGGCCAGGCCTACGCCCAGCCGGCCGTTGGCTGGCTGGCCTGGACGGGTGCGGCCCTGGCGGCGTTCGGTCTGGCTTTCGAGGCGGTCGGGGACCACCAGCTTGAGCGCTTCAAGGCTCATCCCGCGAACAAGGGGCAGGTCATGGACAAGGGTCTGTGGCGCTACACGCGGCATCCGAACTACTTCGGCGACGCCTGCGTGTGGTGGGGTCTGGGGCTGATCGCCTGTGAGGTCCCGTTGGGCTGGGTCGCGCTGGTCGGACCGGCCTTCCTGACCTTCACCCTTCTCAAATGGTCGGGAGCGCCCACGACCGAGGGCTCGATGAAGACGACCCGGCCCGGCTATGCGGACTACATCCGCCGGACCAGCCCCTTCATTCCCTGGCCCCCCAAGGCCTAGAGGACAGCGGCGTAGATCGCTCGGGCGTCTTCCAGCGCCACGTCGCGGGGATTGTTGACCAGGAGGCGAGTGACCTTCATCGCATCGATCGCCAGACGGTCGAGGTCGCCTTGGGTCACGCCGACTTCCGACAGACGCTGTTCCATCGGCATCTGGGCGACCAGCGTCCCGATCGCCGAGACGAAGCCTTCGCCAGTATGGCTGCGTTCGGTCAGATCATCGGGCATGAGCATGGCCAGCTCGCCATAGAGCCCGTTCGCCTGCGACAGATTGAAGGCGGCGACTTCAGAGAAAACCAGGGCGTTCGAAAGGCCGTGCGGTACGTGGAACAGGCCGCCCAGCGGATAGGCCAGGGCATGAACCGCCGCGACGGGCGCATTGGCGAAGGCCATGCCGGCCAGGAGCGAGCCTTGCAGCATGGCTCGCCTTGCCTCCAGGTCCGAGCCGTCTTCCACCACCCTGCGAATATTGCCCGACAGCATGGTCAGGGCCCGCACCGCCAGGGCGTCGGACATCGGGTTCTTCTTGTGCCGGGTGGTGTAGGCCTCGACCGCGTGAACCATGGCGTCCACGCCCGTCATGGCCGTCGCCCGGGCCGGCAGGCCCAGCGTCAGGGTCGCGTCCAGAACCGCCAGGTCCGGATAGAGGAGGTCCGAGACCACGCCCTTCTTCTGATCGTCCGGCGTCGTCAGAATGGAGATCGGCGTGACCTCCGACCCGGTTCCGGCGGTGGTGGGAACCTGCACCAGCATCAGGCGCGGCCCTCGGGCGAGGTTCAGGCCGTAGATGTCCTCGATCCGCTGGTCGGTCGCCGCCAGCAGCGCCACCAGCTTGGCGGTGTCTATGGCGCTTCCGCCGCCCAGACCGATCACACAGTCGACGCCCACACGGCGCGCGTCGGCCGCCGCCGACAGGACCGAGGCTTCCGGAGGGTCTGGCTGAACCTCAGCAAAAAGGGTGTAGCCGATCCCTGCCCTTGCGAAGCTCCCAAGCGCCTCGTCGATCAGACCGCTGCTGGCCAGAAAGCCGTCGGTGACGACGAAGGCGTGGCGCCCCCCCAGATCGTGGACAAGCTGTCCGAGCCGGCCGGCCGCGCCGTCTTCGACGATCAGGCGCGGCGTAGTTGAAAAGGTGAATGCGCTCATCGATCCCGGTTCGCTGGCGTTAAGACTTCAAGAGTCGCGGAGAACGGCCTTACGCCCTATACTAGCGGTCTTGTCTGAAGGTGACGACCGGTCCGTGCTGCAAGCGCTGTTCCCGACAAAGCCCGGAACGGAACCCCTCGCACAGGCCATGCGGGCCTGTCGCGGTCACCTGCTGTTCGCCTTCGGCTTTTCGGCTCTGGTCAACATCCTCTACCTCGCGCCGACTCTTTACATGATGCAGGTCTACGACCGCGTCGTGCCCACCGGCGGTATCCTGACCCTCCTGTTCGTCACGGTGGTGGTTGTCTTCGCCCTCGCCACCCTGGCCGCCCTCGACCATATCCGAGCGCGGATCCTGATCCGTGCCGGCCTGCGCCTCGACCGGCTCCTGGCCGGGACCGTTCTGAACCGCGTCATCAGCTCCAGGGATTCCGGCGCCAAGGTCTCGCAGGCCATGCGGGACTTCGACACCTTCCGCACCGGCCTGAGCGGTCAGGGCGCCCTGGCGCTCTGCGATATCCCCTGGACGCCGGTCTATCTGCTGTTCTGCTTCATGCTGCACTGGACGCTGGGCATGCTGACCCTCATCGGCGGCGCGGTCCTCTTCATCCTGGCGGTGCTGAACGAGCGCTCGTCCAAGCCACGTATCGAGGCCTCGGCCAAGGCCTCGGCCAAGGCCTATGCGGCGCAGGAAACGGTCCAGTCTCAGTCTGAAGTCGTTCGCGCGCTTGGCATGCGGCAGGCTCTCATCACGCGCCAGCTCAAGGAGCGCGGTGAGGCGGTCGCGGCCCAGTCCGACGCGCACTTCGTCGGCGGCGCCTATTCCGGCACGATCAAATTCCTACGCTTGATCCTTCAGTCCCTGGCGCTCGGCGCCGGCGCCTGGCTGGCGGTCGAGGGACAGATTTCGGCCGGCGCCATCATCGCCGCGTCGGTCCTGCTCAGCCGCGCGGTCCAGCCGATCGAACTCGTCGTCGGCGCCTGGAACGGCATCGTCCAGGCGCGAACGGCCTGGGCCAATCTGACCGAGCTGTTCGCCGCGACCGCCGATCAGGACCGGCCCCGCACGCTCCTGCCCAGACCGACCGGCCTGCTCACCCTCGACGGCGTGGGCGTGCGCGCGCCAGGGCGCGAGAATCCGGTGCTACGCCATGTCGCCTTCTCGCTTCAGCCGGGCGAGAGCCTGGGGGTCGTCGGCCCGTCGGGCGCGGGCAAGACCACCCTGGCCCGGATCATCGCCGGAGCCATGGAGCCCGATGTCGGCAAGGTCCGGCTCGACCAGGCTGACTACGGCGTCTGGGACCCCGAGAGGCTGGCCCGCCACGTGGGGTATCTGCCGCAGGACTCGATTCTCTTCGCGGGTACGATCAAGGAAAACATCTCCCGCTTCGAAGGGTCACTCGAGAGCCCGGCCGACGACATCGATGGCCGTGCTGTGGCGGCGGCCCAGGCCGCTGGCTGCCACGAGCTGATCCTCAAACTGCCGCAGGGCTATGACACGGTGCTGGGCCCCGGCGGTCGCGGCCTGTCGGCCGGCCAGTCCCAGCGCGTCGCCCTGGCCCGCGCTCTTTATGGCGACCCCTGCCTACTGGTTCTGGACGAGCCGAACTCGCACCTCGACGCCGACGGCGAACAGGCCCTGGCCAAGGCCCTGTCAGGCCTGAAGGCGCGCGGAGCGACCGTGGTCATGATCGCCCATCGCACGGGCGTGTTGCAGACTGTCGACAAGCTTCTAGTCCTGCGCGACGGCGCGATCGAAGGGCTGGGGCCGCGCGACGAGATCGCCACGCGTCTTCAGGCGGGACGCCAACCGGCTCCGCGCGTTGTCTCGAGCGTGAACTGAGATGAGCGCCGAGCCCGCCAAGATCCCGCCGCCGACCGAGCCGCAAGCATCCGAGCAGCCGGCGATCGGGGCCGACGCGCCCGCGCCCGAAGCTGCGGCCGGCTCACAGACCCCACCGCCGGCGCGGCCCTCGGACTCGCTGTCCAAGGAACTGCGTATCGGCGGGATCATTGCGGCCCTGTTCTTCGTCATCTTCCTCGGCTGGGCCGCCTTCGCACCGCTGGACGCGGGGGCCTATGCGCCGGGCAAGATCGTGGTGTCCGGCAACCGGCAGGCCGTTCAGCACCGCGACGGAGGCGTGGTCTCGGCCCTGCACGTCCGCGAGGGCGACGTGGTCGAACGCGGGGCCGTACTGGTGGAAATCTCAGCCGGGGAATTGCGCGCCAGTGAACGCGGACTGACCGGCCAGGTGCTGGCCCTCCTGGCCCAGCGTTCGCGGCTGATCGCCGAGCGCGATGGCCTGCGATCCGTGCCGGCGCCTCCGGAATTCCAGACTCTCGACGCCGACGACCTCGCCTTGGCCAACGAAGCCTTGGCGCTCCAGCGGCAGCAGTTCGCTGCTCGCGGCGGCTCACGGGGCAACCAGTTGAGCGTGCTGAACCAGCGGGTCCAGCAGTTGAACCAGCAGATCATCGGCCTGGAACGGCAGATCGCTTCCAACCGCGAGCAGCGCCGCCTGATTGGCGAGGAGCTGGACGGCATGCGCAGCCTGGCTGACCGTGGTTTCGCCCCCGTGAACCGGGTCCGCGCCCTCGAGCGTGCGGCCGCCGACCTGGACGGTCAGGAAGGGGCGCTACGCGCCGAGGTCGCACGCGCAAACGAAGCCATCGGCGAAACCCGGATGCAGATGCTCTCAGTGGGGTCGGACACCGACGAAGAAGTCGCCGACCTGCTGCGTCAGGTCCAGGTCCAGCTCGATGAATTGACCCCCCGCCTGATGGCCGCCCGCGAACAGATCGCCCGGGCCCAGGTCCGCGCGCCCGCGACCGGCCAGGTCGTCGGCCTCTCGGTCTTCACCGTCGGCGGCGTAGTCCAGCCGGGACAGATGCTGATGGAGGTCGTTCCAGAGGAGGCGGCCCTGATCATCTCCGCCGAGGTCTCCCCCACGGACGCCGACGACCTGCGCATCGGCCAGGAAACCGAGGTCCGCTTCACCGCCTTCCGCGAACGCGACCTGCCGATCCTGCACGGCCGGCTGACCGCCCTGTCAGCCGACAGCTTCACTGAGGAAATGACCGGCCGCAGCTTCTTCCGCATCACGGTCGAGGTGCCGCCTGAGGAACTCCGCCGTATCCAGCAGGTGCGCGGTGAGGACACCGGCCTGCGTCCCGGCCTGCCGGTCGAGGTGGTCATCCCGCTGCGCAAACGCACCGCGCTCGAATACTTCCTGGAGCCGCTGACCCAGAGCCTCTGGCGGTCGTTCCGCGAGTCCTAGACGGTCAGGCGATTAACGCCAGCAGGGCGAAGCTCGCCAGCCAGTGCTCGCCCATATAGTCACCGGTCACATGCGGCAGGCTCGCCGCAAGGTGCCGGTCGGCCGCCTCCAGCGCCGCGACCCGAGCCTTGTGCCGTTCCGGCAGTGCTCCGGCGATCCCGCGCCAACACCAGGCCCGCGACAGGTTCAGCCCGTCCAGATGCGCGATCTTGCCGTCGGTCCGGTCCGACGGCGTGACCGGCGCGAACAGCACCTCGGGCGCTCCCTTGCCCGCCTGTGGAAGGAACCGGTCGAACCAGGCCGGGAATTCGTCACCCAGCACCCGCCGCATCAATTCCGCCTCCATCAGGGCCGGCGACAGGAAGGCGTCCTGATCCGGCTCCCAAGCCTGACAGTCGGTGTCCGCGCCGTACCAAGCGGTGGCCTTGTCCCTGACCAAACGGCCCAACGCCTGATCGCCGGCGCTCCCGGCGTAGTCCAGAACCAGGCGCAGGGCGAAGGCCGTGGAGAAGTGCGTCCCTGTCCGCACCGGATAGGCCGAGATGGGCAGGAAGCTCATGAACCGGTCAGCGAAGACCCGGCTCAAAGGCTCCAGCGCCCGCGCCCATCGCCGGCCCTGCGGCGTCGTGTGCCGGTTCAGCTCGGCCTGCAACATCAGCAGCCACGCCCAGCCATACGGCCGCTCGAACCCGCGCGACATCGGCCGGTCCAGATAGGCCCGCTCGCCCTCGACGTTGGCCGCGGTGAAGGTCACCTCCGCGGCGGTCAGAATCCGCTCGGCCTCCGGCATCTCGGGGAACAGCCGCGCCAGGGTCGCCAGCGTCCACCAGCCATGCACGCAACTATGCCAGTCGAAACTGCCGAAGAAGATCGGATGCGCCTGGCGCGGCGACCAGACCTCGTGCGGCCCCGTGATGATGTGATCCATCTTGTAGGGCCACTCACGCCCCACATGACCCAGCGCCGTCGAGGCGAAGTTGGAGGCCGTCGAAAGGTCGAGCATCGTCATCGTCAGAACCGGAATGCGAGGAAATACATCAGAAGGATGTTGACCACGAGCAGCGGAAGAGCCGTCGGAATCTGCGCCCGGATCACGCCATTGAGCGGAGAATCCCGGTCCGGCAGTTCCAGCAAGTTCGCCGGTACGACATTGAAGTTGGCCGCCATCGGCGTCATCAGCGTCCCGCAGAAGCCGGCCAGCATCCCAATGGCGCAGACGATCGCGACATTGCCGTCGAACTGGCCAATCAGGATCGGCAGGCCGATCGCCGCCGTCATCACCGGAAACGCCGCGAAGGCGTTGCCCATGATCACCGTGAAGGCGGCCATTCCCACGCAATAGGCGATCACTGCGACCAGCGGGGTCGACAACGGCACCGTCGAGGAGATCAGCTCGCCGACCACGCCCCCGACGTCCGACAGCAGAAACACCGCCCCCAGCGACGCCAGCATCTGCGGCAACAGCACCGCCCAGCCGATCGAATCCACCAGCCGCCGCCCCTCCTGGAACGGCGCGGCAGGCGCCGGCCTCAACCATGCTACGCCGGGGATCAGGGCGATCACGCAGCCCAGCCCGAGCGAGATGAGCGTCGTCTGCACATCCGAGATCAGCCAGGCGCCGAAGGGCGTGTGCTTGGCCGCGAGCGTCCCCCCTACCGCCACAAGCGGCACGATCAGAGCCGGCATGAACAGCCAGTTGCCCCGCCGCGCGGCGCTGGCCTGCCGTTCCTCCGTGGTCGTCGTGGACGGCTTGCCAACGCCGAGCTTGCGCACCCCCGCCAACACCACCAAGCCCAGCACCAATAGCCCGTTGCCAAGGTCTCCCAACCAGGCGCCGAACAGCATCGAAGCCGCAATCAGCCCCCAGAACAGGGCGCTCCGGAACCGCGTCGGATGAGCGCGGTCGCCCAAGGTCAGGACTGCGAACGCCAGGAACATGGCCCCGGTCACGAGATAGGCGTGATCCAGGTTGATCATTGCCCCACCTCCTCGCCCGAGACCTCGGGGCTGCCGGCTCGCCTTAGTCGCCGGTCAAAGGCGATCAGCCGCGCCCCGTGAATCAGGAAGGCGGCGACGGCCGTCGGTATGGCCCAGACCGCAAGCTCGAACGGCTCCACCACGATCCCCGCCTGCTGCAGGAAGCCGACCATCAGCACGATCGAGCCGATGGCGATGAAGATGTCTTCGCCGAAGAACAGGCCGATGTTGTCAGTCGCCGCGGCCATACCGCGGATACGATGGCGGTTGTCGTCCGAAATATCCCCTCCAGCCTCGACCTCGGCGGCCCCCTCGGCCATCGGCGCCACCAGTGGCCGGACCATCTGCGGATGGCCGCCCAGCGAGGTGAGCCCCAGCGCCGAGGTCGCCTGCCGAAGAAGGAGATAGATTACGAGCAACCGCCCGGCGGTCGCCGCTTTCGCCTTGCCGATGACCATGCGCGCGCGCTCCTGAAGACCGGCGCGCTCCAGAAGCCCGATCAGTGGCAGGATCAGCCAGGTGATGTGGAAGTAGCGGCTGTCGTTGAAGGCCTTGCCGAAGGCCTCTAGGGTCGCAATCGCCGCGGCCCACAGCTCGGTCAGGCCGACGCCCGGCGCCATCGCCGCTGTCAGCCCCGTCATCAGCGCCGAGATCACGATCACCAGCAGCGGATTGAGCCGGAGCACGAACCCCAGCACCAGAACCCCAACGCCCAGCAACACCCACATGGACCGCCCTCCCCCGAAATCACCAGCCTAGGCGGTCCGACAGCTTTGGAAAGAGGCGCCGTCTTCGCTTGCCAGCGCCGCCAGCCTTCGCCAGATTGCCGGGCCGCGCGAACAGACGCCTTGAAGGGCGCGAAAGAGAGTATGGGCGACATCAACACCGTCGGCGTCATCGGCGCCGGTCAGATGGGATCGGGCATTGCCCACGTGTGCGCGCTGGGCGGCCGCGAGGTTCGTCTGCACGACATGAGCGCCGAGCGGCTCCAGGCCGCCATGGGCGAGATCGAGAAGAACCTGGCGCGCCAGGTCGCCAAGGGCGTCGTCTCCGAGGCGGACGCCACCGCCGCCCTGTCGCGCGTCGCCCCCACGGCCGGCGCGGCCCAGGCGGCGGATGTCGATCTGGTCATCGAGGCCGCGACCGAGAACGAAGAGGTCAAGAAGGCGGTCTTCCAGACCCTGATTCCACACCTCAAGCCCCAGACCATCCTGGCGTCGAACACCTCGTCGATCTCGATCACGCGCCTGGCCGCCTCGACCGACCGGCCCGAGCGGTTCATCGGCCTTCACTTCATGAACCCGGCGCCGATCATGCGCCTGGTCGAGATCATCCGCGGCATCGCCACCGCGCCCGCCACCTACGAGACCATCAAGGTCTTCGCCGAGAGCCTGGGCAAGGTCACCACCGACGCCGAGGATTACCCCGCCTTCATCGTGAACCGCATTCTGGTGCCGATGATCAACGAGGCCATCTACGCGCTCTATGAAGGCGTCGGCGACGTCCGCTCGATCGACACTTCGCTGAAACTGGGCGCCAATCATCCGATGGGCCCGCTGGAGCTGGGCGACTTCATGGGCCTGGACGTCGTGCTGGCCATCATGAACGTGCTTCACGACGGCATGAGCGACACCAAGTACCGGCCCTGCCCGCTGCTGGTTAAATACGTCGAGGCCGGCTGGCTTGGCCGCAAGACCGGGCGCGGCTTCTATGACTATTCCGGCCCGACGCCGGAGCCGACGCGATGAAGACGCCGGATCTGGTCGAGACCGGGCGCAAGCTGGCCCAGTCGCCGGTGGCGCGGCCCCTGCGCGACATCGCTGAAAGCAAGAGCCGCCTGCCCGGCACCGCCCCGATCCAGTGGCGCGAAAGCCCCCTCGTCTGGGTGCCGGTGGCGTGGCTGGCCAGCCTCGCCTGGCCGCCGCTGCTGATCACCCTGTTGATCTTCCCGCCCCAGGCCTTCAGCTTCGGCCTCGACATGGACTGGCGCCTGCTCAGCCTGATCGGGGCGGCCGTCGGCTCGGCGGGCGGCCTGTGGCTACTGCGTGAGGAATGGATGCGCGTCCGCCGGCCGGCCTCCCGGCTGGGCGTGCTCTGGCGCTTCACCCTCTTCGGGGCCGTCTTCGCGGTCGGCCTTCAGCTTCTGCTGGTCATCGCCCTGGTCGTCGGCGGTTGGCTGAGGGTCACGGGACCGGCCCAGGGCCTGGGCGTGGCCGAGACGACCTTCTTCCTCTACGGGGTCGGGCTTTTGCCGATCACAGCCCTGGTCGGAGCGGCCTACGCGGGCTGGTGCGGGCTTATGGTGGCCGTCATCGCCTTCGCTCCCAAGCCCGAGCCGCTGCGTACCCCGCCGCACCTGCTGCGCGGCCAGCAAGACAATCCGGCTGAATCCGTCTAGCGTCGTTCGGTCGATCGACGGGGGAGGGCCGCATGACCGATACCAAGACATCTGAGGCCGTGCTGTCGCCAGTAAGGCGCGCGGACCGCTACGACAGCCTGGACCTGGTGCGCGGCTTCGCCGTGCTGGGGATCCTGGCGGTGAACGCCATGGTGTTCTTCTGGCCGCACGCGGTTGGGGTAGTCCCCTCGGTCCAGCCGGGCTGGGACGCGAACGCCGCCAATGGCTGGTTCGTCATGGATGTCTTCTTCAGGGACAAGATGCGGACCCTGTTCTCGATGCTCTTCGGGGTGTCGATCTTCCTCGTCGGCGGAGAGCGATCCGACAAGGGCCGGGGAAGGCTCCTGCGGTCTCGCCTGTTCTGGCTGGCGGTCTTCGGACTGGTTCACGGCGCCGCCTTCTGGTTCGGCGACATCCTGCTGCTCTACGCCGTCACCGGCTTCATCGTTCTGCTGATGCGGTCCTGGGGTCCCCGTACCCTGCTGCTGGTCGGGATTCCGCTCTACCTGGTCATGTGCCTGGCGTTCGAAGGCATGTTCGCCGCCATGCAACAGATGCCGGCCGACCAGCTGGAGGCCACCATGGCCCAGCAGGGCGCGGCCACCTCTCCGGAACAGCTGGCCCAGATGGTCGCGGCCATGCGGGGCGACGCCGTCTCGGTCACCCTGCATCAGTTCGGCCTGTGGGCTTCGACCGCTCCCATCATCGTTCTCGGCTTCATCCCAATGACCATCAGCCTGATGCTGATCGGTATGGGGCTGTTCAAGGCCGGCTTCCTGGCCGGTCGTTCACCGGTCTGGGTCTATCTGCTGTCGGTGGCCGTCGCGGGCGGCTGCCTGTGGCTGATCTGGGGCGAGACCACCGCCATTATCTCGTCCGGCTTCGACTTCTTCCAGTCCATGATGCGGCCCTATGCGACCTTCCTGGTGCCGCTGGTTTCGCTTGGCTACGCCAGCCTGCTGATCCTGCTGCTCAAGTTCGGCCTGAAAGCCCTGTTGCATCCGCTGATCTCGGCCGGCCGCATGGCCTTCACCAACTATCTGACCCAGACCCTGATCATGACGACGCTCGCCTACGGCGGCCGCGGCTTGGGCTGGTACGGCGAGATCGGTTGGCCCGAGATGTGGCAGGTGGTCGGAGCGGTCTGGATCGTTCAGCTCATCTGGTCGCCAATCTGGCTGCACTTCTTCCGGATGGGTCCGATCGAATGGATCTGGCGCTCGCTGAGCTATCGGCGCCTGCTGCCGATCCGGCGCGAAGCCGCGGCCTGATTGCTTTGGCATGGGCGGCGCGCTAAGCGCGGCCCATGTCTGACACCCCGGATTTCCGTCCCGAGGCCCGCAAGCCTCGCGGCCTCACCGACCGCCGCGGCCGCGACCTCGTCGCCGAGCGCCGCATCGTCTCGGCCGTCTCCTCCATTTACGAGCGCTGGGGCTTCGAGCCGCTGGACACGTCGGCGATCGAACACGCTGACGCCCTGGGCAAGTTCCTGCCAGACGCCGACCGTCCCAACGAGGGCGTCTTCGCCTTCCAGGACGACGACGAACAGTGGCTGGCGCTGCGCTATGACCTGACCGCACCGCTGGCGCGTTTCGCCGCCGAGAACTGGCAGACCCTGGCCAAGCCCTACCGCCGCTACGCCTTCGGCCCGGTCTGGCGCAACGAGAAGCCGGGACCTGGCCGCTTCCGCGAGTTCATCCAGTGTGACGCCGACACCGTCGGGTCGGACCGGCCCGAGGCGGACGCAGAAATCATCGCCATGGCCGTGGAAGGCCTGACCGCCGCGGGCGTCCCCGACGGCGGCGCCGTGGTCAAGATCAATACGCGCAAGCTTCTGAACGGCCTGCTGGACCGCTCGGGCGTGGCGGACCCGGGCCAGAAGCTGGCGGTGCTGCGCGCCATCGACAAGCTGGACCGCCTGGGCCCCGACGGCGTGCGCGACCTGCTCGGCAAGGGACGTCTGGACGAATCCGGGGCTTTTACCCGCGGCGCCGAACTGGCCGGTGAGCAGATCGGCGCGGTGATGACCTTCCTGACCGCCGCCACGACCGGACGCTCCGGCGCGCTCGACACCCTGGCCGGTGTCGTCGGCGGCTCGGCCGAGGGCGATCAGGGTCTGGAAGAACTCGCGCGGATCGACAGCGCCCTGAAGGGTCTGGGCGTGGCCGAGGACCGGGCCGTGTTCGATCCGTCGGTCGTGCGCGGACTAGAATACTATACCGGGGCCGTCTTCGAGGCCGAACTGATCCTCAAGGGCCCGGTGGAATCACTGCGGTTGGGTTCGATCGGCGGCGGCGGCCGCTACGACGATCTGGTGGCACGCTTCACCGGCGAGACGACCCCCGCGACCGGCTTCTCCTTCGGCGTCAGCCGGCTGGCGGTGGCCCTGCAGGCCATTCACGGTCAGGCCGCCGAGGTGCGGGGCCCCGTCGTGGTCGTCGCCTTCGACGAATCTGCCATGGCCGACTATTTCGCCGTCGCCTCAGAGCTTCGCCGCGCCGGCATTCCGGCTGAAGTCTATCTCGGCCGGTCGGGCATGCGGGCCCAGATGAAGTACGCTGATCGTCGTCTCAGCCCCGCCGCGATCATCATCGGCGAGGACGAGCGGGCCGCCGGGCAGGTGACGATCAAGGATCTGGACCTCGGCCGTGAACTGGCTGCCGGGGCCGATCTCAAGACCTGGAAGGAAGAACGGCCAGGCCAACAGACGGTCGACAGAGCCTCGATGGTCGCGGCAGTGAAAGCCATCATCGACCGGGAGGCATGACACCGCTGTCGCCCAGGTTATCAGCGATCACATTGACTTTTCCCGGTTTTTTGATCGCATAGCCGATTGACAGTTGTCGGGTTCTGCCGTCATTTCCCGACAGCGAGGCCGCTTCGGCGGTTTCCGGCGTTTCGGGGAGGAAACGCCCGCTCCTGATGAAGAGCAGAGCCCGCCCCGGGGTTGCCCCGCGGCGGGCGTGGTGGGTTGTGGGG
>JAEYWU010000029.1 GCA_023428785.1 Pseudomonadota bacterium
GCTCTGGCTCTACGGGCTGGTTGCGCAGCAGGCGGTTCAGAAGCTTCAGCGCCGCTTCGTTGTCCCGCCGACGTTGAACGACCAGGTCGAGCACTTCTCCTTCGTCATCGACCGCCCGCCAGAGATACATCCGCCGACCGCCGATCCAGGAGACCATCTCGTCCAGATGCCACCGAGGGGAGGGTGCCGGTCGTCTCTTCCGCAGCCGCCGGGCGATAAACGGGCCGAACTTGATCGTCCAGCAGCGAATCGTTTCGTAGCTGACTTCGATTCCGCGCCGGGCCAGCATCTCTTCGACATCACGAAGGCTGAGGCTGAACCGAAAATACAGCCAGATCGCGTGCCGGATCACATCCGGTGGGAAACGGTGGCGTTTGAAAGAAAGTGGCTTCATCATCCCAATCGGCAACGGCTCGCGGCAGCCATGACGGGAGACTTGTTAGCGTTAGCCTGACAGCACCCCGGCAGGTGCTGTCAGGGTAACCGCGGTCGGCCACAATTAACCCAACCCCAGTCGTTCACGCCGTGGCGGCCGCCCATGCGGCGTCGGCTTCAGCGCGGAAGCGCCGGAGGGTGGGGCGGCTGATCAGGTGTCTCTGGAGGTTGAAGGTGTTGTAAACGGCGGCGTGGGTGGTGAGAAATCTCTGGGCCGAGGGCTGGCTCTTGAAGAGCTGCTGCTGCCGTTCTCGTCGTCGGATCGGCAGGTGGGAATTCTCCACCCTGTTGTTCTCGCGGAGTCGTCCTGGTCGGTGGATGTGGTCCCGACCCAGCTCCCGCAGGGCAGAGCCATACGACGCTAGTCCGTCGGTCGTTATGATCTCTGGCTCGACCGGCTGGTTGCGCAGCAGGCGGGTCAGAAGTTTCAGCGCCGCTGCGTTATCCCGCCTGCGCTGGACGACCAGGTCGAGCACCTCGCCTTCGTCATCGACAGCGCGCCATAGGTACATTCGGCGGCCAGCGATCCAGCAGACCATCTCGTCCAGATGCCAGCGAGGGGAGGGCGCCGGCCGCCTCCTCCTGAGCCGCCGAGCGATCAGCGGGCCGAACTTGATCGTCCAGCAGCGGATCGTCTCGTAGCTGACCTCGATTCCGCGCTGGGCCAGCATCTCCTCGACGTCGCGCAGGCTCAGGTTGAAGCGGAAATACAGCCACACTGCATGACGGATCACATCCGGCGGGAAGCGGTGACGCTTGAACGAGATAGGCGGCATCAAACCCAGCTCCAGAAGGCCCCCGCGGAGCATCTCACTGGAGACTTGTTAGCGTTAGCCTGACAGCACCAGCCGGAAAGCGGTGACGCTTGAACGAGATCGGACGCATCAAGCCCTTTGCTGCACACGGGCTCCAAGCAGCCCCAAGTGGAGACTTGTTAGCGTTAGCCTGACAGCACCTACCTGGCTCTGATCCCGACCGACACGGCGGTGCAAAGTACCCACAGCCCAAGCGCTATGTTTGGCGTGTTGAACATGAGCAAGAGATTAGCAACGTCGAGCTCGCTCGACGCAACGAGATCAACTGTGATCAACATCCAGAGACAGACCATGCCAGCCAAGCCGACCACGGCTGCGAGCACTTTCATTGGTCTCTCCCCTCCGAACTTCCGTCTAAGTTAGAGGACTGACCACGGTCGTCAAAGGCAGGTTCGCGCTTAGCGACGAGTTCCGCTATGGGTCGGATGCGGACTTTGGCCTGAGGTTGGCTAACCGTCGAGTTTCCTCAATCGATCGGCTGCGGTGCGCTCTCCTGGATCGAGACGAGATAGGCGATCAAGTCCCGGTTCTCGTCCGCGCTGAGCACGAACTCCGGCATGGAGGGGTGTGTTGTCACGAGGCCTTCGGCAAAGGCTTCCTGGAGCTGCTCTACGGGATAGCGCTGGCTGATTTGTCGCAACGGGGGCGCTCCGGCGTTCGGGCTGTCTCCCGTCCGGCCTATGGCGTGGCAGGAGGCGCATCGCTCGCGAGCGAACACCGCTCCTTGCGCAGCCGATCCCGTCTGACCTTGCACGGGTGAAATCGCCGACTGAGCGTCTGGCAGGGTCGCCGAGGGCGCGGCGGGGGCGCAGCCCGCAAGCAAAAGGCATGTGACGAGAACTCGGTTGGCCATCTTGGCTCCTTCTGACGGGCTATCTTTCTATATCCCGGTCCGGCGGTAGTTAATCCGGATTAATGCGCCCATCGACCCGAGTTGCTCTCTGCGAGCGAACAGGAGGCAGCCTGCAAAGTCGCCAACAATACCCGACAGTTAGGCAAGCTTTTCGGCCAAGCCCACTGCTCTAAAGCCGACTTCACGGCGAGACGGTCCGGCTTCTTTGCCTCGAAGGGGATAGAAGAGGCGGGCTGCGCCAAACACGCAGCACCGCCCCAAGCCAGCGAAGAGACAGGGGGGCACCTCTCGCGACCTGACGATAGCTTGGCGCAATCCAGCGACAGGTCAATGTCGCAAAATGACCTTGCGCCGTTCCGTGAGCAGTGTTTCCATTTCCCTCATGGGGCGACTTCTGGATCGAGTGCTGCGAGGCTCTCACGCATACAGCGTGCGAACCGACGCGGGCGGCTTTCTGCTACTTCCGCGCCCCGGTCGCCGAGACGAGTTTGACGCGTTCGTGACTCGGCTCAGGGTGACGTGACCCCCGTTTCTCATCCAGCCATAACGAGAGTCCTTTGGTGATCTGAGCTGGGGTTGGTGGGGTTGGCAAGAGGCCGGTCAGCGCAGCCCCCAACCAGCGCAGCGGACCGGCCGATCTGTCCGGTGAGCGCTTCTGCATAAGCCTGCGGCGTCAGCCATCCGAGCTTCGAGTGCGGACGCCGCTCGTTGTAATCGCGTCGCCAGGCTTCCAGCACTGCGCGGGCGTGCGGCAGGGATCGGAACAGCGTCTCGTTCAGCAGCTCGTCGCGCAGGCGTCCGTTGAAGCTCTCGTTGAAGCCGTTCTGCTGGGGCTTGCCGGGCGCGATGTAATGCCAGCCAATGCCGGTGTCGTCGGCTCAGGCCAGGACCGCGTTCGAGGTGTATTCCGTCCCGTTGTCGCTGACGATGGTGTCGGGCCGGCCCCGCTGCCGGATGACGGCGCCCAACTCCCGCACGACCCGCGCGCCCGACAGCGAGGTGTCGGTCACCAGCGCCAGGCATTCACGCGTGCAGTTGTCGATCACCGTCAGGATGCGGAAGCGCCGCCCGTCAGTCATCTGGTCGGCCACGAAGTCCAGCGACCAGCGCTGGTTCGCCACCAGTGGCAGCTCCAGCGGTCTTCGGGTGCCGATCGCGCGCTTCCGACCGCCGCGTCGACGAACCGTCAGTCGCTCCTCGCGATAGATCCGCTGGATCCGCTTCCTGTTGACCGCATGGCCCTCGCGCCGCAGCAGGACGTGCAGGCGGCGATAGCCGAACCGGCGACGCTCCTGGGCGAGGGCCTTCAGCCGGTCGCGCAGGGCGCCGTCGTCCGGGCGCGTCGCCTGATAGCGCACGCTCGTCCGATCGACGCCAAGGACACGGCACGCCCGCCGTTCGCTCATCTCGTAGGCGGCCTTCAGATGGCTAGCCGCCTCGCGATAGCCGGCGGGCGTCACTACTTTTTTCCCAGCAGATCCTTCAGCGCGACGTTGTCCAGCATCGCGTCTGCCAGCATCCGCTTGAGCCGTGCATTCTCGTCCTCGAGAGCCTTCAGTCGCCGAGCCTCCGACACGTCGGGCCCGCCGAACTTGGCCTTCCATTTGTAAAAGGTCGCAGAACTGACCCCGTGCCGCCGGCACACCTCCGCCGTCGCCACACCGGCCTCCTGCTCCCGCAGGATCCCGATGATCTGCTCTTGCGTGAACCTTGATCGCTTCATTCTGTCCGTCCTTCGTTGGGCGGACTCTAGCTATTCCTGGAGGAGTTTCAGGGGGTCACGTCATCAGCATTGGACTGACAGCACCGCCAGCCCACATCGATGCCCGTAAAGACCGAATGGCGCTCCGCTGAGCGTCTGCTCAGGGGCGGCTACTTCGACTTTTGGCGATTGGCCTGGATGATGGCCACGATGATGAGCCCGAAAGCGGCCAGGCGCACGAGGAACAGCGGACTGCGCTCTTCGATCGGGATCAGGGTGATGGCGAGCCAGGCGTAGTTGACCGCGAGCAGGAAGAAGCTGGCGGCGAACATGAGAAACAGGGTCTGCCGCGTGCGGCGCCAGTAAGAGAGGAAGAGCAGGCAGGCGACGGCAAAGCCCATCACCACCGCGCCGGAGAGAAACTGCTCCATCTCAGCTCCGCTCGGCTTCCCAGATAAAACCGTAGAGAAGAACCCCCACCGCCGCGAGCGTCAGCCACAGCCGCGGTTCGCGCAGGTTCATGTCCGGCAGAAACACCTGATCGATCACCACGATCAGGTTCGAGACCGCCAGCAGACCGAAGCAGACGCCACTCCACAGCAGGATCGGCTGGGGCCGTCTGCGGAACTGCCTCCAGAGCAGCCCCGCGCACACGGTGCTGGCGACGAAGCACGCGAGATAAACAAGCTGTGCGAGGATCGAGGTCATGATCAGTCCTTTCGCCAGCGGAAGGCGTCGGCAAAGGCGTCCAGGCCGGGGGACTGGCGCGCCACGATGATCCGGCGCGCCCGGCCCGCGAACCGGGCGTAGAAGGCGCTGGCCTGCTGGGCGCATTCGCCGACGTGATCGTTGACGGGCTGGAATCGGAGCCACCCCTCGCCGTCCAGCGTTGCGATGCCCGATGAGGTCAGCGACCGTATGCCCTGTTCCACGACCACCTCGCTTGCCCGCAACCGCGACACCAGTTCCGACCTGGCCAGGCGCTGATCCGGCTCCCTGAGCAGCACCGAGAGCATTTCCAGATCCCAGATCGAGGCGAAGCTGTCGCCGATGAACTGCTCGATGTCGTGGTCGGTGGCCATGCCGACGGCGCTATCCCCTGGCGATGAAGGCCCCGGTCTAGGGGGATTGCCCGGCCGATGCAAATCACTGCGCCCGCTCCGGAACTCGCGATTTCACGTCGGGCGGAACGATGCGGCGGACTGGGAGTTTGAAGCCTTGAGGAGGGTTGCACCCTCCTTTCCGGACCAGGGGCCGGATCTATCGGGGAGATGTCGGTGGGAACTACAACTTCGGACGATTGCGCGGTTTTGCGCGAGGGCCTGATCGAAGCCCTGACGCGCCTGCGTGACGGCGATTTCTCGGTGCGGATGAAGCTCCGTTCCCGCGACCCGCGCGATCAGGAGATCGCGGACCTGTTCAATCAGGTCGTTGGCCTTAACGACAGCATCTCCGACGAGTTCGACCGTCTGGCCCGCGTGGTCGGCAAGGAAGGCGAGATCACCCACCGGGCCAAGGTGCGCGGCGCCGCCGGCGGCTGGAGCGCCAAGCTCGATGCCGTCAATGCCCTCGTCGACGACATGGTGCAGCCGACGACCGAAGTCGCCCGCGTCATCGGGGCCGTGGCCGAGGGCGACCTGTCCCAGCACATGGCCGTGGAAATCGACGGCCGCCGTCTGAAGGGCGAGTTCCTGCGCATCGGCAAGGTGGTGAACACCATGGTCGATCAGCTCGGCTCCTTCGCCTCGGAAGTGACCCGCGTGGCCCGCGAGGTCGGCACCGAAGGCAAGCTGGGCGGTCAGGCGCGCGTGAAGGGCGTGGCCGGTACCTGGAAGGACCTCACCGAAAACGTGAACCTGATGGCCGACAACCTGACCGGCCAGGTCCGTAACATCGCCGAGGTGACCACCGCCGTGGCTCGCGGCGACCTGTCCAAGAAGATCACCGTGGACGTGAAGGGCGAGATCCTCGAGCTGAAAAACACCATCAATACAATGGTGGACCAGCTGAATGGCTTCGCCTCCGAAGTGACACGCGTGGCGCGCGAGGTCGGCACCGAAGGCAAGCTGGGCGGCCAGGCCGAGGTCCCGGGGGTCGCCGGCACCTGGGCCGACCTGACCGACAACGTGAACCTGATGGCCGCCAACCTGACGGGTCAGGTCCGCAACATCGCCGAGGTGACCACCGCCGTGGCGCGCGGCAACCTGTCCAAGAAGATCACCGTGGAGGTGCGCGGCGAGATCGCCGAGCTGAAGAACACCATCAACACGATGGTGGATCAGCTGAACTCCTTCGCTTCGGAGGTCTCGCGCGTGGCGCGCGAGGTGGGGACCGAAGGCCCGCTGGGCGGCCAGGGG
>JAEYWU010000106.1 GCA_023428785.1 Pseudomonadota bacterium
GCTCCTCCGGCGCGGCGCCCGCCGAGGCCGGCGGATCGGTCCGGCCGGAACTTGGCCAGCGGCCGCCCGAGGACCCGACGACCGGCACCTTGGCGCGGCCCGACACGCCCATGCCGCAGACCACGCCGGACGGGCGGCCGGCGCTCTGACCGCAAGCGGCTGATTTTCGCCGCGATCGATGGTATAAGGGCCGTCCTCCCGCTCCGAAGGATCGCTCCTTGAGCCTGACGCTCGACATCTCCCATGCCGCGCGGCCCAAAGCCGTCGCCCCCGTGAACCTGTCCGGTCTCACGCGCGAGGAACTGCGCCAGGCCCTGATCGATGCGGATATCTGTCCGCCCGAGAAGGCGAAGATGCGGGCCTCGCAGGTGTGGCGGTGGATCCATCACTATGGGGTCACCGACTTCGCCCTGATGAGCGACGTGGCCAAGGACACCCGCGCGAAGCTGGCCGAGGCCTTCACCCTGGCGCGACCCGAGATCGTGGAACGTCAGGTGTCCAAGGACGGCACCCGCAAGTGGCTGATCCGCACGGCGCCCGGCATCGAGATCGAGACGGTGTACATCCCCGATGTGGGCCGGGCCGGCGCCCTGTGCGTTTCGTCACAGGTGGGCTGCACCCTGAACTGCAGCTTCTGCCACACCGGCACCCAGAAGCTGGTCCGCAACCTGACCACCGCCGAGATCGTGGCCCAGGTTCAGGTCGCGCGTGACGACCTGGGGGAATGGCCGTCGCCCAAGGAAGACCGGCGACTGTCCAACATCGTCTTCATGGGCATGGGCGAGCCGCTCTACAATCTGGACCACGTCGCCAACGCCATCGACATTATCTCGGACAACGAGGGCATCGCCCTGTCGCGGCGGCGGATCACCGTCTCGACCTCGGGCGTCGTGCCGATGCTGAAGGACCTAGGCGAGCGCACCCAGACCATGCTGGCGATCAGCCTGCATGCGACGAACGATGAACTCCGCAATGTGCTGGTGCCGCTCAACAAGAAGTACCCGCTGGAACAGCTGATGGCCGGCATCCGGGCCTACCCCGGTCTGGGCAATGCGCGGCGGGTGACGTTCGAGTACGTCATGCTGAAAGGCGTCAACGACAGCCCCGAAGAGGCGCGGGCGCTGGTAAAGCTGATCTCCGGCATTCCGGCGAAGATCAATCTGATCCCGTTCAACCCCTGGCCGGGCACGGACTATGAGTGCTCGGACTGGAAGACGATCGAGAAGTTCGCGGCCATTCTGAACAAGGCCGGCTACGCCAGCCCGATCCGCACGCCGCGCGGACGCGACATTCTGGCCGCCTGCGGCCAGCTGAAGTCCGAGAGCGAGAAGATCAGGGCGAGCGCTCTGCGCGCCATGGCCAGCGTCGACTGACTACTTCCTGAAGATGATCATCGCCGCGGCGATGAGCAGCAGGCCGCCTGTAACGAGGCCGAACCAGCGCGCGAAACGAGGCTCGGTCATGCGCCGTGACAGGGCAGCGCCTGACAGGCCGTAGGCGGACATGGTGATCATATCCATACCGATGGTGGCGGCCGCGAACAGCATCAGCTGCGGCGCGATCGGCCGGGCCGGGTCCAGGAACGGCGGCAGGACGGCGGTGAAGAAGAGCACGGCCTTGGGATTGGCGATCTGGACCATGAAACCGTCGACCAGGGGCCCGCGTCGCGTCAGGCGCGCCTTGCCGGGGTCGCCCGGGGAATGGCCCGAACCACGAATGGCCTGAACGCCCAGCCAGGCGACATAGAGGCCGCCGGCGATGGCGATAAAGCGGAAGACCTGGGGGAAGGCCGTGACTACGGCGCCCAGACCCAGGGCCGCGCCGATGAACCAGACCAGGGTGGCGGTGCTCATCCCGACCACGCCCTTGAGGGCGGCGAGGCGGCCGTCGCGCACGCCGGTGGCGACCGAGAACAGGTTCGCGGGCCCCGGCGTCATCGCGAGCAGAGCCATGACGCCGAGAAAGGTGATGTAGCGGTGCGGGTCGACGGGCCAGTCCATGGCGCGCCTCTCGGGCCTTTGGAGCGCTTCGTCAACGCGGCAATTGATAAGGCCCTCCCCGGATGCCGGGGAGGGCCTGATCTGTCAGTCGGCGGCGGGTCTTACTGGACCGGCACCGAACCGGCGACGGCGCCCGAACCCGGCTCGGCAGGGGCGCCGGCCGTGGCCTGGGCCTCGGCGGCGGCGATGGCCTGCGCGACGCCCTGGCGGACCTGATCCGGGATCGAGCGGACGCCGGCGGGCGCCTCGGCTAGGGCTTGGGCGATCGCGGCCTGCTCCTGCGGGTCGGTCGCTTCGGCCTGACGGGCGGTCAGGAAGGCCTGGAGTTCATCGGCGAAGCCGTTGATGTCGCCGGTGTAGTTCGCGAGGATGCCTTCCAGGGCCTGGGTCTTCTGGGCGCCGTTGGTCGTGGCGTCGCCCAGCATGGTCTGGATCTCACCGATCATCGCCTGCATGCGGCCGTCAAAGGTCTCGGCGCGCTGGGCGAAAGCGATTTCCTCGGCGGTCGGCTGACGCGCCGGGGCTTCCGGCGCCGGTTGGGCCGGGGTCTCCTGAGCGAGGGCAGGCGACGAGACGGCGAGGACCGCGGCGGCGGCCAGGGCAGTACGCAGGTTCATGGGGGGTAGTGCTCCGATGGTGGGCCGCTTCACGGCCTTTGGATAGGGGCTGATAACCGAACTTGTGGGCGCAAAAACGGCGGTAGCTTAACCGTTGGACCGCTGGTCGCGTCGAGCCAATACACGCAGGCGGAGAGCATTAAGCTTGATGAAGCCCTCGGCGTCGCGGTGGTCATAGGCTTGAACGCCTTCCTCGAAGGTGACGAGGTCCTGATCGTAGAGCGAGAAGGGGCTCTCGCGGCCGATGACGGTGACATTGCCCTTGTAGAGCTTGACCGTGACCGTGCCGGTGACCTTTTCCTGGCTCTTGTCGATGGCCGCCTGAAGCATCTCGCGCTCGGGCGAGAACCAGAAGCCGTTGTAGATCAGGTGGGCGTACTTGACCGCCAGCTCGTCCTTGAGGTGCATGGCGCCGCGATCGAGCGTGATGGACTCGATGCCGCGGTGCGCGGCCAGCAGGATAGTGCCGCCCGGGGTCTCGTAGACGCCGCGCGACTTCATGCCGACGAAGCGGTTCTCGACGAGGTCGAGGCGGCCGACGCCGTTGTCGTGGCCCAGCGCGTTCAGGCGGGTCAGGATTTCGGCCGGGCTCATGGCCACACCGTCGATCGAGACGGCGTCGCCCTGGTCGAAGCCGAGGGTGAAGACGGTCGGCTGGTCCGGCGCGTCTTCGGGCGAGATGGTGCGCTGGTGGACGAACTCGGGGGCCTCGACGGCGGGGTCCTCGAGGACCTTACCTTCCGAGGACGAGTGCAGCAGGTTGGCGTCGACCGAGAAGGGTGCCTCGCCGCGCTTGTCCTTGGAAATCGGAATCTGGTGCTCTTCGGCGAAGGCCAGCAGGGCCTCGCGCGACTTGAAGTCCCACTCGCGCCA
>JAEYWU010000120.1 GCA_023428785.1 Pseudomonadota bacterium
GCTTGCGGCCCTTGCCGGCGCTCGGGACGGTCGAGCCACGCGGCGCATGCGGGGTGTCGTCGGCGTCGCGGCTCGGGCGCTTGCCCGCGATCAGGTCGCGGATCTCGTCGCCCGTCAGCGTCTCGAACTCGAGCAGCGCCTCGGCCACGGAGACGAACTCCTCGTGATGCTTCTCGAGGATTGCCTTGGCGTCGAGATAGCCCTGGTGGACCAGCTTGCGCACCTCGGAGTCGATCTTCTGTGCGGTCGCCTCGGAGATCGCCTGGCTGCGGCCCATCGACATGCCGAGGAAGACCTCTTCCTGGTTATCGCCATAGGCGACGAGGCCGAGCTCGTCCGAATAGCCCATCTGCGTGACCATGGCCTTGGCCATCTTGGTCGCCTGCTGGATGTCGCCGGTCGCGCCCGAGGTGATGTTCTCCTTGCCGAAGGTGATCTCCTCCGCGACGCGCCCGCCCATGGCGACCGCAAGCTGCGAGGTGAACTCCTTGAACTTCATCGAGTAGCGGTCGCCCTCCGGCAGGAACTTGACCATGCCGAGCGCGCGGCCGCGCGGGATGATCGTCGCCTTGTGCACCGGCACGCCGGCCGGGACATAGAGGCCGACGATGGCGTGACCGGCCTCATGATAGGCGGTCAGCTTCTTCTCCTCGTCGTTCATGGCCATGGAGCGCCGCTCGGCGCCCATCATGACCTTGTCCTTGGCGTCCTCGAAGTCGACGTGGGTGACCATGCGCCGGTTGCGGCGGGCCGCCATCAGGGCCGCCTCGTTGACCAGGTTGGCCAGGTCCGCGCCCGAGAAGCCGGGGGTGCCGCGGGCCAGCGTCTTGACGTTCACGTCGGCGGCCAGGGGCACGTCCTTCATGTGGACGCGCAGAATCTTCTCGCGGCCCGAGACGTCCGGGTTCGGCACCACGACCTGGCGGTCGAAGCGGCCGGGACGCAGCAGGGCCGGGTCCAGAACGTCGGGACGGTTGGTCGCGGCGATCAGGATGATGTTCTCGGACGCCTCGAAGCCGTCCATCTCGACCAGCAGCTGGTTCAGGGTCTGCTCGCGCTCATCGTTGCCGCCGCCGAGACCAGCGCCCCGATGACGTCCGACGGCGTCGATCTCGTCGATGAAGATGATGCAGGGCGCGTTCTTCTTGGCCTGTTCGAACATGTCGCGGACACGCGAGGCGCCGACGCCGACGAACATTTCCACGAAGTCCGAACCCGAGATGGAGAAGAAGGGCACGCCCGCCTCACCCGCGACGGCGCGGGCCAGAAGGGTCTTGCCGGTGCCGGGAGGGCCGACGAGCAGAGCGCCCTTGGGGATCTTGCCGCCCAGGCGCTGGAACTTGCCCGGATCCTTGAGGAAGTCGACGACCTCCTGAAGCTCTTCCTTGGCCTCGTCGACGCCCGCGACGTCTTCGAAGGTCTTGCGGTTCTTGTGCTCGGTCAGAAGTCGGGCCTTGGACTTGCCGAAGCCCATGGCGCCGCGAGCGCCGCCCTGCATGCGACTGAACCACCAGAACATCAGGCCGACGATCAGGATGACCGGACCGAAGGCGAGCAGCAGGCCCAGCCAGGCCGAGCTCTCGCGCGAGGTGACGTTGATCTCGACGCCGGCGGCCGTCAGGCGCTCCTGAAGGGCGTCGCTAGGGGTCGGGGCCACGGACCTGAAGGTGGCGTTGCTATTGTATTCCCCCTCGACCCGGTCGCCGCGGATGGTGACTTCGCGCACCTCTCCGGCCTCGACCCGACGCAGAAGCTCCGAATAGGAGATGTCAGTGGGCGCGCCGCCCTTGTTGGCCGACTGTTGGCCCATCACGGCCCAGACGGCGAGCAGCATCATCGCGATGGCGCCCCAGAGAGCGAGATTGCGCAGGTTCATTCCATTCCTCGAAACCGATCAGACGTCCCGGGAGACGCCATTGCCCTAGATAGGACGACGAAGGAGGCCGCGCCATGGCGGGCTCTCAACATCGTCCTCGCACCGCGCCCCGCCACAGGCCAGCCGGAGCCGGTCGGAGACGAGGCAATGCGCCTCTACGCCCTCTCCTGCAAGAAGCGGGCGAGGCTCATCCTCCCGAAACAGCACAGGATGAACAGCCCGTGCGGCGGCGGGCAGGCGGTTCAGGGTCGCGCGATCCGCATCGGAAAGGCCGGCCCTGTGGCCGGCGGCGGCGGCGATCTGCCAGCCCGGCCGGGACGCCCGAAAGACGAAGCGGCCATCCCAGACGGTTTCCTGATGGACGGGCAGCGACAGGCGGAGCGGGGGGCGGCGGCCGGGCTCGCGTGCGATGGTGGCTCGTCCATCCTCGGCCGTGACCAGGGCGCCCGAGAGGCTCGCCCGCCCGCCCGAGCGGAGCCTCTCCTTGAGGGCCGCGATCCGGTCGACTGTGGGCAGGGCCTGCCGACCCGAGGCGCAGGCGACGGCGTGGCCGAGCCAGGGGCTGTCCAGCGGCCCGGTGATCAAGCCTGAACCGGGTTCGACAGCTAGGTCGAGCGGCGCGAGGGACGGAGGCGTTGTCGCAGGCGGCGAGGCAGGCGCGGCCGCCCGGGCCCGGCTTCTGTGGAAACGGAGGTCGGTGTTGGCAGGATCCTCGACCCAGTCAGCGCTTTGGTCCGACAGAAAGGCCCGCAGGGTCTGACGGTCGACGTCGAGGAGGGGTCGGAGCAGCATGAGGCCTCGCCCCTCCGGCCAGGCCGGCGATGGGGTCCAGTCACGCAACTGGCCGAGCGGCGTACCGGCCTTCCGCATCCAGTCGGACTCGGCGATGTCGGACGCCGTGTGAGCCATCAGGATAACGCGGGCGCCGGCGGCGCGGGCGGCATCGGCCAGCAGGTCGTGCCGGGCGGCACGGGCGGCTGCGGGCAAGCCGCTCGACGGCTTGGGGCCGGTCCAGTCCAGGCCCAGCCAGTCCGCGCCGAGGCGGGTCGCCGCGTCGCGGGCGAGATCGCACCAACGGCGGCTATCGGGGTTGAGGCCGTGATCGACCGTCAGGGCGAGGATTCTGCGCCGCCGGCGCTGTGCCCAGCCGGCCGCGAGGTGAAGCAGGGCGATCGAGTCCCCGCCGCCCGAGAGAGCGAGGGCAACCGGCCAGGACGCACCCGCAGAAAGCCGGTCATCGAGCCGGCTCAGGACACGGTCGGACCAGGCGGTGGTCAGCCGCACTCCGCCTGGGTGTCGATCTGGCCGGCGCGGGCGCGCAGGGCCGGAGCGGCGTTGGCGGCGTAGCGGCGCTGGAACTCACCCAGAGCCTGACAGGCCTGTTCGGCGCGATCGCTGGCGAGCAGGGCGCCGGCCAGCTTGACGGTGGCGTCTGGCGCCCAGGCGGCGGCGGGCCAGCCACGAAGCGAACGGGCGTAGTCCTGAACCGCCCCGTCGCTGTCGCTGGCGGCGGTGTGGATTTCGCCCAGGCGATAATGGGCTTCGCCCAGGCGGGCGCTCTCCGGCCAGGTCACGATGAAGAGTTCGAAGGCCTGGGCGGCGGCGGCCGGGTTGCCGTCGCGGACCAGCCGCATGGCGGCGTCGAAATCGCCGCCTTCGCTTCCGGACGGCGAGCGCGGCTCAAGCGGGGCGTTGGCGGCCTCCGCCTCGGCTTCGGCGGCCTCCATCTCGGCCAGGCGGCGGGTCAGGGCGTCCACGCGGCCTGCGAGGTCGCGGTTAGTGCGCTCGGCGCCTTCCAGCTCGGCGGTCAGGGTCGCGGATTCGTCGTTCAGCCGGACTAGGGTGGCCTCGAGGTCCGACAGGCGAGCGTCCATCAGATCGACGCGGCCCATCAGGGCGACGACCTCGGGGTCCGGCTCGAGAAGGACGGGATCACCGGCGGCGTTGCGCTGGGTCAGGGCCCGCTCCAGGCGGCGGACGTTGCGGTCCAGGGTGCTGAGGCGGCGCGCATCCCAGGCGATGGGCGGGGGAGTCTGGGTCTGGGCCACGACGGCGCCGCCTCCGATCACCAGACCGCCGGCGCCCGTTCCGAGCGTGACGGCGATGACGGAGGCCAGAGTCGCGGACCCCAGGCGGAGGCGGAAGGACGGCTTGAAGGTCATGGCGCTGAACCGTTCAGGTAAAATTGGAACAGGGCGCGCCCGGCGGACGCGCCCTGTCTGGTCAGACGTTACTGCGGCGCGCCGCCCGTGATGGTCGTGTGGGCGTTGCGGTTCTGGGCCCAGGCCTGCTCGTTCGAGCCGAAGGCGATCGGGCGCTCCTTGCCGTAGGAGATGGTGTCGATGCGGCTGGCCGACACGCCGTTGGCGATCAGGAAGCTGCGGACGGCTTCGGCGCGGCGGGCGCCGAGGGCCAGGTTGTATTCGCGCGTGCCGCGTTCGTCGGCGTTGCCTTCGATGCGGACCATCACCTGTGGATAGCGGGCGAGCCAGGCGGCCTGCGAGGCCAGGATGCGGCTGGCGTCCGAGCGGATCGAGTAGGAATCGAAGTCGAAATAGACGCGGTCGCCGACGTTGATGGTGAAGTCGCGAACCGAGCCGGGGGCGATCTGGCCGCCGTCGACAGGGCCGGTCGGGACCGACGGGCCGGTCGGGCCGGACGGTTGCGTCGGGCCGGGGGTCGGGGTGACCGGCGCGGGCTGTTCGCGACGGGTGCAGCCGGCGGCGGTCAGGGCGGCGAGGCCCAGGACCACCGCGGCGGTCTTGATGGTCATCTTGGTCATAGGTCGTTCCTCTCAGAAGGCCTGCGGCCGGGGCCGAACGGCATAGCTTGATTTAAAGTCCTAGGCGGCGCTTTCGGTTTCCACCATGGGGTAACGGCAAGTTGACTTTTACGCTCCACCCGCGAGGCAGCGGCCGCCGGTGGCGCCGACCGCAGGGCCGAAATCGGCGGCGGGCGGATCGAGCAGCGGCGACCAGGCGGGGTCCGACGCCGCGCCGCCGTAGGGGGCGGGCCGAAGAATCCGGCCGGTCACATCGGTGGTCCACAGACGCGGGCTTTCGCCCGCCTCGCCCCGGAAGAACATCAGGTAGCGCCCGTTGGGCGCCCAGGTGGGGCCTTCCTGGTAGTAGCTCGACGACAGGATGCGTTCGCCGGACCCGTCGGTGTTCATCACGCCGATGTGGAAGCGGCCGCCCTGTTGCTTGGTGAAGGCGATCATGTCGCCGCAGGGGCTCCAGACCGGGGTGTGATAGTTGCCCGAACCGTAGGAAATCGGGCGCTGGCCCGAGCCGTCGGCATTCATGATATAGAGGCGCGGACGCCCGCCACGGTCCGAGTTGAAGACGATGCGCGAGCCGTCCGGACTGAAGGACGGCGAGGTGTCGATCCCCGGGTCCGAGGTCAAACGCGTCAGCTGACGGCCCTGCAGGGTCATCACATAGATGTCGGAGTTGCCGCCGCGCTCCAGTGAGAAGGCGATCCGGCGGCCGTCCGGCGAGAAGCGCGGCGCGAAGACCACACCTTCGAACTCGCCCAGGCTTTCCTGGCGGCCCGTCTCAAGGTCCAGGAGATAGATGCGGGTGTAGTCCTCGCCGAGCGTCATATAGGTCACGCGCTGGTGGGTCGACGAGAAGCGCGGCGTCATCAGGATGGCGTCGGACGCTGGCAGATAAACGGGGTTGAAGCCGTCCTGATCCATGACCGCCAGCCGCGTGCGGCGGCTCGGACCCGAACCTTCCTCGGCGATAAAGACGATGCGGGTGTCGAAATAGCCGAGCTCGCCGGTCAGGCGCTGGTAGACGGCGTCGGAGATCTTGTGGGCGACGCGGCGCCAGTTTTCGGGCGTTGAGGTGAACTGGAAGCCCAGAAGCTGGGTCTGCTGGACGGTGTCCCAGAGACGGAAATTGACCCGCAGGCGGCCGTCGGCGTCGGTGACGACCTGGCCGACCAGCAGGGTCTGGGCGTTGATCCGCGTCCACTGTTCGAACTGCGGCTGGACGTCGACGCCCGGGCTGCGTTCGATGAAGGCGGCCGGATCGATCGGGTCGAAGAAGCCGGACCGCTCCAGATTGGCCGAGATGACCTGGGCGATCTCGTTGCCGTACTGCCCCTGGAAGGGTGCAATGGCGATCGGCAGGTCACGCAAGACGCCTTCGGAGATGACGACATCGCTATTGGGAGGTGTCTGCTGAGCGAGCGCGGGCTGGGCCGCGACAGCGGCGGCTGCAAAGCAGATCGGCGTGATCAGGGCGGTCAGGCGCATTCAACGATCCATCAGGCGAAAGGCTTGGAGACTAACACCGTATGGCCGTCCGTCCCCTCGTTCATAGGTGAACGTCCATTGCGGCGAAGAAGCGGCAAAGCTGGGCTGCTCCGCTCCTGACGAATCCTGACGCCTGTTCGTTAACGGCTTACCGACAGGCCGTTTCCGTTTCGAAGCGGAAGGTCACGGAGGAGGTCTGGTAGCCATCCGGCACGTCGAACGGAGCAGCCGCGCGCACGGCGCGCAAGGCGCTCTCGGAGGCGGCGCGGAACACAGATCCCGACTGCGGACTGACGAGGGTCGGACCTTCGGTGATGCGGCCCCGACCATCGATTGTGAGCGTCATGCGGATGCTCAGATCGTCACCGCCCGCCATTTCGCAGAAGGTCAGATTCCAGTGCGGAATGACCTGACGGCCGAACAGGGCGACCTGCGGACCCGTCGCGGCCGGGGCGTCGCCCGAGCCGGACTCGGTTGCGGGGCGCCCGGGGCGGCGCGGCGGGCCTGAGCCGCCGGACAGATTGTCGAGATCGAGCGAGTCGCGTTGGGGGCGTGTCGGCTGGCTTGGCGGCGTCGGAGGGCGTTGCGGCGTCTGCGGCGGGCGCTGAGCCGGGGTCTGGGGCCGCTGGGGCGTCGTGGGCTGCCGTGGCGGGGTCGTCGTGGGTGGTGTCGGGGTCGGCTGGGCGGCCGGGGTCTCGGGCGCCTCGGCTTCCGAGATCTCTGATGCGTCCGGCGTGACCTCGTCGAACAGTTCCTCGGCAGGCGCGGGCGTCGGCGCCGCCTCGCGGATGACGTCGGACACGATCGTCACGGGCACCGAGCCGATCCGGATTTCAGGCGGCGGCTCACGGCGCGACAGCATCCACAGGGCGAGCGCAAGCACGATCGCGTGCAGCACGACCGTAAAGAGGATGCTGGCCGCCTGTCTCGGCACGTCAGGGCGTCTCCGCCGAGGGCTGCTCGGCCTGCGTGGAGCCCTGGGGCGTGGCGCTGTCAGTCACCAGGTTCAGCCGGGTGAATCCGGCCGCCGAAAGCCGGCCCATGACCTCGGCGACCGAGGCATAGGGCGCCTGGCCGTCACCGCGCACGAAAATGGGGCGCTCGAGATTGTTGTTGGCCATGGCCAGGATGCGGGGCCCGATCTGGTCGAGCGTCGCGGGATCCTCATCGATATAGAGCGAGCCGTCGCGCTGGATCGAGACGGTGATGGGCTCCTCGATCTGCTCCACGGACCCGGCGTCAGTGCGCGGAAGCTCCAGCGGCACGGCGACGGTCAACAGGGGCGCGGCGACCATGAAGATGATCAGCAGCACCAGCATGACGTCGACCAAGGGGGTGACGTTGATCTCGGACAGGGGACGCTTGCGCGCCCGTCTGCGGCCGCGCACGTGACCTCCGGACCCTCCGGCGGACAGGGCCATGCTCAGAGGCTCCCGAAGCGGTCGACCGGCGCGGGCGTCGGGGCCGGCGGGGCGCCGTTGGAGCCCAGTCGCTTGGCGATGGCGGCCTGAAGCTCGTCGGCGAAGGTCTCGAGGCGGCCCGAGAACTTGCCCGCATCGATCGAGAACTTGTTGTAGGCGATATAGGCCGGGATGGCGGCGGCCAGGCCAATGCCGGTGGCGAACAGGGCCTCGGCGATGGCGGGGGCGACGGTGGTCAGATTAGTGTTGCCCTGGGCCGCTATCTCGCCGAAGGCGTGCATGATGCCGTAGACCGTGCCGAACAGGCCGATGAAGGGCGACGAGGTCGCCACCACCGACAGCACGCCCAGGCCGTCCTCGGCCTGCTGACCCTCACGGGCGATGATCGAATCCAGCGTCCGGTCGATCCGGGCGATCAGAAAACCCGCCTGGGCGTCCGACAACTGCCCGCCCGACCGCGCCTCGCGCCAGTCGCGCATGGCGGCGACCAGCATGCGGGGCAGGGGTTGGGTCGGTTGTGGCCCCGCCTGTTGAGCCAGGTCCTCCAGCGAGCGGCCACTGGCGAGGGCGTCCTCGAAGGCGTCGGCCTGGCGGTTCAGGGTGGTGAAGCGGACGGTCCGGTCAAAAATGACCGCCCACGACCAGAGCGAGGCCAGGGCCAGGCCCACGATCACGCCCTTGATGACCCAGTCGGCGTGCATGAACAGGTTGATGACGTTGAGCGCCTCGGCGGCGGTCTCGGTAACGGGCATCCGGGTCTCCAGAAAGCAGATCTGTCGCCTCGCCCCATGCAGGATCGGCGCCGACCACACAAGCCACCAGACGTGACGTTTCTAAGGCAGGAGCCAGGGACTCAGCGCATCGACCAGGACGGCGGGCGGACGGCGGGGCCGGCCCTTGAGATCGATGCACGCGGCCTCGACCTCGGCTTCGGTCAGAAGCTGGTCCGCGCGCGTGATCGCCTGGCGGATGATCAGGCGGGGACCCCTGACGGCGTCATAGGTCGTGCGCACCACCAGGGCGTCATCGATACGGGCGGCGGCCCGGAACTTCAGGTTCAGGGAGGTGATCACGAAGGCGATCGGCTCGGCCTGATCCAGAAGCTCGGCGTGGCCAACGGACACCATGCGCAGAAAGTCGGAGCGCCCACGCTCGAAATAGCGGACGTAGTTGCCGTGATAGACCAGACCGGTGAAGTCGGTGTCCTCATAGTAGACGCGCACCGGCAGGAGATGGGTGCGGCCGTTGAAGGATCCGGCTGTGGGCTCGGGCGCGAAAGTCATCTGCGCCGAATAGCCTCTTATTTGCCGTAGGAGGAACCCCCCGCGGAGCCGCCGACGATTGAGGGGAAGGTGTCGCACTGGGCCGGATCGCCGCTCTGGTAGCCGCGACGGAGCCATTCGACGCGCTGGTCGCCGGTGCCGTGGGTGAAGCTTTCCGGGCTGGCGCGGCCGCCCGACAGGACATCGTCGCCGATGCGCGAGGCGGCGTTCAGCCCCTCCTCGATATCGCCGGCTTCAAGCGCGACCTGACCGCCCGAGACGTCGGAGGCGTGGGCCGCCCAGACGCCGGCGTAGCAGTCGGCCTGGAGCTCCATGGCCACCTGCCAGCGGTTTCCGTCGGCCTGGGACGACTGTGATTGGGCTTGGCGGACTCGATCGGACGTACCATCCAGGGTCTGGACGTGGTGGCCGACCTCGTGGGCGATGACGTAGGCCTGGGCGAAATCGCCGTCGGCGCCGAGTTGTTGGGACATGGTGTTCCAGAAACCCAGGTCCAGATAGACCTGTCGGTCCAGCGGGCAGTAGAAGGGCCCCATCTGGGCCTGACCGAAGCCGCAGGCCGTGCCGGTCCCGCCTTCGTAGATGACGGTGCGCGGCTCCTCGTAGCCCGAGCGCAGCTGGGACCAGACATCGGTGGTGTTGGTCAGAATGACCTCGACGAACTGGCCTGCGGGGTCTTCCGGGGAGCCGACGTCGCCTTCGGCGCTGGACCCCTGGCCCATGCCCAGACCGCTCGCCACCTGGGTTGTCAGGTTGGGGTCGATGCCGAAAACGAAATAGCCGATCGCCGCCAGGACCATGACGCCCAGACCGCCGCCGGCGATACCGCCCGCACCCATGCCTCGGCGGTCGTCGATGCCACCTCCGCGCCGTCCACCCTGCCACCGCATCTCGTCCCTCCCAGGAGCCCGGTCTGATCAACCTTGACCGAAACGCACAAAAGCGGCAACGGCTGCGTCAGTCGGGTCGGGTGCGGTCCAGAAAGGCGTCGATGCCGGACAGGCCCTGGCTGAGGGTCTCGCGACGTTCGCGCGCCGCGCCGGGGTCGGGGTCGACCAGCGCCGGATCGACGGGACCGAGGTAGATCGTTCCCGAGGGCGGCGGCGCGACGGCGGGGCTTCGCTGGGCCCGTATGTCCGAAATGATGGACTCGGTCCGCCGCTGGTCGGCCTCGGCCTGCAGGTTCCTCAGCTCCAGTCCGGTGCGCCAGCGCTCACGCTCGAGCCGCAGCCGTTCAGCCTGCCAGGCGGGATCGTCCGGCCGTGTCTGCCAAGGTGGCGTCTGGGCGCCGGCAACGGCGGCCAGGGCGGCAGCGGCCAGAAAAGCGGGGATGAAGAGGGCCTTTCTCATGGGCCAGATGATGGGGGCTGGAGGCCGGTGGGCCAAGCGGAGCGGTTCCGACGCGCCGGTGTTGGCGGTTGAAAGGTCAGCGCCAGCGCCACCAAGGCCGTCACGTGATTTCCTGGAGAACAAGGCGTTCGCATCGCGCGGCCATGGCGCGACCGCCAGATCATGCGAAATGGCGTCAGACGCGCCGCAACGGTGGAAGTCGTTCATCCCGCCATTCTACCCGGACCCGGTGGGGCGGGGATCAGTCAGCGATGGCCGATGGCCAGCTGGACGTTGTCGTCGCCCTCATGAAGCTGAAGGCCCCGGAACGGCGGATCGAACTTCACCAGCCGGGTGGTGATCTGCCGCCCGTTCATCTGCATGAAGGCGCGGATCATGGCGGCGAAGTTGCCGGCCTCCAGATCATTGTCCGGGATCAGCAGCTCCAGCGGTCGGCTCTCCGTGAGGGCCAGGAGTTCGGTCTTGAGCGCGTCCGAACCGGGATGGTCCAGGCGGCGGCCGCGCAGGTCGGGCGCGGGGATCTTGGGATCGATGGCGTCGTCGGTCATGACGCGGGCGTAGCAGGCTCGTGGCGATCGCCAAAGCCTTGTCGCGCAACGGACGGCGTCGCGTCAGGCCATCCTTGCAAAAAGTCATGTTGACCTGACATGACCTTCGTGTCATGTTGTCCTTACATTCAGTCACGAGGAGCTGACATGACGTCCGCCGCCAAACGCTATTCGTTCCGCACCGCCGCCTTCATGATCGGCTATGTCGCGGCCCTGTTCGCCGCCGTCGGCGGCGCCTTCGAGACGATCGGAGGCGTCAGCGGCTGGGTCCTGGCCGCCGCCGTCTCGGCGCCGGTCGCCGGGCAGATCTGGGCGACCCTGGCCTTCATCAAGGAGAGCGACGAGTTCGTCTCGGCCGTGACCGCCAAGCGGTTCATCATCTCGGCCGGCCTGGCCCTGGCCGCCGCGGTCTTCTGGGGCTTCGCCGAGAAGTTTGCCGCGGCGCCCCACGTCGAGGGCTGGTGGCTCTATGTGGTCTTCTGGGGTCTGATGGGTTTCATGCCCCTGTTCGTGAAGGACTCCGGCCGATGAAAAACCGCCTGAAGGTCCTGCGCGCCGAGAAGGGCTGGACCCAGGAGGACCTGGGCAAGGCCATCGGGGTCAGCCGCCAGGCGGTGAACGCCCTGGAGACCGAAAAGCACGACCCCTCGCTCGACCTGGCCTACCGGATCGCATCCGTGTTCGGCCAGCCCGTCGAATCCATCTTCGAGAACCCGCACGGCGCCTAGCCGCGCGGCCCCAACAGGAGACATCCCATGATCCACATCGCTCGCCGTCTGGCGGGGCCGCGGCTGCGCGCCCTGTTCCTGGCTTCCCTAATCGGACTGGTAGCCGGCGGGGCCGTCCTCGTGGCGACCGAGGCCCGCGCCCAGCAGGCCGCACCCTTCACGTCAGACCGGCTTTCGGTCGAGGTCATCGGAAGCGGCCCGGACGTCATCCTGATCCCCGGCTATGCCTCGTCCCGCGAGGTCTGGCGCACGGAAGCCGAGCGTCTGTCAGCCACGCACCGGGTTCACACGGTCCAGCTCGCGGGCTTCGCGGGCGAAGCCTGGACGCACGGCGACCGGCCCTTCCTCCAGCCGGCCCTGGACGAACTGGCCCGCTATGTCCGTGAGGGCGGTCTCGAGCGCCCGGCCGTGATCGGCCATTCCATGGGCGGACTGACCGCCCTGATGCTGGCGCAGCAGAGCCCGGACCTGATCGGCCGCGTCATGAGCGTCGACAGCCTGCCCTTCTTCTCAGCCCTTTATGGTCCGACCGCGACGGCGGGGACAGCCCAGCCCTTCGCCGACCGGGCCGCCGAGATGATGCTGACCGCCGATCCCGACAGCTTCCGCGCCGGCCAGGCGGCGGGTGCGCCCGGCCTGGCGCGCGATCCCGCGACCCAGGCCGCCATGGTCGAATGGGCTGTGGCCAGCGACCGTCAGGCTCTGGCGACCGCGATCCGGGAGGTAATGACCACCGACGCCCGGCCGGGACTGGCCGCCATGACCACGCCGGCCTGGGCCGTGTACGCGGCCGATGACAACGGCGGCGCGCCCGCCGCGATGGCGGACCAGATGTGGGCGCGCGAATGGGCGGGCCTGCCGGGCGTGACCCTGCGCCGGGTCGACAACTCGCGTCACTTCATCATGGCCGACCAGCCCGAAGCCTTCGCGGACCTGGTGGACGCCTTCCTGGCGGAGTGATGCGGCGGATGGGCGCAAGAGGCGCGGAGCCCTTGCGCCCACCACTATTGCGAGCCATTCTCATTACAGGAGGATGGCTCGATGGTGGTGCGGACACTCGGCGCTGGGACCCTGACCCGGTTGATGGCGGCGGACGAGCGGGAGGGGCCCGATCTGTCCTGGCTTCTGTTCGGTCCGACCGATCCCCGGGTGGTGGAGCCCGCCGACGACGCCGAGCTGCCGATGGCGGCGGAATAGACCACCGGCCCCCACGGGCGTTAGACAGGCGTCATGAGTGTCGCCTTCACCCGCGAGGAAGATCTGGAAGCCACGGCGGCGGACCTGCCGGATCGGCCGATCTCGCCTCATCCCAATCTGGTCACCGCTGACGGACTGGCGCAGATCGAGGCCGAGCTGGCCGGCGCCAAGGCCGCCTATACGGCGGCCCAGGCCAAGGGCTCCATCGAGGCGGACCGGACCGCCATGGCCCGCGCGACGCGCGATCTCCGCTACTGGTCGGCGCGGCGAGCGAACGCCCAACTGGTCGAGACCGAGCCGGACGGGACGGTCCGCTTCGGCGGCTCGGTGACCATCGAGCGCGAGGACGGCCGCACCCAGACCTGGGCCATCGTAGGCGAGGACGAGGCCGATCCGTCCAACGGTTCGGTCAGCCACGTCTCGCCGCTGGCGCGGGCCCTGATGGGCAAGCGGGTGGGCGACGAGGCCGTGACCAACGGCCAGGAGGTCGAGGTCGTCGGTCTGACCTAGGCCAGCTCGACCGCCATGGCGATGGCTTCGCCGCCGCCGATGCAGAGCGAGGCCATGCCCTTGGACTTGCCGCGGGTCTGGAGGGCGTTCAGCAGGGTGGCCATGACGCGGGCGCCCGAGGCGCCGATCGGATGACCGAGCGCGCAGGCGCCGCCGTTCACGTTCACACGGTCGTGGGCGATGCCCATCTCCTGCATGGCGATCATGGGAACCACGGCGAAGGCCTCGTTGATCTCCCACAGGTCGACGTCCTCGACGGACCAGCCGGCGCGGTCCAGCGCCTTTTGCATGGCTGGCACCGGAGCGGTGGTGAACAGGCCCGGCTCATGGGCGTGGGCGGCGTGGCTGACCACGCGGGCGACGATCGGCAGGCCCAGTTCCTTGGCGGTGGACTCGCGGGTCATGACCAGGGCGGCGGCGCCGTCCGAGATGGACGAGGCGTTGGCCGCGGTGATGGTGCCGTCCTTGGCGAAGGCGGGCTTGAGGGTAGGGATCTTTTCCGGGCGGGCCTTGCCGGGCTGCTCGTCGGTATCGATCGTCTCGACACCCGCGCGGGTCTTGACCTCGACCGGAGTGATCTCGGCCTTAAAGGCGCCCGAGGCGATCGCGGCGTTGGCGCGGCTCAGGCTCTCGATGGCGTAGGCGTCCTGCTGCTCGCGGGTGAACTGGTACTGGCCGGCGGTGTCCTCGGCGAAGGCGCCCATCAACTTGCCGGGCGTATAGGCGTCTTCCAGACCGTCCAGATACATGGTGTCGGAGATCACATCGTGACCGATGCGGGCGCCCGAGCGGTGCTTGGCCATGACGTAGGGGGCGCCGGTCATGGACTCCATGCCGCCTGCGACGATGACGTCCGCGGTCCCGGCCTTGAGCGCGTCGTGGGCCATGGCGGCGGCCTGGAGGCCCGAGCCGCACATCTTGTTGACGGTGGTGGCCTCAACGTTCTGGCCGAGGCCCGCGCCGAGCGCGGCCTGACGGGCGGGAGCCTGGCCGAGGCCGGCCGGCAGGACGCAGCCCATGAAGATCTGGTCGACCTTTGCCGGATCGACCTTGGCCCGCTCGACGGCGGCCTTCACCGCCTGGGCGCCGAGGTCGGTGGCTTTCACGCCGGAGAGGGCGCCCTGGAAGCCGCCCATGGGCGTGCGGGCGAAGGAGACGATGACGACGGGATCGGACATGGGAGGATCTCGGACTGCGAAAATGGATCGGTGGGGTGGATGCGCCGAACGGGCCGTTGACGCAAGGGCGCCTAGGCAGGGGTCATGGGGCCGCGCGTCGGCGTGTCGCCGGACCAGTCATGGGCGCTGGAAGGCGTGAGGTCGAACTGCTCGAGACGCGTACGGTGGGCGTGAAGCGGTGTTCGCATCAGCTTGCCTGCCAGCTTGTTGAGGTGGCCGAGCGGCGTCTCGGCCTCCATCCGCTCGAGCCAGGCGGAAAGGCGGGGCCAGCGTCCGGGTTCAGGCGAGAGGCCCACGGCTGCTGCGTTGAAGAAGGCTGGAGCGAGGCTCAGGTCCGCCAGGGAGAGGTCGCCGAACAGGAAGCCGTCTTCCGGCATCAGGCCCTCCAGATAGTCGAACATTTCCGGCGCATCGGTCTCTCGCGCCTGCTGGATCATCGCCTCGTCGCCGGCCTCGCCGAAGAAGATGGGTTTCAGGCCGATCTGGAAGAAGAGGCGCCAGCCCAGCACGTCGAACAGGCGGGTGTCGGCGAACTCCTCGATGTAGCGGGCGCGGGCGCGCCGGACGGGATCGGCGGGCCAGAGCGAGGGGCCGGGGCGGGATTCCTCGATGTACTGGACGATGATGGAGGAGTCGCAGAGCGTGACGTCGCCTTCGATCCAGACGGGGATCCTGCGCAGCGGGCTGAGCGCCCGGAACTCCGGCTTGGTCACCATGGGCGAAACCGGGTCGATCTCGACCTCGACGCCCTTGACCGCGCAGGCGGCGAGAACCTTGCGGACATAGGGGGAGACCGGGCTGCCGATGATCGTGGCGGGGGCGATCATGCGAGACTCCTTCAGAGCAGCTTGCGGCGCTGGCGGGCGATGGCGAGGGGCGTGCCGTCCGCCCCCCAGCAGGCGCAGTCATCCATCGACCATCCGAGGCCGTGGTCGGTGAGTCGGTATTCGAAGAAGGCCCAGCCGTCGGGGCAGAGCTCCGGCGTGGGGTCGGTCAGGATGTCGTAGCGAAGATCGACCGAGGTCATCATCGGGGGGCGGCGAAAGGCGGTCCAGGCCGGCGGATAGAGGGCGTCGAGCAGGAAGCAGAGGCGCTCCTGATCGAGCGGGAGCCCGTCCTTCGTCCGCATCCAGAGCCGCTCCACGACCGGCTTGCCGCGATTGCCGCCGAGAATGTTGGGACGGCCTTCGAAAACGAAGTCGACGTAGTTGGTGAAGTGCGGGGCCATCGGCCCCTTGACCCGGTGCTCTGGGTCCAGCTCCGCGATCGGTGGCGGCGCCGCGCGCAGGGGGCTGAGCGTTTCGGCCTGTGAATCCCGGCCCCACGTAGCCATGGCCTGAAGGATCGGACGGCCGGCCTGATCGGCGTCGAGTCCCGTATAGGCGACGTTTCGGCCGCCGCGCGCCATCCGCGGGCGGAACTGGACAGGCTGGTCGAAGCGGGCGGAGGCGAGGAACTGGACCGTGAGGGTGCGCAAGGGGGCCTGCAGGTCGAGACCTTCGCGCATGGCCCTGGCGGCGAGCGCGGCCATGAGACCGCCGAACGGCGCGCCCTTTTCCGGGGCGTTTGACACGGCTGCGTTGGAGAGCCCGCGCGGCGCAACGCCTTCCAGAGCCCCGTCGCCGGAAGCGAGAAAAAGGACGTCGGTCAGGCTGGGCTCGGTCATGCGGCGGGCTTGGACAAGAAGGGGCGGAGACACAAGCCTCCGCCCAGTTTTGCAGGTTGGCGACGAGGACCGATCGGGGTCGACAGGATATCGTTGCAATTAGAAACGTACTCTTGCGCGTTCGGAATCGCAACCCACTTGTCAAAACGGTGACGCCACGTCACTTTTGTCAGCCTCGGCGGCGATTTCCCTCAGAAAAGCCGCAGCATGGATTTTCGGAACGGGCCGCATGGGACGCACCGCAGACTATTCGGACCAGAGCTGTTCGATCGCCGCCACGCTGGAGGTGATCGGGGACCCCTGGACGCTGCTGGTGATCCGTGACGCCTTCCAGGGCGTGAGCCGGTTCGAACAGTGGCAGGAGCGGCTGGGCGTGGCCCGCAATGTCCTGGCCTCGCGCCTCAAGACGCTGGTGGCGCATGGGGTGCTGGAGCCGCGGCTTTATTCCGAGCGGCCGCCGCGCAACGAATACGTCCTGACCCAGAAGGGCAAGGACCTGTCGGACGTGCTGCTGACCATGCACGCCTGGGGCTCCAAGCATCTGTACGGCGAGATCGACGCTGGCGTGGTCTTCAAGCACAAGACCTGCGGGCATGAGCTGACGCCACGCTTGGCGTGCGACTGCTGCGGCCAGATCATCCAGCGGCGCGACATCGAGATGACGCTGAACGCCAACCGGCCTACGGTCGGCGAGGTGCTGGCCAAGGACGAGGCGGCCTGAGGCCGCAACCGTAGCCATTTCGGAGCGTTGATCGGCCTTCACGACTGGAGGCTGACCGATGGCGCGCACCGAGACCTATCCCCACGAGATCTTCGCGGACCTGATCCAGGATCACGACAGGCACCGCGACCTGATCGCGCGGATCGAGGCGACCGAGGGCGAGAGCCCCGAGCGCAAGCGCCTATTCAAGGAGCTGACCAAGGAGATCAAGGGACACGCCGCCGCCGAGGAACAGGCCTTGTGGTCCACGATCCTGAGAAAGCCCGAGACGACGTCGGAGGCGCGCCACGCTGTGGCCGAGCACAAGGAGCTGGAGGATCTGTTCAACCAGCTGGCCGCGACCGACATGGCGACCAGCGGCTGGCTGAACCGCTTCCACAAGCTGAAGGAGGAATACCTCCATCACATCGAGGAGGAGGAAGAGGAGATCTTCCCGGCTTCGGCCAAGGTCCTGACCCAGGAGGACCGCAGCTGGATGGCCTCGGTGTTCGAGAAGCGCAAGCCGATCGAGAAGGGCAAGGCCGAGGTCACGCCCAAGGAAGAGCCGGAGCACTGACGCTCCTGCCGATGAGGCTGTGAAACGGCGGCGTCAGGAGCATCGAGAGCCTCACGGACATCATCCCGGAGGGGTGCAGCCAAGACCGCGCGGCACACGATGTCAAAGACCGGACGCCAGCCTAGAGCGGCGTCCGGTCAGTGGGAAAAAACGACGGGCAGATAGTCGCAAGCGATTGATCCGCGAGGCTTGGCGGCGCTGAAAAGCGGGCGTCAGCCGTCGACGTCGCGCATCATCAGCATCTGTCCGATCAGCCGTTCCTTGTCGTCAGGAAAGCCGCAATCGACGGCGCCCGACCTCGGATTGCGCCAGGTGCCGAACATCAAATCCCAGAGCGGCAGGCCGTAGTTGTTCCGATGCGAGCCGCGTTCGTGATGGATGCGGTGCATCTCGGGCCGCTGGGTGAAGAAGCCCAGCCACCACGGCGTCTTCAGGTCGGCATGGGCGATCAGGTTGAAGACGGTCACACCTATCAAGGCGATGGCCGCAGAGACCGGCCCGACGCCGAGAATGGCATAGGACACCACAGCGTTCAGGAGCGTCGCGAGCAGGCCGTCGAGCGGGTGGATGTAGAAGGCGGTCAGGGCCTCGATCCGAGTCGGGCTGTGATGCAGCTGATGCACCCAGCGCCACAGACGATTGCTCTTGTGGATCAGGCGGTGGTGCCAGTAGGCGACGAAGCTGGCGGCCAGGAAGGTCAGCAGGCCCGCACTGACCACGTCGATCCGGCCTTCAAGCTTGAGCAGGGAGTGGCCGGCGATCCAGCCCTGGAACAGGAAGCCGGCGGCCACCACTACGATCAGGTTCAGGGCGTTCAGCGACCCCGCGTAGATCCGCCAGCGCCTGTCGCACGACGCGCCCGAGGCCGGCGCGATCACCTCGCGGGTGAAGATCACCGAGAACAGGGCGAAGGTCGCGAAATAGACGAGGATCATCATCGGCCGCGACCTTGTGCGAAGGGACCGCTCTGGGCAAGCGGAGCCTCTGATCAGGCGATCGCGGCCGCGTCCCTGGCAGCCCGACCGAACAGGGTGGCGGCCGAGAGCCACAGGGCGGTGGCGATGCCGCAGAAGACGATGACGAAGGGCTCGGCCTCGAGTGCGATGAGGGCGGTCGCCGCCTGGGCCAGGGCGGTGGCGTAGAAGACCCAGCGCAGGCGGGCGGCGCGGAAGCCGGCCAGCGGCGCTCCAAGCGCGGCGATGCCGACGACTGCGAAGAAGACGAGATTGATCGGATTGTCCTCATTGCCGACGATGCCGACGGCGAGGTTGGCCCAGGTGATGACGAACGACGTGGCCAGCGCGATGACCACGGCCCCGCGATAGAACCAGTTGCTGGTCAGGCGGCTGACGATCTCGACGATGGTGGCCGGGACGCCGAGCATGCCGGCCCAGATGATGTGGTCGAAGGTCGACCACTGGACCTCGTCGGTGAACTGCTTGGCGATCAGCGGCAGGAGCCACAGGGCGAGGACGCCGCTCCACATCGGGAGGCGCAGGGCGTTGTCGAGGCGGCGGGATCGGTCGGCGGTCATGGTTGCGTTGGCTCCGGGTTCGGGTGACACATCGACCCTGCCCGCTCGCTGGATGAGGGGCATGAGCAACGCCTGAGGATTTGCTGAAATTGGCGCCGGGCCGTTTTCGTTTTGCGGATTTCGAACTGGATGCGGCCGACCGTCGGCTGACGCGCGACGGTGAGCCGGTCGAGCTGTCGAGCCGCTATCTGGATGCGCTGGTGCTGCTGGTCGGGGACGCCGGCAAGCTGGTGTCCAAGGACCGGTTCATGGGCGAGGTCTGGAAGGGCGTGCCGGTGACGGACGAGGCCCTGACCCAGTGTATCCGGTCGCTGCGCCGCGCGCTCGGAGACGAGGCGGGACGGCCGCGTTTTATCGAGACCGAGCCCAAGCATGGGTATCGCTTCGTCGCGCCGGTCGAGACCGTCGAGGGCGCGGCGATCGCACAGTCACAGCCGGTCGCGGCCGAGCCGTCGGCCCTGCAGCAAGTCGGACGACAGGCGCTGGCCGGCACGGCGGGCGGTGGGGTCGCGGGTGCGGTCGGCGGGCTGATCTATGGGTTTCTGGGGGCGAGCGATCCGCTGCAACCGGGACTGGGCTCGGGCTCGATCGTGCTGGTCCTGACCTGCGTGACCATCCTGGTGGCGGTGACGGGCGCGGCGGGTGTGTCGCTGGGGATCGCGGCATCGGACCTGCTGGCGAAGCGGCCGGGGCTCTGGCGGATCGTCGGCGGGGCGCTGGGCGGGATGATCGTGGGCGCGGTGGTCAAGCTGCTGGGGCTGGACGCCTTTTCGCTGCTGCTGGGCGAGGCGCCGGGCGGCATCACCGGAGGCGGTGGCGGGCTGGTGCTGGGCGCGGCCATCGGGACGGGCGCCTGGCTGGTGGCGCGCGGGACGCCGTCGCTCCGACGGTCGATGGCCGTCGCCGGGCTGATCGGCGCGCTCGGCGGTGTGGCGATCGGCCTGACGGGCGGGCGGCTGTTCGCGGGCAGCCTGGATCTGCTCGGCCGCCAGTTCGCGGCGTCGCGCCTGAATATGGACGGTGTGGCTAGGCTGGTCGGCGAAGATGCGTTCGGCCCGATCAGCCGCACCGTCACCGGCGGGCTGGAAGGCCTGTTGTTCGGCGCCTGTGTGATCGGCGCGATGTGGCTGGCGACGCGTCGGCCCTGAAACGACGACAGCCCGGGCCCCCCCCCCCCGGGGGGCGCGGCCCCGCCCC
>JAEYWU010000031.1 GCA_023428785.1 Pseudomonadota bacterium
CCCCCCCCGCGCTTCCGCATCTGCGGCGCGCGCCGCATGCGCTGGTTGACGCTGTGCGCCTGGCGCCGGCGGGCATGACGGCCCTGATCGTGCTCGGCGTGGCGCTGAGCGCCAGTTCCATGGGCAGGCCGCTGACCGGCCCGGCCAATGTCGAGGGCATCCTGGCAGAGGTCGGCTCCGACCTCTCGCAGGACGCGCTGGACCGGTATTCCGCCCACATGGATCCCGCCAGCCGGGCGCTGGCGCGGCGGCATGATCCCGCCTTCACCCCCGCCGTCTGGGGCATGACGCCCGGCTGGGAGAACCTGTCCCTGACAGGTCGGCCGCAGATGGATTCCCTCAGCCGCAGCGGGCTCCAGGCCCAGAGACTGAATGCGGCGACCCCGGTCGTCTCGGGCGCGATCCGCCCGATCGGCGCCTTCCGGTTCAACCCGGCCAGCAACGGCGACCGCGCCCGGGCCCTGAGGTGCCTGACCCAGGCCGTCTACTACGAAGCGGCGCTAGAGCCCCGCAATGGACAGGAAGGCGTGGCACAGGTCGTCCTGAATCGCGTGCGCGATCCCAATTTCCCGGCCTCCGTCTGCGGGGTGGTGTACCAAGGCGCCGAACGTACGACGGGCTGCCAGTTCTCCTTCACCTGTGACGGGTCCCTCGCCCGCGCCCCGGTGGCCTGGGCCTGGAACCAGGCCGAGAGCGTCGCCCGCGCGGCGCTGAACGGTTTTGTCGCCGACTGGGTCGGCACCGCGACCCACTATCACGCGGACTACGTCCATCCGTGGTGGGCGCCCACCCTGACCAAGGTCAATCAGGTCGGCGCGCACATCTTCTATCGCTGGATCGGCTCGAACGGCGACACCGGCGCCTTCCGCCAGGCCTATTCCGGTCGAGAGCCGGTGATCGACGAGGCCCGCTTCGCCCGGCCTCGCCTGACCCAGATCGCAGCCGACGCCGAGGCTCTGGAGGCCGCCGGCCTCGTGTCCGAGGGCCGTACCGTCGTCATCGGCGGCCAGACCCGTCAGGTCGGCATCGTCAGCCTGGGTGGCCGCCGCCAGGCCAGCCGCGACGAGATCGCCGAAATCAACGCCCGCATGGCGGAGTACGAGGCAAGCCAGACCACCCCGGCGCCGCCCCAACTGGACGTCGAGGAAATCAATCGCCCCGCCGTTCCGGCGCAAACCTCCCCGCCTCAGTAACCATCCAGTTGCAACGACCCGACGCCCTCGCGCATTAATGGGCGCCCGACGATGGCGCACGAGCCTGCCTTGACCGACCCTTCCAAACGCCGCTGGACAGAGCAGGAGCGCCTGCAGGCCCTGTATGACTACGGCGTGCTCGATTCGGGCTCGGAACAGGCCTTCGATGAATTGGCCGAACTGGCCGGTCAGATCTGCGAAGCTCCGATCGCCCTCGTCAGCCTCGTCGACGCAAATCGCCAGTGGTTCAAGGCCCACATCGGACTGGACGCCGAAGAGACGCCGCGCGACGTCTCATTCTGCTCCAAGGCTGTCGAGATGGATGCCGACCTGGTCGTCCCCGACGCCCGGCACGACGACCGCTTCCGCGACAGCGGACTGGTGACCGGACCGCCGCATATCCGCTTCTACGCCGGCACGCTGCTGCGCACGCCCGAGGGTCTGCCGCTGGGCACGCTGTGCATCATCGACACCAAGCCTCGCCCGGACGGCCTGACCCCGGCCCAGTCCCGCGCGCTTCAGGTCCTGGCCGGACAGGTCATGACTCAGTTGGAGTTGCGCCGCGCCCTCGCCGTCTCCGACGAGACCGAGGAGCAACTCGCCGGGATCGCCTTACAGCTCTCCGAGAGCGAAGCCCGGTTCCGCGCCATCTCGGACTCCATGCCCCAGATGGTCTGGTCGACCCTGCCGGACGGCTTTCATGACTATTATAACGCCCGCTGGTACGAGTTCACGGGCGTGCCTGATGGCTCCACCGACGGCGAGGGCTGGAACGACATGTTCCACCCGGAGGATCAGGAGCGGGCCTGGACGCGCTGGCGTCACTCTCTGGAGACCGGAGAGCCGTACGAGATCGAATACCGGCTGCGGCACCGCTCGGGAGTCTATCGGTGGACACTGGGTCGGGCCCTGCCGATCCGGGACGCGGACGGGCGGATTATCCGCTGGTTCGGGACCTGCACCGATATCGAAGACCTCAAGCGCCATGAGGCCACGCGCGAGGTGGTCAGCCAGGAGCTGAGCCACAGGGTCAAAAACGTATTCGCCGTCGTCTCGGCGCTGGTCACGCTTTCGGCCCGCCGTCATCCCGAGGCCAGCGAGTTCGCCCAGTCGCTCAAGACCCGGATTCAGGCGCTCGCCCGCGCCCATGAGTTCGTCAGGCCCCATACGGCCTCGGCCGCGCCCAACAGTGAGGCGACGACCCTGCACGCCTTTCTAGCCGCCCTGCTGGCCCCCTATCGGGGCGAGTCGGGCGAGGCCATCGTCATCGCCGGCGAGGATGCGGTGTTCGACGATCAGGCCGCAACGCCGGTGGCCCTGCTGTTTCATGAGCTTGCGACCAACGCCGCCAAATACGGCGCCCTTTCCACGCCTGAAGGCCGGGTCACGGTGCGCTCAGGCTACATTGAGGACGGCTTCCGGCTCAGCTGGTCGGAAGAAGGCGGTCCCACCATCGATGGACCGCCCGAAAACAACGGGTTCGGCTTTACCCTGGCCCGCCTGGCGGTCGAGGGTCAGCTCGGCGGAAAGTTGGAAAGACGCTGGGAACCGGCGGGTCTCAGGCTCATGGCGACCCTGCCTGTGACCGCCTTGCAACGCCGTCGACATGCCGCAGGAACTTCGGAACCAGACACGCCCTAAAATCTTTAGTCGGATTGACCACTCAACCACCGCCCGACCCAAACGTGTCTCGTATCCTGATCGTCGAAGATGAAGCCCTGGTCGCCATGGAGCTCGGTCTGCTGATCGAGGACATGGGCCACGAGGTCGCCGGTTTCGCCACCGACAGCCGCATGGCGCTCGACCCCGACTGCGCCTCCGACATCGATCTGGCGCTGGTGGACGTGCATCTGGCCGATGGCCCGACCGGCCCTGAAGTCGGTCGCCGTCTGGCCGATCAGGGCGTCAGCGTCCTTTTCATCACCGGCAATCCGACCATGATCAACGGCGATGGCCATTGCGCGGTCGGCGTCCTGGCCAAGCCGGCAGACGAACGCCTGATCGAAACCTCGGTGGCCTACGCCCTGTCGCGCCGCGAAGGCCGCAACATGTCGCCGCCGGCCCAACTGATCCTGCTCTCTTAAAGCAGCAGCGCCCCCTCGTGGGCGAGCAGCCAGCGCTTTCGCTCGATCCCACCTCCAAACCCGACCAGTGCGCCGTCGTGTCCGACGACGCGATGACACGCCAGGATCAGCGGGATCGGATTGCGGTTCAGCGCCACTCCGGCGGCCTGGGCCGCACCGGGTTCGCCTGCGCGCCTCGCCATCTCGCCATAACTGATCGTCACCCCCGCCGGGATCTCGGCCAGCGCCCGCCAGACGCGGGGCTGAAAATCCTCGCCGGGCACACGCCAGGCCACTGCATCCAGCGCATCTCGCTGACCACTGAAATAGGCGTCCAACTGATCGACCACCCGGTCCACCGGATCGCCCCGCGCGATCTCTGCATCCGGCCAGTGACGGGCGACAACCGCATCAAGTCGCCCCTCGCCTTCGAAGGCGCACCCCACGACCACGCCTGCCTCATCGGTGGCCATGCCCAACGCCCCGATGGGACTGTCGTAGCTCCAGATCGCGACCTTCACCGGCCCAGTCCGGCCAGGAACTTGAGCAGATGGCGGTTCACCTCTTCAGGCCGCTCCTGCTGCAGCCAGTGGCCCGCGCCCTCGATCACCACCTGACCTCTCAGGTCGGTCAGCCAGTCGGACAGCCCAGCCTCGTGGCGACCGGCGTAGTGGCGCACCGGGTCCTTGTCGCCGACGATGAACAGCGATGGCTGGTCGATGGTGCGCCCCTGCACGAAGGCGGTCAGCGCCCAGTTCCGGTCGATGTTGCGATACCAATCCAGCGGCCGCTTGAACCCGCCCGCGCGGAAAGCCTCGACATAGGCTGCGAAATGCTCGGCGCTCATCCAGGGCGGGACGGTCGCCGCATCCGGGATCGTCGCCAGCATCGGCGCGCCCTGGGGCAAAAAGCCCGTGGATTGCTGCTCGCGCGGCGTCGCTCCGTCGAACGACCAGAAGCATTTGCGCAACGCCGCCTCGGGATCGCGGTCGAAGTCCTCGTGGGCCGCCGGATCCTGGAAACTGACGATATAGAGCTCGCCCAGCCCCAGCTTGACGCTCGCCGCCCGCATCAGGCGGGTCGGCGGACCCATGACGGTGCGCGGCTGGAACGGCACCGACAGACAGGCCACGGCGCGGAACACATCCGGCCGCATGAGCGCCGCCTGCCACGACACGGAGGCTCCCCAGTCGTGGCCGATGATCACCGCCTCCGTCTCGCCCAGAGCCCGCACCAGATCGATCAGATCGCCAACCATGTGAAAGATGGTGAAGTCGTCCAGGCCGTCCGGCGCCTCGGTATGGCCGTATCCGCGCATGTCCGCCGCGACGGCCCGGTATCCGGCCGCCGCCAGCGCCTCGATCTGGGCCTCCCAGCTGATCGCCAACTCAGGAAAGCCGTGGACCAGCAGCACCAGTGGGCCCTCGCCCGACTCGAGTATGGACTGGCTCAAGCCGTCCGTCTGGACCTGTCGGCGGATCATCTGGCGCTCGGCTCCCGACTCCCCATGTGGGAGCCATGAAACTCTACACCATCGGCTACGAGGGCGCGCTCCAGCCCGACATCATCGCTCGGTTGAAGGCGGCGGGCGTCGCACGCCTTGCGGACGTCCGGGCGGTCGCCGCGTCGCGACGAGCGGGCTTCTCAAAGACCCTGCTGGCCAGCAGCCTCGCAGAGGCTGGCATCGACTACGTCCATCTGCGCGGCGTCGGCACACCCAAGGCCGGTCGCGACGCCGCCCGCTCGGGACGCACCGACGAGATGCGGGCCATCTACCAGGACCACATGGCCGAGCCGGCGTTCCAGCTCGACTACGCGCGCCTCAAGGAAATGGCGGCCGGCAAACCGACCGCCATCCTGTGTTTCTGCGGGACGGCCGCGAAATGCCATCGCCGGATTCTGTCAGATCAGCTCGCCGTCGAAGGGTTCGAGATCTTCGACCTCTAGGCGATCAGTCCCTCAGACCCACCACCAACCGCCCGAGGTCCTCGCGCAGCAGAGTGAACTGGGCGATCGGCCACATGGCCAGCTTGATGATCAGCGCCATCAGAACCAGCACCGCCGACGGCAGGCCCCAGTGAAGCGCCTCCAGCACGCTCGTCGCCTCGAAGAAGCGCCAGCCGGCATAGACGCCGAGGATGAACAGCGCCGTCTGGCTGATCATCATGATCCAGTTCACCCAGCTGTTGCGGGTGCGGAACAGCCCGAACACCTGGCTGAAGAAGGGCGGCTCCTCGCCGATCTGAGCCAGCAGCCGCTGCTCTTCGGCGCGCAGGGCGTCGTCGATGCGGTCATCAGCTTGGGTCATGGTCTTCTCCTTGAAGAGCGGCTCTGAGTTTCAGGCGCGCATGCATGAGACGGGTCTTGATCGTCCCGACCGGGACATCCAGGGCCACGGCGGTTTCGGCCACCGACAGCCCCTCGAAATGATGAAGCGCGATGGCCGCGCGCTGGGCGGGTGGAAGCGCCTGTATGGCGGCCGACAGGTCCTTGTCGGCGGACCCCTCCCCCGCGCCGGCTTCCGGCTCGACCAGCGCCTCACGCGCCAGGTCCTCGGCCAGCCGACGGTCGGACTGGCGTCCCCGGATCAGCTGCGCCGCCCGGCGCGACACAATGCGGTAGGCCCAGGCGGGAAACGCTTCGGGCGCCTTCAGACCGGGCAGTCCGCGTGCGATCTCCAGCCAGGCTGACTGGGTCGCCTCGCGCGCCGCCTCACGCTCGCCCAGCAGGCGCCAAGCGTGTGCGGCCAGCCGACGGTCCCAACGCCGCGCGAGACGCTCAAAGGCGTCCCGCGATCCGGCCCGGGCCGCGCCCACCAGCAGGGCGTCAATTGTGCGCTCGTCGCGGGTCATCACCCCTCCGGCCATTCTCGGAAGGATAGGTGCGCCGTCGGGCGCTCCGGGTTCAATGGCCCATGACTATTTCGGCGATCGGGCCATCAGTCTCGCCAGACCGACGAGGATCGCCACCCCGGCGGCCGACTTGATGAGCGCGCCCGGGATGAACGGCAGGACGCCGTGAACAAGAGCCGATTGTGCGCCGATGTTCAGCGCCAGCCATGACCAGCCGAGCGCCAGGCACAGGGCGTTTCCGGCGACAAGGGCGACGAACGCCATCACGGGGCGCCGCGCATCCCAGCCCCTCGCGGCCAGCCATCCCGTGAGCCCTGCGGCGAAGGGAAAGGCCACGAGGTATCCCGCCGTCGGACCGGCGAAGGCCGACAGGCCCGCCGAACCGGACAGCACCGGCAGGCCCAGGGCGGCCAGACCCAGCCAGATCAGCACGGTCAGCACACCGAGCCGCCACCCATAGGCGGCGCCGATCACGGTCACCGCCAGGGTCTGAAGCGTAATCGGAACCGGGACCATCGGGATGGCCAGATGGGAGGATGCGGCCAATAGACCGATCCCCACCAACAGCAGCCCCGCCTGCGCCGGCAGGCCGAGGCTCGAAACATCCGGGCGGACCGTGGCGGTCGCCCCGGTCGCCTGCGACGGATCCGGCGGCGTCATCGCCGCCGCTCCGCTCAGGCCGCCGCCTTCTGGCCCGAGAACTTGCCGTAGAAGGTCTCGCCCTTGGCGGCCATGTCGCGCACGAACTGCGGGACCTTGAAGCGGTCGCCGTAGCGCTCGGCATAGATGTCCGCCTGCTCGACGAAGGCCTTCAGACCCGTCTGGTCGATCAGGGTGATCGGGCCGCCGGTCCAGGGCGCGAAGCCCCAGGCCAGGATGGCGCCGACATCGGCCGCGCGCGGGTCGGCGATGACGCCCTCTTCCCAGCAGCGGGTCACTTCCACCGCCTGGCGGTAGAACAGGCGACGCTTCTGGTCCTCGACCTCTTCCATCGACATCTCGGCGGTCTTCACCGGAGCCAGATCGGCCAGGCCCGACCACAGGACCTTGGGCTTGACGTCATAGTCATAGAAGCCCTTGCCGTTCTTGCGGCCGTAACGACCCAGGTCCTCGACCATCTTGCGGACGATCTCGGAGCCCGGCAGCGGCTGGTACTTGTCGCCGAGATCCTCGGCGGTCTGCTTGGCGATCTTGACCGAGAGGTCCAGCGCCACGTCGTCGTGCATTTCCAGCGGACCGCGCGGCATGCCGGTGGCCCGGCCGATGTTGTCGATGAGGATCGGCGAGATGCCTTCCTCCAGCATCGCCATGCCCTCGGCCACATAGGTGCCGAAGCAGCGCGAGGTGTAGAAGCCGCGGCCGTCGTTCACGACGATCGGCGTCTTCTTGATCTTCATCACATAGTCTAGCGCCTTGGCCAGCGCCGCCGGGCCGGTCTTCTCGCCCATGATGATCTCGACCAGCATCATCTTGTCGACGGGCGAGAAGAAGTGGATGCCGATGAAGTCCTCGGGGCGCGAGGAGGCCTCGGCCAGACCCGAGATCGGCAGGGTCGAAGTGTTGGAGCCGAACACCGCACCCGGCTCCAGCTGAGCTTCCGCCTGCTTGGTGACGGTGGCCTTCAGCTCTCGGTTCTCGAACACGGCCTCGATGACCAAATCCGAGCCCTTGATCAGGCTGTAGTCCGCGGTCGGGACGATCAGCGCCAGGACAGCGTCGGCCTTCTCCTGGGTCATCTGGCCACGCTGGACGCGCTTCTTGATGATCTCCTCGGCGTAGCCCTTGCCCTTTTCAGCGGACTCCTGATCGCGGTCGATCAGGATGCTCTCGATGCCGGCCATGGCCTGAACATAGGCGATGCCCGCGCCCATCATGCCGGCGCCCAGGATGGCGACCTTCGCGGGATCGGAGGCCGGGATGTTCGCCGGACGCGCCGCGCCCTTGTCCAGCTCCTGCTTGGACAGGAACAGCGAGCGGATCATCGCCTGGGCCTGCGGCGTCATCAGGGTCTTGATGAAGTAGCGTGTCTCGATACGCAGGGCCGCGTCTATCGGCACCTGCACGCCTTCATAGACTGCCTTCATCAGGTTGGTGGCGGCCGGATAGTTTCCGTAGGTCTGCTTGCGGATCATCGCATTGCCGACCAGGAAGTTCTGGATCCCCGCCGGATGGTAGGGGCCGCCGCCGGGCAGCTTGAACTTCTTGTCGTCCCACGGCTGGGCCGCCTTGCCGCCGGCCTTCAGCCAGGCCTTGGCGGCCTCGACCTCGGTCCCGGCCGGAACGACCTCATGCACCACGCCCGCCGCCTTGGCTTCGGCCGGACGGAAGGACTTGCCCTCGGTCATGGCCATCATCGCCGGCTGCACGCCGATCAGGCGCGTCAGACGCTGGGTGCCCCCACCGCCCGGGAAGAGGCCGACCTTGATCTCGGGCAGGCCCAGCTGGATCTTCGGATTGTCGCCGACGACACGGTAGTGACACGCCAGCGTCAGCTCCAGCCCACCACCCAGCGCCAGGCCGTTGATCGCGGCCGCGATGGGCTTGCCGCAGGTCTCCAGCGCGCGCAGCGAGCCGTTCATCCGCCAGCCGGCGTCGAACGCCTTCTGCAGGTCGCCGGCTCCCGACAGCAGACCCGAAGCCATATCGCCCAGATCCGCGCCGGCGCAGAAGCCCGAGGCCTTGCCCGAGGTGATGACCGCGCCCTTGATGGCGTCGTCGGATTTGATGGCCTCCACCAGCTGCGGAAGCTCTTCCATGACCTTGCCGGTCAGGGTGTTCATCGAGCGGCCCGGCACGTCGAAGGTGACCAGGGCGATGCCGTCGGCGTCGATATCGATCTTGAAGTTTTCCATGGTTCTCAGCTCCCGGATCAGACGCGTTCGATGACGGTGGCGGTGCCCATGCCGCCGCCGATGCACAGGGTGACCAGCGCGGTTTCCTTGTCCGAGCGCTCAAGCTCGTCCAGCACGACACCGGTGATCATGGCGCCCGTGGCGCCCAGCGGGTGGCCCATGGCGATGGCCCCGCCACAGACGTTCATCTTGTCATGCGGGATATCCAGCGCCTGCATGAAGCGCAGGACGACGGCGGCGAAGGCCTCGTTCAGCTCCCACAGGTCGATGTCGTCCTTGGTCATACCCAGCTTGCCGAGCAGCTTGTTGGCGACGAACTCCGGGCCGGTCAGCATGATCGACGGTTCGGACCCGATCGAGGCCGCGCCCCGAATCTTGGCGCGCGGTTTCAGGCCCAAGGCCTTGCCGGCTTCCAGCGTGCCGATCAGCACGCCGGCCGAGCCGTCCACGATGCCCGACGAGTTGCCCGGCGTGTGCACGTGATTGACCTTGGCCACCTCGGGGTAGCGCTGATTGATCACGGCGTCGAAGGCCATCTCGCCCATCATGGCGAAGGACGGGTTCAGGCCGCCCAGGGTCTGCATGTCCGTGTTGGGGCGGATCGTCTCGTCGCGATCCAGACGCACCAGCCCCAGTTGGTCCTTCACCGGCACGACCGATTTGTTGAACCGGCCTTCGTCCCAGGACTTGGCCGACCGCTTGTGGCTCTCGACCGAATAGGCGTCCACGTCGTCTCTCGAAAAGCCGTACTTGGACGCGATCAGGTCGGCCGAGACGCCTTGCGGCACGAAATAGGTCTTGAAGGCCGAGGTCGGATCAACCGGCCAGGCGCCGCCGTCCGAGCCCATCGGGACGCGGCTCATGGCCTCCACGCCGCCGCCGACCGCAAACTCGGCTTCGCCGGACTTCACCTTGGCCGCGGCCATGTTCACAGCTTCCAGGCCGGAAGCGCAAAAGCGGTTGATCTGGACGCCTGCGGTCGTCTGGGCCCAGCCGGCGTTCAGCACGGCGGTCCGCGCGATGTCGGCGCCCTGCTCGCCTACCGGCGAGACGCAGCCCAGGATCACATCGTCCACCCTGGAGGTATCCAGCCCATTGCGGTCACGCAGCGCTTCCAGCACCTGCGTCGCCAGGCTCAGGGCCGTGATCTCGTGGAGCGATCCGTCGCTCTTGCCCTTGCCGCGCGGCGTGCGCACGGCGTCATAGATATAGGCGTCGGTCATCGGTGTCCTCCTGGGCCGCTCTGGGGGCGTGCGCTCATATAGCGTCTGGAATCGAAACGCGCACGGCTAAAAAGCCTACGTTTACGTCAACGTCAAGATTACGGGACCGAGGACGAGACGTGGCACGGCGCTTGCGCCTTGCGAGGCGGGCCGATCCGTCAGCTCCCAAGAATTCGGTGCAAATCAAAGCATTCGCACTCAAACCACCGCCCGACGCCCGGCAGAATTGGCCGGGCCCGCGCAAGTCCTGCCGATTGGCTGCTTCGCGTCATGAGCCTGAATCTGATCATGAACACGGCGTCGTCGGGCCTGATGACGGCCCAGACGCAGCTGCGCGTGGTTTCGGACAACGTCTCGAACGTCAACACGCCGGGCTATGTCCGCAAGATCGCCGACCAGGTCGCCTATTCCTCAAACGGCGTAGGCGCCGGGGTCGAGGTGTCGCGCATCCGGTTGGCGACCGACCGGTTTCTCCAGGCCGCGAGCCTGAACGCCGAGGCCGAGGCCGCGCGACAAGGCGTGCGCTACGAACTGTATGACCGGATCCAGTCCATGCTGGGCGACCCCGGCGGAAGCGGCGGGCTGCTGGGTCAGGTCAACGGTCTGTTCTCCGCCTTCGCGACCCTGTCGGAAGACGCCGTCTCCGGCCCGTACCGCCAGCAGGCCATCAGCCAGGCCCAGGCCCTTTTCGACGAAGCCAACCGGATCGCCGGCCAGATCCAGGCCGTGCGCGAGGACGCCGACGCCCGTATCTCCTCAGCCGTGACCCGCGCCAATGACCTCCTCGGCCAGATCGAGGCGATGAACGTGGAGATCTCTCGCGCGGCCGTCGCCGGCGGGGACACCTCCGGCGCCGAGAGCGCCCAGGCGGCGCTGGTGGATGAACTGTCGGGCATCCTTGATATCCGCGTCTCGGTCCGGCCCGTCGGCGGCATTCAGGTACGCACTGGCGACGGCATGCTGCTGGCCGGCGACGGCCACGCCACGCTCAGCTACCAGCGCGCGGGCGCGGTCAACGCCGAGTCCGCCTTCGACGAAATCTGGATCACCGAGCCGCGCGGCGAGCGCCGATCACTGGTCGGACATCTGTCCTCGGGCGAGCTCAAGGGGCTTCTGGAGCTGCGTGACCAGGAAGCCCCTGCCGCCGCAGAGCGCCTGGCCGAGTTGGTCAGCCGCGTGGCGGACGAACTGAACCGGGCGCACAACGCATCGTCCGCCGTGCCCGCGCCCAACGTCCTGACCGGTCGCAATGTCGGCTCCAGCATGGACGTCGCTGTCGCGGGCTTTACAGGCACGACCAACGTTGCGGTGACGAACGCCTCAGGCGCCATCGTCGCCCGGGCCGAGGTCGTCTTCAGTGGCGGCGCCATCACCATCAATGGCGTGGCGTCATCGCCGGCCAACTTCCTGACCGACCTGAATACCCAGCTGGGTGGAGCGGCGACGGCCACTTTCACCAATGGCGTTCTGACGCTTCAGGCGACAAACAGCGCCAACGGCGTGGTCGTGGCCGACGATCCGGCCAATCCCTCGCAGAAGAACGGACGCGGCTTCTCGCACTACTTCGGCCTGAACGATCTGGTCCGCTCTGACCGGCCCTCGACCTATGACACCGGGCTAACCGCCGCCTCGCCGCATGGCTTCACGGCGGGCGAGGAAATCACCTTCCGCTTCACCAACGCTACCGGCGCCCGCCTGCGTGACCTGACGGTTCAGGTACCCCCGGGCGGGACCATGGCCGACCTGCTGACCGCGCTGAACTCCCCGACTTCCGGGGTGGGACGGTTCGGGACCTTCTCGCTGGACGCCCAGGGCTCCATGATCTTCACGCCGCTCACCGGCCAGCAGGTAAGCCTGTCGGTCGTCGGCGACGGCACCACCCAGAACCCGTCTGGCGCTTCGATGTCGGAGCTGTTCGGCCTGGGCGGCGGAGTAAGGGCTTCGCGCCTGGATGGATTCTCGATCCGGTCAGACATCCTCAGCACGCCCGGTCGTCTGGCCCTGGCCAAGCTGGACCTGACCGCGGCGGCCGGGACTTCGGCGCTGTCGTCCGGCGACGGCCGCGGCGCCCTGGCGCTCGCCGATGTCGGCGAGGTCACCAGCGTGTTCGGAGCCGCAGGCGGGTCTTCCGGCGGCAGCATGTCGATCAGCCGCTATGTTTCTGAACTGGCCGGCGACATCGGCGGCCGCGCCGCCTCGGCCAAGTCGCGCGCCGAAGCCTCCGAGGCCCTCAAGGTCGAGGCTCGCCAGCGTCAGGCCTCCGAAGAGGGCGTCAATCTGGATGAGGAGCTGGTGAACCTCACCACCTATCAGCAGGCCTTCAACGCCTCGGCCCGGATGATCCAGGCCGCCAAGGATCTCTACGACATTCTCCTGGGGATGGTTCGATGACCCGCGTCGCCACCAACGCCAGCTTCCAGTCGGCGCTGCTTGACCTCCAGCGCGCCCAGCTGAGGCAACAGGACGCCCAGAACCGCATCTCGACCCAGAAGATCGCGACCGACCTGACCGGCTTTGGCCGCGGATCCGAGACCCTGACCGCCCTCAAGGCGACCGAGGCCCGTATCTCCGGTTTCATCACGACCGGCGAGACGGTGGCGGCCCGGCTCGACACCCAGGCCCTGGCCTTCGACCAGATGATCGGCTCCATCGACGGCGCCCGCTCGGCCGTGGCCGAAGCCCTGGCGGCCGGCCGCTTCGACGGCCTGATGCTGGAGCTCCAGGGCTGGTTCCAGTCAGCCCAGGGGGCGCTGAACTTCAAGCACCAGGGGACCTATCTCTTCGGCGGCGCCCGGTCCGATCAGTCTCCCGTCGAAGCCGGCACCCTGGCCGAACTGGCCGCTGAGCCGACGATCGACGACGTCTTCGATAACGACCAGCTGCGCGCCACCTCGCGCCTGGACGAGACGACCACGGTCACCACCGGCTTCCTGGCCTCGGACCTCGGCGGTCCGCTGATGGAGGTCTTCCGTTCGCTCCAGGCCTACGACACGGGCGCGGGTGGCCCGATCTCTGGCCAGCTGGACGATGCCGGCAAGGCCTTCCTGCAGAACATCCTGACCCAGTTCGACGCCGCCCGAGTCGGAGTGGTCGAGGCCGCCGCTCGCAACGGCTCTCTGCAGAACCGCGTGGAATCGGTTCTCACCGGCCACAAGGCACAGCAGACCCAGCTGACCCAGCTGATAGGCAACCGCACCGACGCCGATATGGCCCAGGCGGTCACCGACCTCAACCTGTCCCAGGTCGCCATCCAGGCCGCCGCCCAGGTCATCAACCAGCTTCGCGACGTCAGCCTGCTGAACCTGCTCTCGACGAGCTAGAGCCCCGCCGCCAGCTTCTCGATCCGTGCCGCCGCCTGATTGAGCGCCTCGACCACGGCCGCGTCGTCGGCGGTGGGCTCCAGTTTCACGGCGGACTTCAGGTCGGCGTTCTCATCGGCCAGCAACAGCCCGGCCATCAGGAACAGCCGCAGGTCCCCGACCTGGCCCACATCCTGGGCGACCTGGCGCACGTGCTGGTCGAACTGCTGGGCCAGCGCGGTCACCCGCTTCTCCTGCCCCTCGGCGCAGCCCACCTGATGCGGGCGTCCATTGATCTCGACGGTGACGGTGGCCATGGCCTCAGCCCTCCTGCCCGATCGCTTCGCGCAGTGCGTCCGCCGCGCGGCCCAGGGCTTCCGACGCCTGCTCGGCCGCGGCCCTCAGTTCGCTGTCGCCCGATGGCGGAGAACCGGCGAACAGGTCATCCTCGCGCACGGCGGCCCGCGCCTTCGCGTCGCGCGTCTTGGCTTCGAGGGCGGCCAGCGCCCTGCTCAGCCGTTCGGCGGCCGCGGCCATTTCATCGGACATGCTCGGCTTCTCCGTCCGCAATGCGTCGAATCCATATAGAACCTAGGCGCCCGCTGGGGTAAAGCGCCCGTGCCCTTCAATTCCATCTGACTTCGGAGCGACAGCCCTATGGCCGACGCGAGCCCCGCCGTATCCAAGCCCTCGCCCGTTCGCATGGCCGACGCCATCCGGGTCCTCGCCATGGACGGCGTCGAAAAGGCAAAGTCAGGCCATCCCGGTATGCCGATGGGCATGGCCGACGTGGCGACGGTCCTGTTCTCCAAGTTCCTCAAGTTCGATGCGAGCCGCCCCGACTGGCCCGACCGCGACCGATTCATCCTGTCGGCGGGCCATGGCTCGATGCTGATCTACGCCCTGCTGCACCTGACCGGCTACAAGGCCGCGACGAAGCAGGAGCTGTCCAACTTCCGCCAGTGGGGATCGAAGACCGCCGGCCATCCCGAATACGGCCACATGCCCGGCGTCGAGGTCACGACCGGCCCGCTGGGTCAGGGTCTGGCCACCTCGGTCGGTTTCGCTATGGCCGAGCGCCATCTGGCCGCCAAATACGGTGACGACCTCGTCGACCACCGCACCTGGGTCGTGGCCGGCGACGGCTGTTTGATGGAAGGCGTCTCGCAGGAAGCCATCGCGCTGGCGGGTCGTCTGGCGCTCTCCAAGCTGACGGTCCTGTGGGACGACAACGAGATCACCATCGACGGCAAGGTGTCCTTGTCCGACACCACCGACCAGAAGGCGCGCTTCAAGGCCGCGGGCTGGGCGGTCAAGGCCATCGACGGCCATGACCACAAGGCCATCAAGTCGGCGCTCCTGTGGGCCACCAAGCAGGACAAGCCCACCCTGATCGCGTGCAAGACCAGGATCGGCAAGGGCGCCGCCACCATGGAGGGCAGCCACAAGACCCACGGCGCCGCGCTGGGCGCCGCCGAGATCGCCGCGACCCGTCTGGGCCTGGCCTGGGAGCACGAGCCCTTCGAACTGCCGGAAGACGTCGACAAGGCCTGGAAGAAGGTCGGCCGCAAGGGCGCCAAGCATCGCAAGGCCTGGGAGGCCCGCCTCGCCGCCTCGATCCAGTCCGCCGACTTCACCCGCGCCATGAACGGCGATCTTCCCTCCGGCGCCTTCCTTAAGCTGGAAGCCGCCATTGCCGAACTGGTCGAGACGCCGCCCGCCCAGGCCACGCGCCAGGCGTCGGGGGCAGCGCTCGACGCCGTCTTCGCTTCGATCCCCGAGCTGATCGGCGGCTCGGCCGACCTGACCGGCTCCAACAACACCTTCGTCAAGGACACGCCGATCTTCGACGCGCCGACCTACGAGGGCCGCTACGTCAACTACGGCATCCGCGAGTTCGGCATGGCCGCGGCCATGAACGGCCTGGCCCTGCACGGCGGGGTTATCCCCTACGGCGGCACCTTTATGGTCTTTTCGGACTACAGCCGTCCGGCCATCCGCCTGGGCGCCCTGATGGGTGTGCGCGCCATCCACGTCCTGACCCATGACTCGATCGGTCTGGGCGAAGACGGCCCGACCCACCAGCCGGTCGAGCATCTGGCGGCGCTGCGCGCCATTCCGAACCTGAACGTTTTCCGCCCCGCCGACACCATCGAGGCGATGGAATGCTGGCAGGTCGCGCTTCAGTCGAAAACCACGCCCTCGGCCATGGCCCTGTCGCGTCAGAAGACCCCGGCGGTTCGCACCATGGCCTCGTCCGAGAACCTCTCGGCGAAGGGCGCCTATGAGATCAAGCCCGCCTCCGGCGACGCCAAGGTCACCCTGTTCGGCACCGGCACAGAACTGGCCCTGGCCCTCAAGGCCGCCGAAACGCTCGAGGCCGAAGGCGTCCCGACCCGCGTCGTCTCGGTGCCCTCATTCGAACTGTTCGACCAGCAGGACGCGAAGTACCAGGCTTCGGTCATCGGTCGCGGCACCGTCCGCGTCGCGGTTGAGGCCGCGATCAAGCAAGGCTGGGAACGCTTCATCGGCGAGGATGGCGGCTTCGTCGGCATGACCGGCTTCGGCGCGAGCGCCCCCGCCGAGGTGCTGTACGACAAGTTCGGGATCACGGCTGAGGCCGTGGTGGCGGCGGCCAAGGCGAAGCTCTAGCGTGCCGGCGCCGGACGCGATCACTTTGCGTCCGGCTGAGCCCGCCGACCTGCCGGCGCTTCGCGACCTGACCTGGCGCATCACGCTTGCCGAGCCAGCCTATGCGGATCAGGCGCGAGCGCAGCCCGACGCCATCCAGGGACCAAGCGAGGCTTTCGAGCAGGACGGCGTCACCGTCGCCGAACACGCCGGGCGCCTGGTGGGCTACGTCGCCGTCCTCCGCCACGCCGACCCCCCCGCAGAAATCGACGGCCTGTTCGTCGAGCCGGATCTTCAGGGACGCGGCATCGGCCGCAGGCTTCTGCTGACCGGCCTGGAGCGATTGAGAGCCACAGGCGCGGACGTCGTCACTGTCGTGGCTTCGCCAGCGGCCATCGGCGTGTATGAAGCCTGCGGCTTTCGCCAGCTCGGCCCGACCCCGACTCTGTTCGGCCCTGCCGTCCTGATGGAGGCCGCGCTCTCGCCCAAGGATTCTGCCTGATGAACGCCCACCGCCTCGGCACCCCCCTCTCCGACACCGGCCTGCGGGTCATGCTCCTGGGCTCGGGCGAGCTCGGCAAGGAGGTCGCCATCGAGCTTCAGCGCCTCGGCGCCGAGGTCATCGCGGTGGACCGCTATCCGAACGCCCCGGCCATGCAGGTCGCCCACCGCAGCCACGTCATCCCCATTACCGACGCCCAGGTGCTGAACGGCGTTATCCTGGCCGAGGCCCCGCACATCATCGTGCCCGAGATCGAGGCCATCGCCACCGAGGTCCTGGCCGGCATCGAACAGGCCGGTCTGGCGACTGTCATCCCGACCGCCCGCGCCGTCCAGCTGACCATGAACCGCGAGGGCATCCGCCGCCTCGCCGCCGAGGAGCTGGGCCTTCCGACCAGCCCCTACGCCTTCGCGGGCTCGGAGGAAGATTTGATCGCAGAGAGTCTGACGGTCGGCTTCCCGTGCTTCGTGAAGCCGGTCATGTCCTCCTCGGGCAAGGGACAATCCTATGTCGAAAACCCCGACCAGGTGTCTGCGGCATGGGCCTATGCGCAGTCGGGCGGGCGCGTGGACACCGCCCGCGTCATCGTCGAAGGCCGTATCGATTTCGATTTCGAGATAACTCTTCTGACCGTTCGTTCGCTCAAGGATGGTCAGGTCACCACCACTTTCTGCGACCCGATTGGCCATCGCCAGGCGAAGGGCGACTACGTTGAGAGCTGGCAGCCACAGACCATGTCCGCAAGCGCTCTGGGCAAGGCCCGAGAGATCGCTCTCGTCATCACGGACAGCCTCGGCGGTCTCGGCGTCTTCGGCGTCGAGCTGTTCGTGAAGGGCGACGAGGTCTGGTTCTCGGAGGTTTCCCCCCGCCCGCACGACACGGGCCTCGTCACCCTCGCCACCCAGATCCAGTCCGAGTTCGCGCTCCACGCCCGCGCCATCCTCGGGCTGCCGACCGACGTAACCCGCCGGGCCATAGGCGCCAGCGCCGTCATCTACGGCGGCATGGAAGCCCAGGGCGTCGCCTATGAAGGCGTGGCCGAGGCCCTCTCGGTCCCCACCGCCGACCTGCGCCTGTTCGGCAAGCCCGAAGCCTTCGACCGCCGCCGCATGGGCGTCGCCACGGCCACCGGCGACACCACCGATCAGGCGCGAGAGCGCGCCCGGGAGGCCGCCTCCCGGGTGCGCGTCGTCGCCGGCTAGTGCCGCCGCTCGGCCTCATCCACGAAGCCGTCGCCATTGGCGTCCAACTGGTTGAAGTGCTCGCGCATCGGCGCGACCATTTCCTCGAAGCTCCAGCGGCCGTCGCCGTCTGAATCCAGACCGCCCTCGGCGCTGTGGCGGAAGACCATGACGTGGCGCTCGCCGTCTTCGCTCTCGTGGCCCGGCCCGCTGATGATGATGCGGCGCTGGCCGTCCTCGCTGGTCCATTCGCCGCCGGGGCCGCCCTGAATGTCGACGGTCTCGCCGCCCGGCCCGCGCCGGACGATTACGACCTGGCGCTCGCCCGGACCGCCCTCGCCTTCCCAGACCATCGGGCCACCCTCACCGCCCGGACCGTGCCGACGGATGACGACCCGATTGCCGTCCTCGCTGGTGAACTCGGCGTGATGCGCCTGGGCCGTGGCGTGCATTTCCTCGCGGGTGACCACGCCGTTCCCGTCGGCGTCCAGCCGGGCGAACATCTCCTGGTGGCGGGCCAGGAAGGCCTCACGGGTCAGGCCGTCCTCGCCGATCTCCATGTGACCGCCGGGCCCGCCCATGACGACGACGCGCTCCTCGACGCGGGTTTCCTGGGCCTGGGCGGCGGCGGGAGCCAGCGCCAGCAGCGCCACGGACGCGAACAGAACTCTCATTGTCTCTCTCCGAATGGGGTCGGGCCTGTGAGCCCGTCACGGCGGTTTGAGCAGGCCCGTCTTGCAGGCATGTTTCAGCCCTGAAATCTTGCCGCCTTATCCGTCGGTCACAAGGCCCTCATGAATCCCGCCCCTCCCGTCCAGGCTCGCGTGCTGGTCGTCGACGACGACCCGGGCATCCGCGACGTCCTGACCGACTATCTGGTCCGTCAGGGCTTCGAAGCCGAGGGCGCCGCCGACGCGCGCGAGATGGACCGCCTGCTGGCTCGCAGCCCGGCCGATGTGGTGGTGCTGGACCTGATGATGCCCGGGGAGGACGGCCTGTCGGTCTGCCGACGCCTGGCCGAGAGCGGCCCGCCCGTCATCATGCTGTCGGCCATGGGCGAGGACACCGACCGCATCGTGGGCCTCGAGCTCGGCGCCTCGGACTACCTGCCCAAGCCCTGCAATCCGCGCGAGCTTCTTGCCCGTATCCGCGCGGTCCTCCGGCGCGGCGGCGACCGGCCCCGCTCCGGCGGCCAGGCCGTCTGGCTGGGCGCGTTTCGGCTGGATCTGGTGCGGCGCGAGCTGACCACGCCGGGCGCCGCCGCGACCGCCCTGTCGACTGGCGAGTTCCGGCTCCTTCAGGCCTTCGTCGAACGCCCCGGCCGCATCCTGACGCGCGACCAGCTGCTGGAGTTCTCCCACGGCCCCACGGCCGACAGCTTCGACCGCGCCATCGACGTCCAGATCAGCCGGCTGAGGAAGAAGCTCGACGACGGCACAGGCCGCGACGTCATCGAAACCGTCCGGGGCGAGGGCTATCGTCTGGCCGTCGAGGTCCGCCCCGCATGAGGCGCGCCCGCTTCGCCCTGCCGGTCTTCCTTCAGGTCGCGCTGCTGGTCGCGGTCTCGATCGCGCTCGCCATGGGCATCGCCTTCGCCGTCATCCTGCACGCCCCGCCGCCGGCCCAGCCGGGCCTGACGCTGGATCAAGCCGTCGAGGCGCTTCAGGGCCAGACCGTCCGCACCGCCGAGGGCCGCACGCTCCGGCGCACGATGTCGGCCAGCGCCCCCATCCCCGCCCGCGCCGACGAGGACCCGCTGGCACGCGTCATCGCCCTGTCGCTCCAGACCCGACTGCAGCTTGAGCCCGACGCCGTGCGCGTCCAGGTCCCTATCACCGACCAGCCGATGCGCCAGCGTATGCATCAGGACCTGTCCAACCGCTGGGTCCGCCGCGACGGGTCCGGCCCCATCATCCTGGAAGGCGGTCGCCGCACCGAGACCATCATCGTCCGCCGAAGCGAGGGGGATGGCCCCTCGCCGGCTGAGGTTCCGCCCCCGCCGCGCGCCGCAGCCCGGATCATCACCGAGGACATTCGCGGACCGGCAGAAGGCGGTCACCAGCAGATCACCGTCTTCACCGAACAGCTTCGTTTCCCGCCCTTCACCGCCAGCGTCCGCCTGGCCGACGGCCAGTGGGCCACCGTCAGCCCCCCGACCGGCCTCTGGTCGCCGTGGCACACGCGCATCCTGCTGACCTTCCTGGCCAGCCTCGTCCTGCTGCTGCCGCTGGCCTGGTTCATGGCGCGCAGGCTGACCCAGCCCATCCGCCTGTTCGCTCAGGCCGCCGAGCGCCTCGGCTCGGATCCGCACGCCCCGCCGCTTCAGGAGACCGGCCCGCTGGAGGTCCGCGACGCCGCCCAGGCCTTCAACGACATGCAGACCAAGCTGAACCGCTATGTCGAGGGCCGCACCCAGATGGTCGCCTCCATCGCCCACGACCTGCGCACGCCCCTGACCCGTCTGCGCTTCCGCGCCGAACAGGCCGATCCCGAGATCCGCGACCGTATGGCCGCCGACATCGAGCAGATGGACGGCATGATCTCCCAGGCGCTCGCCTATGTGCGCGGTGAGACCGTCCGCGAGGAGCGTCCCGCCCTCGACCTGTCCGCCCTCGTCGCCTCGGTCGTGCACGATCTGGCCGAGGTCGGCGCCGACGCCTCGATCCAGACCGCCGCTGAGGTCCGCGTCATGGGCGAGAGCCTCAACCTGCGCCGCGCCGTCGGCAATCTGGTCGAGAACGCCATCAAGTTCGCGGGCGCCTGTGAGGTCACGGTCGCCACCCAGCCCGGTCTCGCCGTCGTCACCGTCACCGATCGCGGCCCCGGCCTGCCTGCCGAAGAGCTCGAGGCCGTCTTCGAGCCCTTCCAGCGCGGCGAGAAGAGCCGCAACCGCGAGACCGGAGGCGCGGGCCTCGGCCTCGCGGTCGCTCGCGGCGTCGCCCGCGCGCACGGCGGCGACGTCGTCCTGTCCAACCGCGAGGGCGGCGGCCTGATGGCGCGCCTGACCCTGCCCCGCGACGACTGATCCGGCCCCGTCCCGCGCAACATCCCCTCACGGCCTGTGACCCCGGCCGGGGTTGACGTTCCGCCCCCCCGCCCCGATACCCGCGCCATTCAAGATCAAGAGTCCGCGCGGGGCGCGCGGACCAAGCTGCTCAGAGGTGAACCCCCATGACCGTCCGCGTCGCCATCAACGGCTTCGGCCGCATCGGCCGTCTCGTCCTTCGCTCGATCGCCGAACATGGCCGCACCGACATCGAGGTCGTGGCGATCAACGATCTGGGCCCGGTCGCCACCAACGCCCACCTGCTGCGCTATGACTCGGTGCACGGCCGGTTCCCGGGTGTGGTCGAGGCCGGCGACGACTGGATCGACGTGGGCTCGGGCAAGATCAAGGTGACCGCCGAGCGCGATCCTTCGAACCTCCCGCATGGTGACCTGGGCGTCGACATCGCGTTTGAGTGCACCGGCATCTTCACCTCCAAGGACAAGGCCTCGGCCCACCTGGCCGCCGGCGCCAAGCGCGTGCTGGTCTCGGCCCCGGCCGACAACGCCGACAAGACCATCGTCTATGGCGTGAACCACGACGTCCTGACCGCCGACGACGTGGTCGTCTCCAACGCCTCGTGCACCACCAACTGCCTGGCGCCGGTCGCCAAGGTGCTGCACGACCTGGTCGGCATCGAGCGCGGCTACATGACCACGATCCACGCCTACACCGGCGACCAGCCGACGCTCGACACCATGCACAAGGACCTCTATCGCGGCCGCGCTGCGGCGCTGTCGATGATCCCGACCTCGACGGGCGCGGCCAAGGCGGTCGGCCTGGTGCTGCCCGAGCTCAACGGCAGGCTCGACGGCGTCTCGATCCGCGTCCCGACCCCGAACGTCTCGGTCGTCGATTTCAAGTTCCTCGCAGAGCGCGCCACCTCGGTCGAGGAGGTCAACGACGCGATCCGGACCGCGGCGGAGGGCGAGCTCGAGGGGGTTCTCGGCTATACGACCGAGAAGCTCGTCTCCTCGGACTTCAACCACGACCCGCACTCGTCGGTCTTCCACATGGACCAGACCAAGGTCATGGACGGCACGCTGGTGCGCGTCATGAGCTGGTACGACAACGAGTGGGGCTTCTCCAACCGGATGGCCGACACGGCCGTGG
>JAEYWU010000110.1 GCA_023428785.1 Pseudomonadota bacterium
GCGATCGCCAGACGTGAGTCTTTCCGACCGTCTGCACGAGGGTCTGAGGCACCCTGATCCGAACGTAATAACGCTGCCCTCGACGCGTCAGGCCGCTGGACCCGGCCCGCCTGACTCTTCCAGCAGACTTCGGGACTGTGTGAACCAGTCGTGTGCAGCAGTCGGAAGACGCTGAAACCGTTGTCTCGCAAGGGTTGGTAGACCCTTTCTCGGACGGTTTGTGAACCACCTCTGTGCAGCAGAATTGCTGGTCGGCGGCATCAAACGCTTGCGCTGTAAGGGATTGGTGGAGCCGAGGGGAGTCGAACCCCTGACCTCGTCATTGCGAACGACGCGCTCTACCAACTGAGCTACGGCCCCAACGGAGCGGGGCTAATGCTGCGACCACGCAGGGAAGTCAAGCACGGCCTTTGCCCCGGCCGCGCAAGCCGCTAGAAGCGGCGTCCGCGTAAAGGGAAATGTCATGGGCGAAGCGATCGTCTGGTTGGTCAACCAGATCATCAATCTGATGGTGCTGTTCATCATCGTGCAGGCGGTGGCGAGCTGGCTGGTGGCCTTCAACGTCATCAATCCGCGCAATCAGCTGGTCTATTCGATCCTGCGTTTCCTGGACGCCGTGACCGCGCCCCTGCTGGAGCCGTTCCGACGCATGATCCCGTCGCTGGGCGGCGTGGACATCAGCCCGATCGTCGTGCTGCTGCTGCTGCGCTTCCTGCAGATCGCTTTCAACCGCATGAGCGCGCCCTATCTCCTCGGCTTCTAGGTGAGCTGTCGCCTGCGTGTGCGGGTGACGCCGCGGGGTGGCGCCGACAGGATCGATGCGGTGGAGACCGACGATACCGGCCGCCCGCTGATCAAGGTCCGGGTCCGTGCGTCGCCGGCGGACGGCCAGGCCAACACAGCGGTTCTGGCGACCCTGGCCAGGGCGCTGGGTCAGCCGAAGTCCACCCTCACGCTCGTCGCCGGCCAGACGGCGCGGATCAAAACGGTCGAGATCGACGGCCTCGACGAGGCGGAAGCCCTGGCGCGGCTGTTCGCCTAACCCCGTTTTCACTTGGCGCACGACGCCACGGCGGCTTTATTCCCTCCGGGATTTGATGGAGGGGGCTGGATGCGAAGCCTTGTGATCGCCGCAGCGTCGGCTGCGCTTGTGCTTTCGGGATGTGCGACGACGGGCCAGCCGTCGTCTTCGGGCACGCCCTCGAACTCCGGTGAGCGCGCGGGGCTGCTGCCCGGGTTGCGCGGATTGGAAGACCCCTTCCCCTCGACCTATCAGCCGCTCCCGCGCGAGGACGTCGCCATCGTCGGCGGCACGGTCTTCACCGCCACCGGCCAGCGCATCGAGAATGGTGTGGTCGTCATGATCGACGGCCGGATCTCAGCCGTCGGCGGCCCCGAAACGCCGATCCCCGCGGGCGTGCGCCGCATCGATGCGGCCGGTCGTTTCGTGACCCCGGGCATCATCGACGCCCACAGCCATCTGGGCGTCTATGCCTCGCCGTCGGTCCAGGCGACCTCGGACGGCAATGAGGCGACCAATCCGAACACCGGTCAGGTCTGGTCCGAACATTCGGTCTGGCCCCAGGACCCGGGCTTCAATCGAGCCCGCGAAGGCGGGGTGACGACCCTTCAGATCCTGCCGGGCTCGGCCAATCTCTTCGGCGGAAGATCGGTGACGCTGCGCAATGTGCCGTCGGTCTCGATGCAGGGGATGAAGTTCCCCGACGCCCCCTACGGTCTGAAGATGGCCTGCGGCGAGAACCCGTCGCGCGTTTATGGCGGCCGCAACCAGAGCCCGGCGACCGGCATGGGCAATATGGCCGGCTACCGCGCCGCCTGGATCGAGGCCCAGAACTACCGCCGCCGCTGGGAGGCCTATGACCGCGCCGTTGACAACGGAGAGAGCCCCGAGCCGCCGACGCGCGACCTGCGGCTGGAGACCCTGGCCGGCGTCCTGTCGGGGGATATCCTGGTGCAGAACCACTGCTACCGCGCCGACGAGATGATGCTCATGATCGATCTGGCGCGTGAGTTCGGCTACCGCATCACGACCTTCCACCACGCGTCGGAGAGCTACAAGATCGCCGACGTGCTGGCCGCCGAGGGCATCTGCTCGGCCACCTGGGCCGGCTGGTGGGGCTTCAAGATGGAGAGCCTGGACGGCATCGAGGAGAACGCCGCCCTGCTCGAAGCCGCGGGCGCCTGCGCCGTGATTCACTCCGACGACGACACCCTTACCCAGAGGCTCAATCAGGAGGCCGCAGCGGCTCTCTCCGCCGGTCGTCGCGCCGGGCTCGACATCCCGGAGGAGACCGCCATCGCCTGGATCACGCTGAACGCCGCGCGGTCGATCGGCATCGAGGATCAGACCGGAAGCCTGGAGGTCGGCAAACGCGCCGACGTCGTGATCTGGTCGGCCAATCCCTTCTCGATCTACGCCCGCGCCGATCAGGTCTTCATTGACGGCGCCCGCGTCCATGACCGGTTCGATCCGGCCTATCAGCCGAGGTCCGACTTCGAACTGGGCCAGCCCGGCCAGGAGATCCGCTGATGCGCGCGCTCAAGACCCTGATCGCGGCCACCGCCGCCCTCGCCCTGTCGGCCGGCGCCACGCTCGCCCAGACCGTCGCAATCACCAACGGCCGCGTCCTGACCGGCTCGGGTGAAATCCAGCGCGGCACGGTCGTCATCCGCGACGGCCGCATCTCGGCGGTCGGCGCCGATGTGGCGGTTCCGGCCGGCGCCGAGGTGATCGACGCCCAAGGCGGCGTCATCGCCCCCGGCTTCGTCGCGGTCGATTCCGGCCTCGGCGGCGTCGAGGTCTCGGCCCTGCAGGACACCAACGACCTGCGTCAGTCGTCCAATTCGCTGAGCGCGGCGTTCGACCTGTCCTGGGGCCTGGATCCCGACAGCTTCACCCTCCCCGTCGCACGTCTGGGCGGTATCACCCGCGCCATCGTCGTGCCCCAGCATCCGGGCTCGGCGGGCGGCCACTTCCACGAGGAAGACACCGCCGGCGTCGGCGAGGGCGGCCTGCATTCGCCGGGCTTGTTCGCCGGCCAGGCGGCCGCCATTCATCTGGCCGAGGGAACCGACATCCTGGTGCGGCCCCGGGTCGCCATGGTCGCGCCGTTTGGCGACGCCGGCGCCGGCGTGGCCGGCGGCGCACGCGGGGCGGAGTTCACCCTCTTTCGCGAAATCCTGCGCGAGGTGAGGCTCTATGCGGCCAACCGCGCGGCCTATGATCGGGGCGGCCTGCGCGACCTGATGCTGTCGCGGGCCGATCTGGAAGCCCTCATCCCCGTGGTCGAGGGACGCATGCCCCTGATCGTCACGGCTCACCGGGCGGCGGACATCCGCAATGTGCTGCGCCTGGCCGAGGAGGAGAATCTCGACATCATCCTCGATGGCGCCGAGGAAGGGTGGCGCGTGGCCGACGAGATCGCCGCGGTCGGCGTACCCGTGCTGCTGAACCCCCTGACCAATCTGCCGTCGTCCTTCGAGATGCGTGGCGCGACGATGGAGAATGCGGCCCGACTGCACGCCGCTGGCGTCGTCATCGCCATCAAGGGCAATGAGGGCTCGGTGCACCGGGCGCGCGAGGCTCGCTACAATGCCGGCAATGCGGTGGCCCACGGCCTGCCCTATCTGGCGGCGATCGAGGCCCTGACGGTCAATCCGGCCCGCATCTTCGGCCTCGAGGGCCAGATGGGCGGTATCCGCACCGGGATTGAAGCCGATGTGGTGGTCTGGACCGGCGATCCGCTGGAGCCGCTCAGCCAGCCGGTGGCCATCTTCATCGCCGGACGCCGACAGCCGCTGGAGTCCCGCGCCCTGGAACTGCGCGACCGCTACATCGGTCGTTCGGCCATGCCGCCCGCCTATCGGAATTGATTATCGACAGGGACAGGCGGTCCTGCCTATCGTCCGGCAGAACACGGTTCATGGGAGCGAGTCTCCCTGGGAGGATCTGAAATGCGCATTCGCACCGTGGCCGTCGCAAGCGCGGCCATCATCGGGGCCGTCAGCCTGGCGGCCTGCAACATGGGCGGCGGCGACGAGGACGCCACCAAGGAAGGCGCCGCCAGCGAAGGCGCGTCCGAGGAAGGCGGCGAGAGCCTGGGCGCCAAGCCTTCGGACGAAGGCGCCGGCGGCGGTTCATCCGAGAGCGGCGGCGACACGGGCGGGTCTTCGGATGAAGGCGCGGGCGGCGGCGCCAAGCCGGACGAGGAAGGCGGCTCTTCGGGTGGTTCGTCGGGCGGAAGCTCCGGCGGCTCGAGCGGCGGCCAGCCGACCGAGCAGGACGTGATCAACCACTACACCCAGCAGCTGGACGGCTATCTCGACGCCTACGTCGCCGAATACGGCCCCAGCCTGCGCCCGTCGAATATCCGCGACGTCACCGTGCCGCTGCAGGCCGGATCGGAGCACCGCTGGAGCGTCAACCTCGAAGGCGGCCGCAACTACGGCGTCTTCGGCGCCTGCGACAACGACTGCTCGGACGTAGACCTGATCGTCGAGGGGCCGAACGGGGAGCAGTTGGGTAGCGACCTGCTCCCGGACGACTACCCGATCGTCGGCTTCACAGCGCCGAGCTCGGGCCGTTACACCGTCCGCATCCTGCTACACAGCTGCGACGTCGAGCCCTGCTTCGTCGCCGGCCGGATCCTCACCCAGTAGGAGCCACGCCCTGCCCATCGTCCCGGAAGAGGCGCTCGAGTTCCGCTTCTTCCGGGCGGGCGGCCCGGGCGGCCAGAACGTCAACAAGGTAGAGACGGCGGTCCAGCTGCGTTTCGACGCAGCTGGATCGTCGCTTTTCGGTGATGAGGTGCGCGAGCGCCTGATCCGCCTGGCCGGATCGCGCGCGACCAAGGATGGCCTGATCCTGATCACCGCCCAGCGCTTCCGGACCCAGGAGCGCAATCGCCAGGACGCCATCGAGCGGCTCCAGGAGTTGGTCGACCGCGCCCACGAACGCCCCAAGCCGAGGAAGGCGACGAAGCCGACCAAGGCCTCCAAGGAGCGACGCCTGGCTGGAAAGGCTGTGCGCTCGACCGTCAAGAAGGCGCGCGGCAAGCCTCGAATGGACGACTGAACGGTCTGCATTGTCTGGCCGAAAACGGTCAGAAGGGCCTGACCTCTTTCTGCACCCTTCAGGCCGGGCGCGAGCACGGGGTGACGCGAACGGCGTTTCTGCGTCATAAGCCGCCCATGAAGTTTCTGGATCAGGCCAAGATCTACATCCGCTCGGGCAACGGCGGCGGCGGAGCCGTGTCGTTCCGGCGCGAGAAATATATCGAATACGGCGGACCCGACGGCGGCGACGGCGGACGCGGCGGCGACATCTGGATCGAGGCGGTCGAAGGGCTGAACACCCTCATCGACTACCGCTACCAGCAGCATTTCAAGGCCGGCACGGGCGCCCACGGACAGGGCCGCAACATGCATGGCGGCGCCGGCGCCGACATCACGCTCAAGGTGCCGGTCGGCACCCAGGTCCTCGACGAGGACAAGGAAACCCTGATCGCCGACATGGACCATGCCGGCAAGCGCCTGCGCCTGCTTCAGGGCGGCAACGGCGGCTGGGGCAACGACCGCTTCAAGGGCCCGGTCAACCGCGCCCCCACCCACGCCAATCCCGGCCAGGAAGGCATCGAGCAGTGGATCTGGCTCAGGCTCAAGCTGATCGCCGACGTCGGTCTGGTCGGCCTGCCCAACGCCGGCAAGTCGACTTTTCTGGCGGCGGCATCCGCGGCCAAGCCCAAGATCGCGGACTACCCGTTCACGACCCTGTCCCCGAATCTGGGCGTCGTGGACCTGTCGCCCAATGAGCGCTTCGTGATCGCCGACATCCCTGGCCTGATCGAGGGCGCCTCGGAAGGCGCGGGCCTGGGCACCCGCTTCCTCGGCCACGTCGAGCGGTCGGGCGTGCTGATCCATCTGGTCGACGCCACCCAGGACGACGTCGCCGGCGCCTATCGCACCATCCGCGAGGAACTGGCCGCCTATGGCGAAGGCCTCGCCGACAAGGGCGAGATCCTGGCGCTGAACAAGATCGATTCCCTCACGGAGGAAGACCGCGATGCCAAGGCCGCCGAACTGGCCGAGGCCGCCGGCAAGGAGCCGATGCGCGTCTCGGGCGTCTCCGGTGAAGGGGTCCGCGAGCTCCTGCGCGCCGCCTGGCGCGAGGTGCGCATCAGCCGAGGCGAGATCGCCGGCGATGACGATGACGAGGAGGTCCAGACCGAAGGCGGCTGGACCCCGTGAGCCGAACGGCCGCCGACGCCCTGACCCAGGCCCGCCGCCTTGTCCTGAAGGTCGGCTCGGCCCTGCTCGTCGACTGGGACACCGGCCGGGTCAATGAGGCGCGTCTGGCGGCCCTGGGCGAGGATCTCGCCCGTCTGTCCGGCGAAGGCCGTCAGCTGCTGGTGGTCTCGTCTGGCGCCGTGGCGCTGGGCCGACGCAGGCTGGGCCTCGGGACCGGCTCCCTCACCCTCGACCAGCGTCAGGCCGCCGCCGCCGGCGGCCAGTCGTTGCTCATGCGCGCCTGGGAGCAGGCGCTGGAGCCACAGGGGCTCGTCGCCGCCCAGATCCTGCTGACCCGAGACGACACCGAGACGCGCCGCCGCTGGCTGAATGCTCGCGCGACCGTCCAGGCCCTGCTGGGCCTCGGCGCCGTGCCGGTCATCAACGAGAACGACACGGTCGCGACCGAGGAAATCCGCTACGGCGACAACGACCGGCTTGCCGCCCGCGTGGCCCAGATGGCAGGGGCGGACCTGCTGGTCCTGCTCTCGGACGTCGACGGCCTCTACACCGCCGATCCGCGCCACGATCCGGCCGCGACCCGGTTGGACCATGTCCCCGCCCTGACCCCCGAGATCGAGGCCATGGCCGGCGGCGCCAACGCCCAGTCCGGCGTCGGTTCGGGCGGCATGGCCACCAAGATCGCCGCCGCCCGCATCGCCGGAGCCGCCGGCTGCGCCACCGTCATCGCCGATGGCCGCAGCGACGGCTCGCCCCTGTCGCGGCTGGCCCAGGGTGGCACCGGCACCCTCATCGCCGCCTCCAGCCAGATGCGCGCCGCCTACAAGCAATGGATCGGCGGCTCCATCACAGCCGATGGCGCCCTGATCGTCGATCCGGGCTGCGCCTCGGCCCTGAAGGACGGCCGCTCGCTTCTGGCCGCCGGGATGCGGTCGGTCAGCGGCGCCTTCTACAAGGGCGACGCCGTGCGGGTTCTGGACGAGGCCGGCCAGGAGCTGGCCGTGGGCCTCAGCCGCTATGACGCCGCCGACGCTCGCCGGATCGCAGGCCTGCGCTCGGCTGAGCTGGAAGCCGCCCTCGGCTGGCCAGGCGGGGCTGTCGTCATCCACGCCGACGATCTGGCGCTGCGGTCATGAGCCTGATCCAGACCCAGATGCTGGCGATAGGCCGCCGGGCGCGCGACGCCCAACGCATCCTGGCCCGCGCCACGCCCGAGACCCGGACCGCCGCCATCAACGCCATGGCGAAGGCTGTCCGCACGCAGGCCGCCGCCATCCTCCAAGCCAATGCAATCGACGTCCGTGAGGCGCGCGAGCGGGGTCTGGCCGAGGCGATGGTCGATCGCCTGATGCTGGATGAGAAGCGCCTCGCCGGCGTGGCCGAGGCCCTGGACGCCATCGCCGCCATCCCCGATCCGGTTGGGGCGGAACTGGCCCGCTGGACCCGCCCCAATGGCCTCGACATCAGCCGGGTTCGCACCCCCATCGGCGTGATCGCCGTGATCTACGAGAGCCGCCCCAATGTCACTGCCGACGCCGGCGCTTTGGCGCTGCGGGCCGGCAACGCCGTGATCCTGCGCGGCGGGTCCGAGGCCGTGAACTCCAACCTCGCCATCCATGCGGCGCTGGACGAGGCCCTGATCTCCACCGGCCTGCCCGGCGACAGCATCCAGATCGTCCGCTCGACGGACCGGGACGCGGTCGGCGCCATCCTGGGCGGGCTGGACGGCCGGGTCGATCTGGTGATCCCGCGCGGCGGCCGATCGCTGGTCGAGCGGGTCCGGGACGAGGCGCGCGTCGCCGTCCTGGGCCACCTCGAGGGCGTGAACCACGTCTATGTCCACCAGAGCGCGGACGCGGACGTCGCCCGCGACGTCGTCCTGAACGCCAAGATGCGGCGGGTGTCGGTCTGTGGCGCGGCCGAGACCCTGCTGATCGACACGGCGGCGCTCGACACCCTGCTGCCCCCGATCGCCGAGGCCCTGATGGCCGCCGGGTGCGAGATCCGTGGCGACGAGGCCGTTCGCGCCCGTCTTCCCTCAAGCACGCCCGCGAACGAGAACGACTGGTCGACCGAGTATCTGGCCGCGGTCCTGTCGGTGAAGGCTGTGGACGGGCCGAAGGCCGCCATAGCCCACATCTCGGCCTACGGCACCGGCCACACCGAGGCCATCGTCGCGACCGACGCCGCTGTGATCGAACGCTTCCTCAACGAGGTCGACGCCGGGATCGTGCTTGCCAACGCCTCGACCCAGTTCGCCGACGGCGGCGAGTTCGGCTTCGGCGGCGAGATCGGCATTTCGACCGACCGCCTGCACGCCCGCGGCCCCGTCGGCGCCGAGCAGCTGACGACCTTCAAGTACGTCGTGCGCGGCGACGGACAGATCCGGCCCTGAAGACAGGCGACAGGTCCGTGTACGCCGTGATAGGGCGCTTGCGAGCATAAGGGTCTTCGATGTTCCAGGCCGGCCCCGCGCCGTTCAAACCAGCGGTGGCGCACGGCGCCCTTCGAGACGGCCTGAGCCTTCAGCCGGGCATGCGCGTCGGCCTGTTCGGCGGCTCGTTCAATCCCCCGCACTCGGGTCACCTGCACGTCGCCGAGACGGCCCGCATCCGACTGGGCCTGGACCGGATCGTCTGGCTGGTCTCGCCCCAGAATCCCCTGAAGTCCTCCAGCGAAACCGCCTCGCTCCAGCAGCGCATGGACTGGGTCCGCCAACTGGCCTCCGGGCCGTCCATGATCATCTCGGATGTCGAGACCCGCATCCATACCCAGTGGACCATCGACACCCTGCGGCTGCTGAAGGCCCGGCATCCGGGGGTCAAGTTCGTCTGGGTGATGGGCTCGGATAATCTGATGGGCTTCCATCATTGGCGCGGCTGGACCGACATCGCCCGCCTCATGCCGATGGCGGTCGTGGCCCGGCCGGGGTCGATCCTGGGCAGCCGTTTCGCCCCCACCTCGACCTTCTTCGCCGACCGCCGCATACCGGCCACGCGAGCGCCCATCCTGGCCGATCTGCCGCCCCCGGCCTGGGTCTATCTGAACGCACCGCTGAACCCCCAGTCGTCGACCGCGATCCGCATGGGCGGCAAGGGATGACCCTAGGCCCCATTCGTGCTAGGGTCCGCCTTTAGTAGGCCGCCTGGAGCACTCCGCTGACTTCCCCTTCCGCGCACGACGCGCAACCCGACGCCGTTTCGAACAGCGCGCGGGAGACCCAGCCGATACCGCCCGTCCGGTCCGAGGACGGCCCGCTGGATGAGATCGTTCTCGCCAAACTCGAAGACGACAAGGCCCAGGACATCGTGGTCATCGACCTGAAGGGCAAGAGCTCCATGGCCGACACCATGATCGTCGCCTCCGGCCGCAGTCACCGTCACGTCGGCGCCATCGCCGACCACCTGCTGCGCGCTCTCAAGGACGCCGGTCAGGGCAAGGCGCGTGTCGAAGGCCTGCCGCACTGCGACTGGGTCCTGATCGACGCCGGTGATCTGATCATCCACCTGTTCCGCCCCGAGGTTCGGGCCTTCTACAACATCGAGAAGATCTGGTCGGTCGACGCCGCTCACCGCGCGGGCGCGGCGGTCTAGACCCCATATGCGCGTGACGATCGCCGCCATGGGGCGGTTGTCCCGTTCGCCCGAGACCGAACTGGTCGCCGACTATCTCAAGCGCGCCAACGCTTCGGGCAAGTCACTGGGCCTGACGCCGGTCGACCTCCTCGAAGTCGAGAGCAGGAAGTCCGGCAAGCCCGCCGAGGCCGAGGCCCTGGCGGCGGCGATCGGTGACGGCGCCTACATCATCGCCTGCGACGAGCGCGGCAAGGCGCTCAAGTCCCGCCAGCTGGCCGACAAGGTCGCGACGCTGAGGGATCGGGGTGAGCGCCGACTGGTCTTCGTCATCGGGGGCGCAGACGGTCTGGACCCGGCCTTCGTGGACGCCGCGAACGACACCCTCGCTTTCGGCCCCCAGACCTGGCCGCACGCCCTTGTGCGGGCCATGCTGGCCGAACAGGTCTATCGGGCCGTGACCATTCTGGGCGGCTCGCCCTATCATCGGGACTGAATGAAGCGGGTCCTCGTCTCCAGCCTGGCGGTCCTCGCCCTCGCCGGCCCGGCGGTCGGTCAGCGCACGTCCGAAGACCTGGCGCGGGCCCAGGCGCGGCATCAGGACGAAACCCTGCGGGCGAGACGCCTGCGCACGGACGCCAACGCCGTGGCCCTGGAGGTCGAGCGCCTCCGGGTCGAGCTGCTGCGGCTCGGCGACGGCGAGGCCAGCGACGTCCAGGCCGTCTCGGCCCAGCGGGCGCGGCTTACCTCCATCAATGATCGTGAGACGGCGCTCCGCGTCCGGCTGGGACGTGAGCGTGCGCGCCAGACCCGGCTTCTGGCCGCCCTGCAGCTGTATGGACAGGACCCGCCTCCGGCCTTGCTGGTCTCGCCCGAGCGCGCCAATGACGCGATCCGGGCCCAGATCCTCATGCGCGAGGTCACTCCGGTTCTAGAGGCGCGCGCGCGTCGGCTGGCCACCGATCAGGCCGAGCTGTCCCGGCTGCGCCGCGAGGCTGTGATCGCGGCGGGCGACCTCCTGACCGCCGAAAGCTCGCTCGCTGACAGGCGGGCCGACATCGAGCGCCTCATCGCCGAGAAGCGCGCGCTCGAGACCCTGCTCATCGCCGACGCCGAGACCGCCGAGGCCGAGGCCATGGCGGCTGCCCGGCGCGTTCGAGACCTCGGCGGTCTCCTGCGCGAACTGTCGCCTCAGGAGCGCGAGGCGGTCCTGGCCACGCCCCTGCCCGGTGGTCGCGAACGCCTGCTACGCCCGATCCAAGGGCCGCTGGTCTCCGAGTTCGGCGGCGGAGAACGCGGCCTGACCTTCTCGGGCTCGGCGCAGGGGCTGGTGCGGTCGCCGGCCGATGGCGTCGTGGAATACGCCGGTCCGCTTGAGGGCTGGAATGAGGTGGTCGTGCTGAGGCTCGGCCCCGGCTGGCGGCTGGTTCTGGCGGGGCTGGGGCGCGCCTCGGCGGTGATCGGGGCACGCGTGTCAGAAGGCGAACCGCTGGGGCGCCTGCCCGAGGCCGAGGCTCCAGAGCTTTATTTCGAGCTTCGCCGCGACGATCGTCCGGTCGATCCGGCCCCATGGCTCGACGCGCGGGCCGGGGCCTGATTTGATGGCGCCACGATTTTGTCGTCACCGCGTCGTTTCGTCTGGTCTCTTCGGCGGCTTGCCGCCTCGCTATGAAAGTCCTCCCCATGCGTAAGTGGGCCCTTATCGGAGCCTCCGTCCTGGCTCTCGGCGTCAGCGCCGCGGCCGTCAGCCAGACCCGGGCCGGCGCCCAGGCCGCTGAAACCTACCGGATGCTCGAACTGTTCGGCGACGTCATCAGCGTGGTCGAGCGGGCCTATGTGGTGGAGACCGATCCCAAGCAGCTGATCGAATCCGCCCTGGACGGGATGCTCCAGTCGCTCGATCCGCACTCCAACTACCTCAACGCCGAGGACTTTCAGCGCCTGAACGAGCGCTCGACGGGCGCCTATTCCGGGGTCGGCCTTGAGATCACCTCCGAGAACGGTCTTGTGCGGGTCATCACCCCGATGGACGGCGGCCCGGCCCAGCGCGCGGGCGTCCAGGCCGGCGACGTCATCACCGCCATCAACGGAACCTCGGCCGCCGGCCTGACCGTGGCTGAGGTCTCCGAACAGCTTCGCGGCTCGGCCGGCGAAAGCGTGGTCGTCACCTTCCTGCGCGACGGCGAGGAGCCGCGCGACATCACCATCGTGCGCGAGGTGATCCGCACCTTCTCGGTCACCTCCCGGATGGAGGGCGACTATGGCTACATCCGCATCTCGACCTTCAACGAGAACACCGGCCGTGAGCTGACCGAGGCCATCAACCGGCTGAAGGGTGAGAACCCCGGCATGCGTGGCGTCGTGCTGGACCTGCGTAACAACGGCGGCGGCCTGCTCAATGCGGCGGTGGCCGTGTCGGACGCCTTCCTGGAGCGCGGCGAGATAGTCAGCCAGCGCGGTCGGCGCCCCGAGGACATCCATCGCTACAACGCCACCGCCGGAGACCTGCTGAACGGCATGCCGCTGGCGGTCCTGATCAACTACGGCTCGGCCTCGGCGTCCGAGATCGTGGCCGGCGCCCTGCGCGACCACGAGCGCGCCACGCTGGTCGGCCTGACCACCTTCGGCAAGGGTTCGGTCCAGACCGTCCTGCCGCTCCGCAACGGCCAGGACGGGGCTCTGTCGATCACCACGGCCCGCTACTTCACGCCCTCGGGCGCCTCGATCCAGCGCATCGGCATCACGCCGGACCTGGAAGTCGCGCGTTCGCGTCGCGAGGCCGAGATCGTGGCCCGGTCGTCGTTCCTCTATTCGGAAGCCGCCTTCACCAACGCCCTGGATGCGTCGGTCGGCTCCGAGCGGATCGGCCCGCACTCTCCCGACGAGGCTCCGCCCGAGGACTTCGCCGAAGACGGCGACTATCAGCTCCAGCGCGCGCTCGACCTGCTGCGGGTCGGCGGTGATCTGGACCGCCTGGAACGCCGCCCGCTGATCGTGGCCGAGGCCGTGGACGTCCCGGCGGCGGACGACGAATAGGCCGCCCGGCGCTCATAGCCCTTCGTCCGAACGCGTTGATCCGCAGGCCTTCGCGGCTCAGCCGGCGCTGATCTGTTCTCTCTGTTTCCGACGGCCCCACAATGGGCCACCGGGTCTTTGACATCGTGAGCCATCACACAGGCAAGCGGGCGTCCCATGTCGGTGATGTCGGTCGTGTCGCTATCCGCGCGAGCGACACCGACACCGACATCGGATGCGGCGTGTCGCTCATGTGGGTCGTGTCGGCGTTCGTACGAGCGACACCGACAGCGACAGGGTCTCAGCCAGGCCACGTCGCGGGAGACGCACCCAGAACCTCGCCCGCCAGATAGAGCGATCCACAGATCAGGACCCGACCGGCGCCCTCATTGAGCGCCGCGCGCAGGGCAGGCTCCACGCCCGGCGCGGCCTGAGCGCGCAGGCCCGCCTTCTGGGCCGCCTGGGCCAGGGCGACCGGCTCATAGCACGCGCCCTCGAAGGGCACCGTAAAGACAGGCGCGCCGGTCAGGGCCAGGGCCTGGAAGAACCCCTCCGCGTCCTTGTTGGCCAGCATGCCGACGATCAGGGCCAGGGGCCGGGGGCTGCGCAGATCAAGCTGCATCACGGCATCGGCCACGGCCTGAGCCGCATGCGGGTTGTGCCCCCCGTCCAGCCAGACCTCGGCCCCCACCCGGCGCGCCTGCTCCGCATAGGGTCCGGCCGTCAGCGGCTGCATCCGCGCCGGCCACCGCACAGCCTTCAGCCCCCTGGCGATCGCTTCGTCCGATACGCCCAGTTCCAGCGCCGCCGCGATGGCCAGACCCCCATTGGTGATCTGGTGAGGTCCCGCCAGCGCCGGCGCGGGCAGGTCCAGCAGCCGGTCCTCGCCCTGGAAGGTCAGGCCGCCCCGCTCGGCCCAGGCGTCGAAATCACGGCCCATGACCGTCAGGGGCGCCCCGACGCGCTCAGCCTCCGCCTCGATGACGTCCATCGCCACGTCCTGCTGGCGGGCGACGACAGCGGGCCGGCCTGTCTTCAGGATTCCTGCCTTCTCGTGCGCAACGCCAGCGAGTTCGTTTCCAAGAAATTCCGCATGATCCAGATCAACTGGCGCGATGACGGACAGGCGCGGCGTTGTAATTACATTGGTCGCATCCAGAACGCCGCCGAGACCCACTTCAACGATCGCCAGGTCAGCGGGTGTCTCGGCCATGGCCAGGAAGGCCGCCGCGGTGGTCATCTCAAAAACGGTGGCGGTGATGTCCCCATCAATGGCTTCGAGGCGATCCAGAATCCCTTCCAGTTCAGCATCTTCAATCAGACGCCCCGCCAGCCGGATCCGTTCGTTAAAGCGCACGAGATGTGGCGATGTATATACATGGACAGATCGCCCATCCGCCTCCGCCATGGCCCTCAGGAGGGCGACAGTCGAGCCTTTTCCATTCGTCCCGGCGACGTGCACCACCGGCGGCAGACGCTCCTGCGGGTTCCCGACAGCCTCGAGAAGCCGCCGGATACGGTCCAGCGACAGATCGATCCGCTGCGGATGCCGCGCGGAGAGGCGTTGGGAAATCGGATCCTTCACGCGGGAAGGGTTAGGCCGCGGCCCGCCGCCCGTCCATCAGCATCGACAGGATGCGCCCCAGCGTGGTGCGCAGCTCAGAGCGGGCGACGACCTTGTCGACCATGCCCTTCTCCTGAAGGAATTCGGCGCGCTGGAAGCCCGGCGGCAGTTTCTCGCGGATGGTCTGCTCGATCACGCGGGGCCCGGCGAAACAGATCAGGGCGCCCGGCTCGGCCAGATGCACATCGCCCAGCATGGCGTAAGAGGCCGTAACCCCGCCCGTGGTCGGATCGGTCAGGACCACGACATAGGGCAGACCCGCCTGCTTCATCTCATTGATGGCCAGGGTCGTGCGGGCCATCTGCATCAGCGACAGAGCGCCTTCCTGCATACGCGCACCGCCGGCTGCAGTGAAACAGACCAGCGGGCAGCCGCGCTCGATCGCAGCGCGGGCAGCTGCGACGAAGCCCTCACCAGCCGCCATGCCCAGCGAACCGCCCATGAAGGCGAAATCCTGAACCAGGACCACGACGTCCTGCCCCTCGATCTGGCCATAGCCGATCGACATGGCGTCCTTGGTCCCCGACGCCTTGCGGGCCGAGTTGAGGCGCTCCCGGTATGGACGGCCATCCGAGAACTTCAGCGGATCTTCCGGCACATCCGGGGTCGGCAGGGCCTCGTACTGCCCGCCATCGAAGGTGATCGACAGGCGCTGGCCGGCATTGATCCGCATATGCTTGCCCGACGGAGTGACCCAAAGGGCCGCCTCCAGCTCGGGGCGATAGATCATCTCGCCGGTATCGGGATCCTTGACCCACAGGTTCTCGGGCGTGTCCCTGCGACCCACGATCTTGCGGACGCCGGGCGCGATGCGCGCCAGCCAGCCGCCGCCACGCTGGCGTCGCTCGGCGGGCGGACGCTGCGGTCCGGTCGGATCGTCGGGTTTACCGGCCATGGCCATCGTCTAACGCTCTTCGTCCTCGGGCGCGAGCCGCGCTGTCCGCACGGCCTGAGCCAACTCCTGCGCTTTCGACAGAACGGCCGGGCCCGCCGGTCGGTTCTCGCCAAGAGCGCGATCGATCTCTTCCACCAGGGCCGATCCGACCACGACGGCGTCTGCGACGCGCGCCACCTGAGCGGCCCGTTGGGGGGTCTTGATGCCGAAACCGACGGCCACGGGCAAGCCGGAAGCTTCCCTAACGCGAACTACGGCCGGCGCGACCGCCGAGGCGTCGGCCTCCTTCACGCCGGTCACCCCTGCGACGGAAACGTAATAGACAAAGCCGCTTGTGCGGGCCGCCACCACCTTCAGGCGCTCATCATCGGTCGTGGGCGTGGCCAGCCGGATCAAGGCAATGTGATGGGCGTCCAGGGCGTCCGTCAGGGGCCCCGCCTCTTCCGGCGGGCAGTCCACGACAATCAGACCGTCCACGCCCGACTCACCGCACACGGCCGCGAAGGCCTCGTAGCCCATGGTCTCGATGGGGTTCAGATAGCCCATCAGGATCAGCGGCGTGTCCGCATCCCCGGCCCGGAAATCGGCCGCGAGCTCAAGCGTGCCCTTCAGCGTCAGCCCCGCCTTCAGCCCCCGCAGCGCCGCTTTCTGGATCGGCGGGCCCTCGGCCATCGGGTCCGAGAAGGGAAAGCCCAGTTCGATGATGTCTGCGCCAGCCGCCGGGAGACCACGCAGAATCTCCAGCGCCTCATCACGCGAAGGATCGCCAGCCATGACATAGGCCACGAAGGCGGCGCGGCCCTCGGCTTTCAGGGCCGCGAAACGAGCGTCGATACGGGCAGTGGTCACAGCTCCACCCCCAGCGCCTTCGCCACGGTGAAGATGTCCTTGTCGCCCCGGCCGCTCATCAGGACGACGATGTCGCCATCCGGACCGACCTCGCGGGCGATCTCGCCGGCGCGGGCCAGGGCATGGGACGGCTCCAGCGCCGGGATGATGCCCTCGAGCTTCGAGCAGAGCTGGAAGGCGTCCAGGGCCTCCGTATCGGTGGCCGAGCGATACTCGGCCCGGCCGATGTCGTGGAGCCAGGCGTGTTCCGGCCCGATACCGGGGTAATCCAGACCCGCCGAGATCGAATGGCCCTCGACGATCTGGCCGTCCCTATCCTGCAGCAGATAGGTCCGGTTGCCGTGCAGCACGCCCGGACGGCCGCCCTTCAGGCTGGCGGCGTGATCCGGCGTATCGAGCCCGTAGCCTGCGGCCTCGACCCCGATCAGGCGCACATCCTCGTCGCCGATGAAGGGATGGAAGGCGCCGATGGCGTTGGAGCCGCCGCCAATGCAGGCGACGACCGCGTGCGGCAGACGCCCGATCTGGGCCTCGGACTGACGGCGAATTTCCTGGCCGATCACCGACTGGAAGTCGCGCACCATCGCCGGATAGGGCGCGGGGCCGGCCGCCGTGCCGATGATGTAATAGGTGTCCCCGACATTGGTGACCCAGTCGCGCATGGCCTCGTTCATGGCGTCCTTGAGGGTCGCCGCGCCCGAGGTCACCGGAAAGACCTCGGCGCCGAGGAGCTTCATGCGGAAAACGTTGGGCTGCTGCCGCTCGACGTCGACGGCGCCCATGTAGACCGTGCAAGGCAGGCCGAACCGGGCGCTGACCGTCGCCGAGGCGACGCCGTGCTGGCCAGCGCCCGTTTCGGCGATGATCCGGGTCTTGCCCATGCGGCGGGCCAGAAGGATCTGGCCCATGCAGTTGTTGATCTTGTGCGCGCCGGTGTGATTCAGGTCCTCGCGCTTGAGCCAGACGCGGGCGCCCCCGAAATGCTCGGTCAGACGCTCGGCGAAATAGAGCGGGCTGGCGCGGCCGACGTAGTGCTCCAGGAAGCCGTCGAGCTCGGCCTGGAAGGTCGGGTCTGCCTTGGCCTCGGCATAGGCGGCGTCAAGCTCATGGATGGCCGGCATCAGCGTCTCGGAGACGAACCGGCCGCCATAGGGACCGAAACGGCCCTGGTCGTCAGGCCAAGCGTAGGCGTTGGAGAGGGTCAAGTGTGTGGTCTCACGGGCGGGGGGAGGCGTCGCGAACCTGATCCAGGAAGGCCCGGATCAGGCCCGTGTCCTTAACACCGGGCGCGCTTTCCACGCCAGACGAGACATCCACAAGGGGCGCCCCGGTTTGGGTGATGGCTTCCGCGACATTGTCAGGCGTTAGGCCTCCGGCCAGGAACCACGGCTTCGAGAGCTTCAGTTCGGACAGGAGCTGCCAGTCGAAGGCCTGCCCCAGGCCGCCAGGTCGGTCCGCATCCTCTGGTGGCCGCGCATCGAGCAGCAGGTGATCGACATGGGCCTCCCAGCCGACTGCGGCCGCGACATCCTCCGCGGTTGAAATCGGCAGAGCCTTGATCAAGCCCGCCCCCGTCAGCGACCTGACCTCCTTCGCGCGTTTCGGGCTCTCCGAGCCGTGCAACTGGATGAGGTCGGGCCTGAGCTGATCGCGGATGTCGGAGAGCAGGGCATCGTCGGCGTCCACCGTCAGGACAACCACCGGCGCGGGCCGCCCGGCTTCAGCCAGCAGGCTTGCCATGGCCTCGACCGGCAGGTGGCGCGGGCTGCGGGGAAAGGCCACGAGACCGATGAAGGCCGCGCCCCCCGACGCCGCCGCGCGGATGGTTTCAGGCGTGGTCACGCCACAGATCTTGGCCCGGGTCACGCCACAGGCTCCGCAAAGATGGCGTCGATACTCTCAGCATCCAGCAGGCGCCACTGACCCGGCTCGAGATCGTCCGGGATCGATAGCCCGCCCAGCCGCTCGCGGTGAAGCGTCTCGACGTGATTGCCGGCCGCCGCGAACATTCGCCGGACCATGTGATAGCGCCCTTCCGTTACCGTCAGCAGCGCCTCCGTCGGCGCTACAGGCTGCAGGTACGCAGGCTTCAGCAGCTTGTCTTCACCTTCAAGAACAAGCTGGCCCGAGGCGAACAGCGCTCCCTCCGTGCCGTTCAGCGGACGCGCCAGCGTCGCGCGATAGACCTTGGCCACATGACGCTTGGGCGAAATGATCCGGTGCAGCAGCTCGCCGTCGTCGGTCATCAGAAGGAGACCGGACGTCTCCTTGTCGAGCCGCCCCACCGTCGAGATCGCGGGATCACGCCGCCGCCAGCGGGTCGGCAGCACGTCATAGACCAGCGGCCCGTTCTCTTTGTGAGAACAGGTCATGCCGAGCGGCTTGTTCAGAAGGATCACCAGACCCTGCGGCGGATCGACGGGCTCACCATCAACTGTCATCCGGGTTGGCAGGTCCGTCGTAATGGCGATCCGGGCCGAGGCGTCCGTCAGGTCGCGATCATCGAGCGTAATAGCGCCCAGCCTCGCCAGTTCGGCGATGTCGCGCCGCGAGCCATAGCCCAGCGAGCCCAGAAACCGGTCGAGCCTGAGCGACGGAGTCTTCACTTGATCGCCTCGAACACCTTGTAGCCGCCGCCCTCGACGACTGGGCGCACGCGCCCGAAGGCTTCCTTCAGTTCGTGCTCATAGGGCAGGTGCCGATTGGCCACGATCCAGGCTACGCCACCGCGTCTCAGCAAGGCCGCCGCCTGCCGAATGAAGCCTTGGCCCAGCCGACGGTCCTCAGCGCCGCCATCGTGGAAGGGCGGGTTCGACACCACGAAATCGAGCACGCCCATCGTGGACAGAGTGCGCACGTCGGCCCATTCGAAGGTCACGCGCGGATCCTCGACATTCAGCTTGGCCGCCTCGACCGCCCGACGATCCAGATCGATCAGACGCAGGCTAGTGACGCTCGTCGAACCCAGCACCACCGTCGCCAGTGCGCCGTAGCCGCAGCCCAGGTCCGCCCCCGCGCCGCTCAGGGCCGGCAGATGGTGCGCCAGAAGCGCTGTGCCGGGATCGATCCGGTCCCAGGCGAAGACGCCCGGCTGCGACCAGGCATCGAGGCCGGGGACCTTCTGACGGGCGCCCTCATTCAGCGCATCATCCAGACCCGTCACGCGCGCAGGTCGGGTCAGCTGGATGCGACGGTGATGCGCCTTGGCCGTCTCCTCGCCGACCAGCCCAAAACCATGCAGTTCCTTCTTGAGCCGCGCCCCGCCCTTGTCCTTCGGTGCCATGACATCCAGCCGGCCGCCGGGCTTCAGTGCGCGCAGGGCCAGGGCCAGGGTGTAGCGCCGCTCGATCGCCCCGGGCGGCGCATAGACGGTCACGACCTCAGCCGATCCAGCCTCCACGGCCTCCAGGTTCGCGGCGCCCGGGATGAGCGGCGATGTCTGGATCGCATCCGTCGGCGGATCAAAGACCAGCGGCGGGCGGCCGTAGAGATAGGCTGTCATTGGCGGGCTATAGCCGAGAGCAGGGTTGGGGCCAAAGCCCCGCGCACAACCGAATCCCGTCCTGCGGCGTTCTGATCGGCATGTCGCGTTCCGGTTCCCAGCGGTCCCGCCTTGAATTCCGCGCCCGCTCGGCGGCGGCGCGCGCCGACGCCCGTCTGCGCAAGACCTCGGAACGGGTCCAGGAATGGCGGCGCGTGCGCATCGATCCGATCATGCGCCCCGCCGCCGTCGCCCTGGCGCCGGCCACGACGCGGGTCGGCGACTGGCGCGATCGATGGATGGCGTCTGAGTACGCGCCCGCGACCCTCGCCCGCCCAGGCGCTGCGCAATACTGGACCGCCGGCGTCTTCGTCGGGCTGATCGTGGCGCTCATCGCTTTCCTGGCCTGGTTCGACTGGAATTATCTGAGGGGCCCCATCAGCCGGGTCGCTTCTGAACGGCTGGACCGCGAGGTCGAAATCCAGGGCGACCTCGATGTCGATATCCTGCGCTGGACCCCCGAGGTCCACGTCGAGGGCCTGCGCATCGGCGGACCCGACTGGGCTAACGATCGCGACACCGCCGACATCGAGAGCCTGGATTTCCGGATCCGGGCGCTCCCGCTCTTCGCCGGCCGCATCGAGATGCCCGCCATCGAGGCGATCCGGCCGGTCGTGGTGCTGGTGGAGGACGCGGAGGGCAACCAGTCCTGGGACTTCTCGCGTGGTCCCGATACCGGCGAGGGCATGAACCTGCCGGCCATGCAGCGCATCCTCATCGAGGGCGGCGAGCTCACTTACGAGAACGCACGCCGCAATATCACCCTGAACGCCACGGTCGACGCCACCGAGACCCAGGTCGACGGTGAGGAAGGCGGCTTCCGCCTGACCGGCGACGGCACGCTGAACGGCAACGCCATTTCGCTCAGCGCCCAGGGTGGCCCCCTCCTCTACGTCCGTCGCAACGAGCCCTACGCCTTCGAGGCCCGGCTGGAGGGCGCGGGCACGCTCGTGACGGCCGAGGGTCAGGTCACCCGTCCGTTTGATCTCGGCCAGATCACCGCCAATGTGACGGCCCGGGGTCAGGATCTGGCGGACGCCTACTATGTGACGACCGTCCCCTTCCCCAATACTCCGCCCTATCGCCTGTCGGGCCGCCTGACGCGCGACGATGAGACCTGGAGCTTCGAGGATTTCGGCGGCGTCGTCGGCGATTCCGACCTGCACGGCGATGTCGTGGTCTCCAAGCCGAGAGATCGTCGGCTGGTCGAGGCGACCTTGCGTTCGGATTCGCTGGATCTCGACGACCTTCTGGCCCTCACCGGCGCACCGCCCGACACTTCCGAGACCTCGTCGGCCCAGCAGGACGCGGCCGCCGGGACGCTGGCCGCCCAGGGCCGCCTTCTGCCCGACGCCACTCTGGAAGCTGAGCGCCTGCGCGGCATCGACGCCCGCGTGGACTTCCGCGCCGGCTCGGTGCGCCGCAACGAGCTGGCGGTGACCGCCGTCAGCCTGGGCGTCGACCTCGATCAGGGCATCCTCAACCTCGACCCCATCGCTTTCGACTTCCGCGACGGCCGCCTGAATGCGGTCGCCCGTATCGACGCAACCAATGATGTGCCCCACTCGCGTCTGGACGCTCGCCTCAGCGGCTATCCCATCCAGACCGTCGTGCCTCAGATCCAGGGCTCGGTCCCGGTCTCGGGCGCCATCGCCGCCCGGGTGCAACTCGAGGGCTCGGGCAACTCCATCCATCGCTTCGCGGGCAACTCGACCGGCACGATCAGCGTGGTCATGCCCCAGGGCGAGATGCGTCAGGCCTTCGCCGAGCTTCTCGGCATCAATGTCGGGGCGGGCTTGCGCCAGCTGCTCAGCGGCGACCAGTCTCCCACGCCCGTTCGCTGTGCGGTGGCGGACTTCGGCGTCTCGAACGGCAATGCAACGGCGCGGACCCTGGTGATCGATACCGGCGTGGTTCTGGTCAACGGCTCCGGCTCCATCAATCTGGGCACGGAGCGCATGAACCTGCGCCTCGATGGTGAGACAAAAGAGCCGCGACTTCTGCGGGTCTGGGCGCCGATCACCGTCAACGGACCTGTGCGCAACCCCAGCCTGGGTGTCGATGGCGGAGAGGTGGCGACCCAGGTCGGTCTGGCAGGTCTGCTGGGCGCTCTAGTCAGTCCGATCGCGGCGATCCTGCCCTTCGTCGATCCCGGTCTGGCCGACGACGCGGACTGCGGGGCGCTGCTGGCCTCGGCCGGTTAGGATTTGACCGCGCAAGCCCTTCGGCCCTAATCGGCGGCATGGCTTCCTCCTCCCCCTTCTCCGGCCTGTCGACCGAGGCGCTGAACGCCCGCGCCTGGCCGTTCGAACAGGCCCGCAATCTTCTGGCCCGCCTGCTCAAGAGCCGTCTGAACGACGACGCCGAGCGCGACCTCGCCTCGACCTTGATTCACGCCGGCAAGACCGACGAGGCGCTGGCCGCCCTTCCCCATCTGTCGCGCGAAGTCATCTTCCAGACCGGCTACGGCCCCTCGGGCCTGCCGCACATCGGCACCTTCAACGAGGTGCTGCGCACGACCATGGTGCGAAACGCCTTCCGGGCCATCACGGGCGACCACTGGAAGACCCGCCTGTTCTGCTTCTCGGACGACATGGATGGCTTCCGCAAGGTGCCCGAGAACGTCCCCAACCGCGACCAGATGGCCGAGGATCTGGGCAAGCCCCTGACCGACGTGCGCGATCCCTTCGGCGCGGGCGAGAGCTTTGGCCGGGCCAACAACGCCCGCCTGCGCGCCTTCCTGGACCAGTACGGCTTCGACTACGAGTTCCTGTCGGCGACCGACTGCTACCGCTCAGGCCGGTTCGACGAGACCCTCCTGAAGGCTCTGGAGAAGTTCGACGACATCCAGGCGATCATGCTGCCGACCTTGGGACCGGATCGTCGTGCGACCTATTCGCCCTTCCTGCCCATCAGCCCGACCACCGGCCGGGTGCTTCAGGTGCCGACACTGCAGCGCAATCTGGAGAAGGGCACGATCGTCTTCGAAGACGAGGACGGCACGAAAGTCGAAACCCCCGTCACCGGCGGCCGGGTGAAGATGCAGTGGAAGCCCGACTGGGCCATGCGCTGGACCGCCTTCGGCGTCGATTATGAGATGGCCGGCAAGGACCTGATCGAGTCCGTCAAGGTCTCCTCGCGCATCTGCCGCGCGCTCGGCGGCACGCCGCCCGAGGGCTTCAACTTCGAGCTTTTCCTCGACGGCGAGGGCCGCAAGATCTCCAAGTCGCTGGGCAACGGCCTATCGATCGAAGAGTGGCTGCACTACGGCACGCCCGATAGCCTGGCCTTCTATATTTACGCCTCGCCCAAGTCGGCCAAGAAGCTGCACTTCGACGTGATCCCCCGGGCGGTGGATGATTATCTCGGCCAGATCGACGCCTACCAGACCCAGGAAACCGACAAGCGTTTGGAGAACCCGGTTTGGCACGTCCATCAGGGCGTCCCGCCCAAGGCCGCCTCGCCGGTGCCGTTCAGCCTGCTTCTGAACCTCGCCTCGGTGGCCAACGCCGCCGACAAGGAGGCCCTCTGGGCCTACATCGGCCGCTATCTGCCGAATGCGACGCCCCTGAGCGAACCGACGCTGGATCAGCTCGCCGGCTATGCGCTGAACTTCTACGAGGACCGCGTGAAGGCCTCCAAGACCTTCCGCGCACCGACGGAACAGGAAGCCGCGGCCTTCCGTGACCTCGCCAACCGCCTCCGGGCCCTGCCGGCCGACACGACCGACGGCGAGATCATCCAGAACGAGGTCTATGCGGTCGGCAAGGAGCACGCCTTTGAGCCGCTCCGCGCTTGGTTCGCAGCCCTGTACGAAGTCCTGCTGGGATCGAGCCGGGGCCCGCGTTTCGGTTCGTTTGCGGCCATCTACGGGCTTGAGCGGACGATCACCCTCCTGGAATCCGGAGCCGACGGAGGCCTGGCAAGGTAGATGAACCCCTTGTGAACAAGGGTTTCAAGGGAACTCAAAGTGCGTTCGGCTATTTCTTTCGCATCGTTTCGACGCAGAGGAGAACGACATGTCTTTCACGCGTAACATCACCCTGGGTCTGTCGGCCCTGGCCCTGACCGCGACCGCCATCCCGACTGCCGCCGCTGCTCAGGATCGCCCGCTCGGCGTCATCCAGTGCGATGCGCCCGGCAACAATCAGGAGCGCAACGCCGCCATCGGTGGCGTCATCGGCGCGCTGATCGGCAGCCAGATTTCGGACAACGAGCGCACGCTCGGCGCCGTGGCCGGCGCCGCGGTCGGCGCGGGCGCCGGTTCCTACATCGGCTGTCAGCAGCAGCGCCGCGAGGCCGAACGCTATGGCTACCAGGGCTATGACAACCAGTCCTACGGCAACGCCTACGCTTCGACGAACGTGAACGTCCGTTCGGGCCCGGGCACCGACTACGCCCGCGTCGGCTCGCTGTCGAGCGGCCAGTCGTTCCAGGCCGGTGAGCGGCTCGGGGACTGGGTCGGCGTGGTCCAGAATGGGCAGATCGTTGGCTACGTCCATGGCGCCTACGTCCGCTACTAGGGCGCCTCACCATCCGGGTTGAGATCGGGCCGGCCTCGCGAGGGGCCGGCCCTTTCTATTGGCTGGCCCACAGGATGCGGCCCATCCACGAGACGTCCTTCAGCTCGACGGTGCGGTCGCGGAACTCGGGGTTCAGGGACTTCAGTTCCAGACGCGTCGCCGTGCGGCGCTGAAGCTCCTTGGCCAGTACCTCGCCCTCGACAGTTCGCACCACCACCCGGTCGCCGCGCCGGTATTCGGTGACCGAGCGATCGACCACCAACCGGTCGCCGGCCCGATAGGCGGGCAGCATCGACTCGCCCGCGACCTCCAGGGCGAACAGCCCCTCTGCCTCGCGGCCCGGGAAGGCCATCCGGTCCCAGCCCTGGCCGGCGGGCAGACCCTGATCGTCAAAGAAGCCGTCGTCCCCGGCCTGGGCGAACCCCAGCAACGGCACCGTCGGCTCTGCGCCTGCGTCTTCGGCCAGCTGGGCGAACTCGGCCAGGCTGACGCCGCAGACGGTCAGGACCTTGGTCAGGCTTTCCGTCGAGGGCCAGCGCGGGCGATCCCCCGACAACCGCTTGGAAGGATTGAAGCTGGTGGGGTCCAGATCAGCGCGACGCGCCAGGGCCGAGGCCGAGCAGCCCTGGCGACGGGCCAGCCGATCAATACCGTTCCAGATCTGGGCGTGGGTCAGGGGCAATTCGGACGTCTCGATTCGCCCGATAGGAATATACGCCTAGAGGCCCGCTAACAAGCCTAGACCAGATCGCCGTCGCGCGGCTTGATCGCTTCCCGCGTCTGCCAGGCCCAGAATGTCCCGACCGCCAAGCAGATCAGCACCCCATAGGTGCCGACCGTCTGGGCGCTGATGTAGGCGATCGCGCGGATCCTGAGGTCTATCAGGGTCACGATATAGACCATGATGGTAATGGCCTGGAATCCGGCGGCCCAGATCGGCCAGGTCCGGTCGGTCTTCCACCCCAGGCCCAGAAAGACGGCGAAGAGGCAGACCTCGACGCCCATCATCACGATGGTGCCGACGCCCAAATCCGTTTCACGGTGAATAGCCAGGGTCGCCAGCCAGGCGATGACAAGGGCGCCGGCGGCCAGACGTTCTGGACGGTCGCCCTTGGCGAGGGCGAAGGCGCACACGCCCAGCCAAAGGATCGCACCGATCTGGCTGTAGAGGGTGTCCAGCAAAAGAAATCGCCCCTGCGAGAAATCGCAGGGGCGACTATGTCAGAGTCGCAGGCGCCCGATAAGACACCTGTTGTTGAGTTTGCTCAGGCGCCCGCGATGCGCAGGCGGCGAGCGTTCGAGACGTTGTTGCGATCGCGGCCGCAGCCTTCTTCGTGGACTGGGCAGTCCTCGGCCGGCTTGTCGACCGGGCCGGTCGCGACGTGGCCGAGGCCGACGAGGCGCTGGACCTTCGAGAGGTCGGCGTGGGCCGCGACGACGGCGTTGCGCGCGGTCGCCATGGCGGCAACGGCTTCCATCATCTTGGACTGGGCTTCGGCGCCTACCACGGCGGACAGGTTCACGTCACGGCGGCTCTGGATCAGAGTCGCAATGAAATCCGTGGATTGCGCGATCGCATCATCGATCGAGCGCTCCGTCGCGTACAGGTCGTCAACGACGGTACGCATCACTTCAAGCTTGTCCATTTATGGGCCCCATTCACCAAGCGGTAAACGGAACCTTAACACACGTGAGAGGGGAGCGAAAGCGGTGTTTTTCACCCACCTTCGCTCCAAGGCTGTATTCAGCTGGCCACACGCTCCAAGGTGACGCCGCCGGTGCGCGGCGGCCCATCGTCTTCTTCCGGCTTGTCGACCGGTCCGGTCGCCACCGGCGAACCCAACGCCCGGTTCAGCGCCTCGAGCCGCCGGTGCGTCTCGACCAGTCGCCCGCGCGCCTGGGCCGCCAGGGCCAGGGTTTCGGTCGCGCCCTCGAACACGCGCTGGCCGGTCACTGCCGACAACTCCGCCCTCAGACGCGCACCCGGAAGCAGAGCCGCCAGCCCCGCGATTTCGGCCATCGCCTGATCCAGGGCCGCCTCCGCCCTTTCGAGCGCCACAGCCACCTGTCTGCCCGCCATTGCCTTCGCCATAGGTCGTCCTCCTTGCTGATGCGCAAGCGATACCACCTTTAGTTGCAATTGCAACTTCTGATTTAGTCGTGCGCGAGCAGGAAGTGCGCGGTCATCTCGGCGGTCGGCGCCTCAATATCGTCCTGCCAGGCCAGGACGTGAACATAGGCGATGCGGCGGCCGACCTTGCGGATCTCGGCGCGCGCCCAGACGTCCACTGGCTTGCCCGACCTCAGATAGGCCACAGACACGTCAATCGGCTTGGCCCGGCCGACCCGCGTCGCCAGAACGGCCACGGCGCTCAGCTCCATGAAGCCGGCGATCGATCCGCCGTGCAGCGCTGGCAGCATCGGATTGCCGACCAGCTTCTGGGAGAAGCGCATGACCGTATCGGCGGCCTCGCCCTCTGGCGCAGCCTCGACGCCGAGAAATCCGGAATAGGGAATGGCAGACAGAACCTCGGCCAGGGACGGACCGCTCATGGCTCAACTCCCTTCAGATTGGCTCCGGCCTTTCGTCCGCCGTCCGAGTTCAACATGAAGGCGGCCTGGACCGCCGCGACCGGATCGTTCGCATCCCCGTCATGAGCTACGCCGCGCACGAAGGCGACCGAGCGCGTCATGCGAAAGACCGAGGCGTGGGCGAAGATCTTTCGGCCCTTCACGGCGGCCCGCAGATAGTCGATGCGCATGTCCAGTGTCGCGATCGGCTGGAAGGCGTCCATGGCAGTCCAAACCGCCATGCCGCAGGTATGGTCCAGCAGGGCGCTGATCACCCCGCCGGCCAGCACGCCGGAATCCGGATCGCCGACCAAATTCTCGCGCCAGTCGAGCGACAGGGTGACCCCGTCGTCCGCCAGGCCTTCAAGGCCGAAACCCAAGGCCGCCGGATGCGGAGGCGCGGTCACCAGTTGCTGAAGGATGGCGCGAAGCGCGGGAGAAGCCATGTCCGGCGATATCGCGCCAGACCCTCCGCGCCAAGCCTTTCGAAGGGCGCGCGTGGCGCAGAAACAGGCCAGACCTTTCTGACCCGATCCGGCCACATCGTGCACAAGGTTCAGGCCGCCGGGATCATCGTCGGACAAGGGAACGACCGCGCGCCTTTCGCCCTATAGTGGGGCATGCGTCCCGAGCAGCTGCTCCACCCCCGGCCTGAGGGCCTTTACTGCCCGCCCGGCGATTTTTTCATCGATCCGGTGCGCCCGGTCGATCGCGCGGTGATCACCCACGGCCACGCCGACCATGCGCGCGCCGGCCACGGCGTTGTGGTGGCCACGCCCCAGACCCTGGACATCATGCGTGAGCGCTATGGCGAGGATTTCGCCGCCCGCACCGAGGCCCCGGCCTACGGCGAGACCGTGACGCGCGACGGCGTGCGCCTGTCGCTGGCGCCGGCCGGCCACGTGCTGGGCTCGGCCCAGGCGATCATCGACCACGGCGGCCTGAAGATGGTGGTCTCCGGCGACTACAAGCGCAGGCCCGACGAGACCTGTGCGCCTTTCGAGCCGACGCCATGCGACGTCTTCATCTCCGAGGCCACCTTCGGCCTGCCGGTGTTTCGCCATCCGGATGACCTGGGCGAGGTGCAGCGCCTGCTGCGCTCCCTGGGGCAGTTCCCTCACCGCACCCACCTGGTCGGCGCCTACGCCCTGGGCAAGGCCCAGAGGCTGATCCGTCTGTTGCGTCGGGCCGGCCATGAGCGGACCATCTATGTGCATGGCGCGCTGGACCGGTTGAACCGGCTGTACGAACGGTGGGGCGTGGACCTGGGCCCGCTTGAGCCCGTTCCGGCCGAGCCGAAGGCCAATGCCCTGCCGGGCGAGATCGTTATCGCCCCGCCATCGGCGATAGCGGACCGCTGGTCACGCCGCTTCGCCGAGCCCCTGCCCGCCTTCGCGTCCGGCTGGATGAGCGTGCGGGCCCGCGCCCGTCAGCGGGGCGTGGAACTGCCGCTGATCATCTCCGACCATGCGGACTGGGATGAGCTGACCACGACTATCGCCGAGGTCGCCCGCGAGGAGGTCTGGATCACCCACGGCCGCGAGGAAGGCTTGCTGCGCTGGGCCGAGCTGAAGGGCCTCAAGGCCCGGGCCCTGGCCCTGGTCGGCTATGAGGATGAGGACGAGGACGGCTGATCCCGCCCCCGCCGAAAGGCAGGGACGGGACCGCCCGGGATCGGCGCCTGGCCGGGGGGCGTGCCTAGCGCACAATCCTGAGGTTGTTGATCCTGCCCACGATCTGGTCGAAGGCGGCCGAAATGCCACCGGCGCTAGTGACGTTGTAGAACTGGTCGTCCGAACCCGCGCAGTCCCTCAACAGCCGCTGGCTGTTGTTGCTGACCTGGACGCCCACTGTGTAGATGACGATGCTTTCGTTGCGCATGTTGGCGCACAGTTCCAGCAGACGCTCGTCCATGCGGTCCTGACGGCGCTGGGCGGACGACGCCACATCCATGTCGGTTCCCAGACGACCCTGCCAGATGAGGCCGACGCCGGAGTAGGCCGAGTTGTCCGGATTACTGGCGGTGGAGTTGACGTTGTCGCCATCGGTCAGCAGCACGACGATCTTTTGGACGTCCTCCGTGCCATAGGCGACGCCGTCGGCGAAAGGCGCGCGCGGCGAGAGCGTGTGCCAGCCCCACATCAGCCCCATCGGGACATTGGTGTTCCCGGTCGCCACCATGTCGTTGATGCTGTCGACCACCCCGTCGAAGTCATCGGTCAGGCGCACAACCGGCTCCAGATCACATCCCTGGTTGGGGCCCAGGTTCGTGCCGATGCCCGAACGCAGGTAGGTCCGCTGGTACTTGCCCGTGTCCTTCAGAAGCGCCGTCCATGCGGCCAACTGGGTGTTGTTGTTCAGTTGGCCCGACAGGTTGTTGACGATCCCGCTGACGATAGAGGACGGCTCGTTGAGGTAGTCGTTGTAGCGTGTGTAATTCCGCCAGCCGCTGTCATTGGGGAAGATGTCCGCGCGCGGCGTATCCGGCGAGAAATAGGGCACGAACATCGTCGACTGGCTGCCGCTGGACGGCGCGGTGTCGCGCACATCGTACGGATAGGGCCGGCTCTCCACGCATCCGCCCCAGCCAATACGTAGGGTATCCAGCAGCTGGAACCGATCCACTCCGGACGAGAACAGGCCGGTGGCTCCGGTCGAGCCGGTATGGCTGGTGGAGCGGCTCAGCCAGCCCAGCGCCGACGCGCTGGTGCGATTGTTCTGGGTACCGAAGCCGGAATGCACTCTCACGGTCTGGGAGAAGGGCACCAGAGAAATCCGCACGGGATCGGCCTCGGTGCTGTTCGCCGCGGCGTCTTCGAGCGTTCTGACCAGGTCTTCGGCAGCATCCTGCGCGGCGGCGAGCTTGCCGCCCGACCCCATGGAACCGGTATTGTCGATCACCAGCGCCACTTCCAGGCGCATGCTGGTGGAGCGGTTCACCAGGCTGTCGACATTGACGTCGAGTTCGTCGCCCAGAAAGGCGCCAGCGACCAGGGTGTCGACCGACACCCGCGCATAGGACACCACCGACCCATCTTCGTTCAGATCGAAGTTGGTCGAGTTCACCTGCTCGTTCAGGCTGACGTACGGAAACTGAGCCAGGTTGGCGCGCAGCACGCGCAGACCCACCGCCCGAACGCCGGCGTCGGTCGTCTCGCCCGAGCGCGCCGCGGCGAGGGTCGCGGCGTCGAGGGCGTCCTGCAGGGACTGGCGCACCGAGGAGGCCCGGTGAATGTCCAGGCCGCAGACCGCCATCATCGTCAGGGGCGGCATGGCGAGCGCGAACATCATCGCGACGCCGCCGTCGCGGGCTTGCCACAGCCGCTTGCCAAACGAATTCAGCGCCTTGCCGATATTTCCGATGCTGTGCATCGCCCACCCTGTCCTGATTGGCCACGCACGACGCGCGGCCCGGGCCGATAGACCCGTTCAGGCTCAAGGATAGGCGGGCCCGGTAAACGAACCCCGATCAGCGAGGGTTAACGCAGACCCGCGTTACTCCCAGCCGCAGTCCCGGCCTCGGTTCTGTTCGGTCAGCCAGACGTCCAGCGGGGCGAAATACTCCGCGACCGCCGAGGCGTCCGTGCGGCTTTCACCCGTGAAGGCGGCCAGGGCCTCCGGCCACGGGCGGGACTGGCCCATCTCCATCATGGCGTTGAAGCGGGAGCCGACCTCCTCGTTGCCGTACACGGAGCAGCGGTGCAGCGGCCCGGTCCAGCCGGCCATGTCGCAGGCCGCCCGGTGGAACTGGAACTGGTAGATGTGGGCCAGGAAGTAGCGGGTGTAGGGCACGTTGCCGGGCACGTGATACTTGGCGCCCGGATCGAAGGCGTTGTCAGGACGCGCGCCGCCAGGAGGCACCAGGCCCTGGTAGTGCAGCATGTCCTCAGTCCAGGCCGCATTGTATTCGGCCGGCGTCGTCTCGCCCGACAGCACGTCCCAGCGCCAGCGGTCGACCATCAGGCCGAACGGCAGGAAGGCGATCTTGTCCAGCGCCATGCGCAGCAGGAACGGAATGTCCTCGTCCGTGCCCGGCACGGTGTCCAGCAGACCGATCTGGTTCAGGTACTCCGGCGTCGCCGCCGACAGGGCCGCGAAGTCGCCGATGGCCTCGTGGAAGCCGTCGTTGGCGCCGTTGCGGAACAGGAAGGGCTGCTCGTTGTAGGCCCGCTGATAATAGTTGTGGCCCAGTTCGTGGTGCGCGGTCTGGAAGTCCTCGGCGTTCACGCGGGTGCACATCTTGATGCGTAGGTCGTCGACATTGTCGATGTCCCAGGCCGAGGCGTGGCAGACGACCTCTCGGCCTTCCGGACGCACGATCTGGGAGCGCTCCCAGAAGGTCTCCGGCAGCGGGTCCAGTCCGACCGAGGTGTAGAACTGTTCGGACGTCCGGATGATCTGCTCGGGCGTATAATCGTGCTCTTCCAAGATCTCGGTCAGGTCGACGCTGGATTCCGGCATGTTGGTCGGGGCGACCACGTCATAGATGTTGCCCCACTGCTGGGACCACATATTGCCCAGCAGGTCCGCGCGGATCGGGCCGGTCTCCGGCTGGACCGCATCGCCATAGCGCTCGTTCAGGCGCGCGCGGACATAGCAGTGCAGGTTTTCATAGAAGGGCCGGACCTGGTTCCACAGGCGGTCCGTCTCGGCGGCGAACTCGTCGGCCGACATGTCGTAGCCCGAGCGCCACATGGCCCCGGCGTCGGCGTAGCCCAGCTCGCCGGCGCCCTCATTGATGATCTCGACCATGCGGGCGTAGTCGGTCGCCATGCCTTGGGCCGAGATGGTGCGCCAACCGTTGTAGACCGCCGCCGTCACCTCAGGATCGCGCGACTCGGCGATGAGGGCCGACGCGTCGTCCAGGTTCATCTCCTCGCCGTTGTAGTCGAACCGGCCGGTGGCGTAGGTCGAGTCCATCCGGGTCAGGATCTGGGCCAGTTCGTCGGCGGCGCCCGGACGGTTCGGCGCCGGGGCCACCAGCCCCTGGCGCAACAGGTTCAGCTTGCGGCGGGTGTCGGGATCGGCGTCCACGTCATTGAAGCGAGCCGCCTCATTGGCCAGCTCGACGCCCAGCTCGGTGTATTCAGCGTTGGCGCGGGCCTCCAGCCACATGGTGTCGAAGGTGATGTAGGTGTTGCGCACCCACGAGACGCGGCCGGCGTATTCGCTCATCTCCATCAGACGGCGCTCGGCGTCCTCGACGAAGGCGCGGGCGCCTTCGGGGGTGGCCGGGAACTGTTCGGCCTGGGCCGAGGCCGGCGTGGCGGCGCCCTCGGCCGACGGCGCCATGGTCGCGCAGCCGCTCAGCAGAACGACGGCCGAAACAGACATCAGAAGACGCTTCATTGGGTTCTCCTCCCACGGACGCGCCCACCCCTGAAGGGCCGTCCCAAATCGGCGCGCAAGGGACTACCCCGGGCGCCTCCCGTCAAGCTACGCAGTCCGAAAGCCCTTCGGCCCGGATGGTTCCCATGTTGCCCAGGATCGCGCGAGTGCGCCGGCGCACATAGGGGCCTGGATTACTCGCATTGTATTCTCGCGGATTGGGCAAGATGGCCGCCAGACGCGCCGCCTCGGTCCGCGTCAGCTCCGACGCGCTCTTCCCGAACCAGTACCGCGCGGCCGCCTCGGCCCCGTACACGCCCGGCCCCATCTCGGCGACGTTCAGATAGACCTCGACGATCCGGCGCTTGGACCAGAAGGTCTCGATCAGGACGGTGTAGCCGGCCTCCAGCCCTTTGCGGATCCAGCCGCGGCCCGGCCAAAGGAAGACGTTCTTGGCGGTCTGCTGGGTGATGGTGGAGGCGCCGCGCACCCGGCCGCCACGCGCGTTCTCCTCCATGGCCTCCTCGATCGCCTCGAAGTCGAAGCCGTCGTGGGCGCAGAACCGCGCGTCCTCGGCCGCGATCACGGCGTCGACCAGATCAGGCGACATCCGGTTCAGCCCGCGCCAGCGCACGTGCAGCCCCTCGCCCTCGAACATTCGCCCGACCATGAGGATGGTGACCGGCGGCGGGATAAGCGCATGGATCAGCACCCCGCCCAGCGGCATGAACAGGAGCAGCAGAAAGATCGGCAAACAGCCGATCCGTCGCCTCGTCTTCTGCGGCTGATCAGCCCCCTCGGTCATCGATCAGAGAAGCCGGATCTCGCGCAGCCGCTGCAGCAGATAGTCCTGTGCGGTGATCGGCTCGGGATAGCGGTCCGGGTTCTCCGGCGTGACCGTCGACGGCAGGGTCTCGATCAGAAAGTCCGGATTGAAGTGCAGGAAGAACGGCGTCGAATAGCGTGCGAAGCCGCGCCGCTCCGGCGGCGGATTGACCACCCGGTGGCTGGTCGACGGCAGGACATGATTGGTCAGCCGCTGCAGCATGTCGCCGATATTGACTACCAGGGCGCCCGCCGGCGGATTGATCGGCAGCCACTCGCCGGTTCTGCGGTCGATGACCTGAAGCCCGCCCTCCTCGGCGCCGAGCAGCAGGGTGATGACGTTGATGTCCTCGTGCGCCCCGGCCCGCACGCCCGGCGCATCCGCCGGGATCGGCGGATAGTGCAAGAGGCGCAGTACGGAGTTGCCCATCTCGACCTTGTCGGCGAACCAGTCGTCCGGCAGGCCCAGATAGTGGGCGATGGCGGTCAGGAGCTTGGCCCCCATCTCATCCAGCGCCGTGAACAACCCATAGGCGCTGTCATGGAAGCCAGCAGGCGTATCCGGCCGGACATTGTCGCGCATGAAGGCCCGGTAGGGGTGTCCTTCGGGCAGTTCGCGGCCTGTGTGCCAGAACTCCTTGAGGTCCACGACATCGGCGTCCTTGGCCGCCTCGGTGCCGAACGGCGTATAGCCGCGCGCGCCGCCCGTGCCCGGCTCATGCCATTTCTTCTTGGTGTCCGCGTCCTGGGCGAAGAAGGCCTTGGTGTCGGCCAGCGCCCGGTCGATCACGGCCTGGTCCAGGCCATGGTCCTCGATCACGGCGAAGCCATAGCGGGCGAAGCTGTCGCCCAGGTCCTTGGAGAAGCCTTCGAAATCGCCGTCGAAACGGCTCATGGAAACGGGTTCGATTGAAGATTGGCCCTGGGTCACGGTTCAGCCTCGGTTCAAGGGCGGCGGTCTATCCCGAAACGCGCTCGTGCGGAATGGGTTGGTCTGGTCCAAGCTTGGCCATAATATTCAAGCTTTGCAGGAACCCGCCTCACCGCGCCGCGTTAACCGGCCCGAACCCAGGAGACTCCTCATGACCCTCAAGGCCCTTGCCATCGGCATCTCGGCCGCCGCCCTTCTCGTCGCCGGCTGCACCACGACCGATCCCTATCGTTCCCAGCCCATCCGCAACAACACTGGAACCGGTGTTATCGCCGGCGCCATCGGCGGCGCGCTGCTGGGCTACCTCACCAACACCTCCGATTCCGAGCAGGGCCGCCGCAACGCCCTGATCGGCGCGGGCGTCGGCGCCCTGGCCGGCGGCGCCATCGGCAACTACATGGACCGCCAGCAGCGGGCCCTGGAACAGGAACTGTCGGGCACCGGCGTGGGCGTGGCCCGCGAAGGCGACACCCTGATCCTGCGCATGCCGTCCGACGTCACCTTCGGTTACGACAGCGCCAATATCGACAGCCGCTTCTATGCGGTGCTCGATGATGTGGCGAACGTTCTCAACACCTACGACCAGTCGATCGTCGATGTCATTGGCCACGCCGACTCGCGCGGTTCGGACGAATACAACCAGGGTCTGTCGGAGCGCCGCGCCTCGTCGGTCGCTGGCTACCTGCTGCAGCGCGGCGTGATGCGCGAGCGTCTGTACGTCGCCGGCATGGGCGAGCGCGCCCCGGTCGCGTCCAACGACACCGATGCCGGCCGCGCCACCAACCGTCGCGTCGAGATCGTGATCCGTCCGTTCCAGGGCTGATCGCGCATCGATCCAAACAGAAGCGCCCCGGAGCCTCGCTCCGGGGTGTTTTTCTTTGCCGCGCCGCCTTGCCAAGGTCCGCGCTCCGGTGTTCCTTTGGCTCCCAAGCAGGGGAGTTCGCTTGGACCGGGGCCAGCTACCACATCGATACGAGGGCGATGAATTCGCCGCCCTCATGCGCGGGCTCAAGCTCGGCGTGATCGCCGTGGTCTCGGCGGTCCTGACAGCGGCTCTCGTGATCGGCTGGGGCGAGCGCCAGCGCGAACCGTCCAATCCCTACTATGGCGAACTGGTCACCCTGGCGATGAGCGCCGAATAGGGTCGGATCCTACGCCCGCCCGATCGAGGTGTAGGCGAAGCCCATCGCCCGGACATCGTCCGGCCGGTAGACGTTCCTCAGGTCCACGATGATCGCCTGTTTGGCCAGGTCCTTGACCCGCGCCAGATCCAGCGCGCGGAACTGGTTCCACTCGGTCAGGATCACCACCACATCGGCGCCCTCGACGGCCTCATAGGGGCCGGTCTTGAAGACGACGTCGGGCAGCAGCTTGGCCGCCTCGTGCATGGCTTCCGGGTCAAAGGCTTGGACCGTCGCGCCGGCGGCGATCAGGGCCGGGGCTACATCCAGCGACGGCGCGTCGCGCATGTCGTCGGTGTTCGGCTTGAAGGCCACGCCCAGCAGGCAGACCGTCTTGCCGGCCGCGCTGCCGCCCAGGGCCTCGATCACGCGCTCCGCCATCTGCTTCTTGCGCGCGGCGTTAACCTCGACGGTGGTCTGCACCAGCCGCAGCGGCGCGCCGGCGTCCTCGGCCGTATGCACGAGCGCCAGCGTATCCTTGGGGAAGCACGAGCCGCCGTAGCCCGGACCGGCGTGCAGGAACTTGGAGCCGATGCGGTTGTCCAGGCCGATGCCCTTGGCGACCTGCTGGACGTCCGCCCCGACCTTTTCGCAAAGGTCCGCCACCTCGTTGATGAAGGTGATCTTCATCGCCAGGAAGGCGTTGGCCGCATACTTGATCAGTTCCGAGGTGCGACGGCCCGTGAACAGGATCGGCGTCTCGTTCAGGTTCAGCGGACGGTACAGTTCCGTCATCGGCGCCCGGGCGCGTTCATCCTCGATGCCCACGACCACGCGGTCGGGCCGCTTGAAGTCGTTGATGGCCGCGCCTTCGCGCAGGAATTCGGGGTTGGACACCACCGCAAACTCGGCGTCGGGCCGGGCTTCCTTGATGATCCGCTCGATCTCGTCGCCGGTGCCGACCGGCACAGTCGACTTGGTGACGATCACGGTGAAGCCGTCGATCAGGCCGGCGATCTCGCGCGCGGCCTCATAGACATAGGTCAGGTCCGCATAGCCGTCCCCGCGCCGCGACGGCGTGCCCACCGCGATGAAGACCGCGTCCGCCTCGCGGATGGCCTGGGCGCCGTCGATGGCGAAAAACAGCCGGCCGCCCTCGACGTTGTCGGCCACCAGCTGGTCCAGACCTGGCTCATAGATCGGCATGATCCCCTGTTCGAGGCGCTCGATCTTGGACGCATCCTTGTCGATGCAGGTCACGACGTGGCCGAAGTCGGCGAAACAGGCCCCGGACACCAGGCCGACATAGCCGGTTCCGATCATGGCGACGCGCATCTTGGGTGCTCTCTTGCAGTTCGGGGACGGCCTATACCCCCACCCCTTGCGAGCGTCACCCCCGCTCACCCGTTAACCCTCTCCGGCAAACAGACCTAAAGACCCGTGAGGCATGATCGCGGCATGGCCTCCCCTGCCCGCATCCGCCTGCTCGGCGCCGAGATGGACGTGACGACCGCCGCCGGCGTGTTCGATTTCACGGCCGCGCGTCTGGCCGAAGGCACCGGCGGGCTGGTCGCCAATCACAACCTGCACAGCCTGCATCTGCTGCGCCGCAAGCCCGAGCTCGCGGCCTTCTTCGAGCAGGCCGACATCATCGAGATCGATTCCACGCCCCTGATCGCCTGGGGCCGGCTCATGGGTCACCGTCTGTCGTCCGAGAACCGCTGCACCTATCTGGATTGGCGCGAGGCCTTCTGGACGCGCGCTCTCAGCGAAGGCTGGCGCGTCTTCCATCTCGGCTGTGCGCCCGAGGTCGGCACGAAGGGCGCCGCCGCCATCCGAAAGCGCTTCCCCGGCGCACAGATCGCCGAGCGGCACGGCTTCTTCGACATGGCCGGCGCAGAGAACGAGGCGGTCCTGGCCCAGATCGCAGCCTATGACCCTGACGTCCTGTTCGTGGGCATGGGCATGCCACGCCAGGAGCAATGGATCCTCGCCAATCGCCACCGGCTCGGGCGCGCCGTCATCTATCCGATCGGCGCGGCCTTCGACTATGAGGCCGGCGTCGTCCCGACCCCGCCGCGCTGGGCCGGACGGTTCGGCCTGGAGTGGCTGTTCCGTTTCGCGGTGGAGCCGCGCCGGCTGTTCGAGCGCTATTTCATCGAGCCCTGGTCGCTGGTCCCCGGGGCCCTGGGCGATGTCCGCCGCCGCTTCGCGCGGCCCGCCCCGGCCCCCGCCGCCCCGTGACGGGGCCCCTGCCGGTCGAGATCCTGCGGCTGCGCCACGCCAGCCTGATTGACGCCAAGCGCCTGTTCGACTGGTCCACGGCCCTCCAACCCGACGCCCCGACCGCCTGGGGCGAGCCAGTCTGGGAAGATCATCTGACGCGTCTGGAGCTGTCGCTCGGCCGCACCGACCGGCTCATCTTCATCGGCGAGGCCGTGCGCACCGATCAGGCTATCGGCGCGATCCGCTTCGACGCCCTGGAACCCGGCCTGTGGGCCGTCGACATCGTCATCGCCCCCGAATACCGGGGCCGGGGCTGGTCGCGAAAGCTGCTGGGCGCCGGACTCGAGCATTTCGACGAGGGCGATTTCGTCGCCCGCCTGCCCGCCGCGGACCGGCGCGCCCGCGCCCTGTTCCAGGGCCTCGGCTTCGACCTGGCCGGCCAGTCCAGCGGCTCGGTCCTGTGCCGCCATTCCCGCCGCAAGGCCGCCTGAGACGGCAAAACCCCCGGAGATCGCTCTCCGGGGGTTCGCTTGGTCTTTGGCTCTAGGCCAGCGTTTTGATCGGTCGCCGCTGGTTAGCGGTTGATGTCGATCGTGGCGCGGCGGTTGAGCGGCTCGCGGACGCCGTCGGCGGTCGGACGAGCCAGGTCGGTTTCACCGC